>CAYTWZ010000085.1:0-7985 GCA_964442035.1 uncultured Oscillospiraceae bacterium
TCGAGCTTGTCTTGTCGGAGCTTGAGCTTGAACTTGTCTTGTTAGAGCTTGAACTTGAGCTTGTTTTGTCGGAGCTTGAGCTTGAACTTGTCTTGTTAGAGCTTGAATTTGAGCTTGTTTTGTCGGAGCTTGAGCTTGTGCTTGTCTTGTTAGAACTTGAGCTTGTTTTGTCAGAGCTTGATTTGCTGGAATTTGAGTCGGAGGACACACCTACATTCCTGTCAGCTTTTACCGATTCGTCATCTTCGCTGAAAAGCTCATTGGTTTCGGACACGTCATTTGACAACAAATTATCATCCACTGCCGGCATTATATCAGGCTGGTCCACATCAGTGCTGTTTACAGCGCGTTTTTCAGGGCCGTTTGAGGAAACCGCAAATGCAATAATGAATGAAAGAATGAAAATGAGCATTATGCCGAGTATAACCAATATAACCATTAAGGCACTATTTTTTTTCTTTTTCCTTCTTTTTTTTCGTTTTGTGGAAGTGGGCTGAGACATTAGGGAAACTCCTTTCTTTTAATCTACCTCTATTATATCACCTTTGTGAAATAAGTAAAGATATTTTTGAACTTTTTTGTCTGAAAATTTTTGATTTATGGCTTTGGCGTAATAATAAAGCTGTTTTTTGTATCTGGCTACGATCTCTGACGGGTCTGTATAGCTGTCGGTCTTGTAGTCAACAAGAATAATTCCGTTCTCCCATTCAAAGAAGCAGTCGATTATGCCCTGTACAGCTACAGACTCCTGAGGAACGTCCTCAAATCCTTCAATATCCCGGGAGGAAACATTGATCATAAACGGAGCCTCACGCCAAAGCTTTTTAGCCGCCTTCATCTTTAGACCAAGGGGGCTTTCCATAAGGGCGGCTATGCGTTCGTCCTTAACCATCATACGCTCCCGAGGAGAAATTATTCCCCGGCCGACCATTTCGTTTATTTGGGGAGTGGGAGGCCGGTCGAGGTCCAGGTTTAACATTATGGCATGGTATGCCGTACCTATCTCCGCGCCGGTAAGAACCTCTTTTCCTGAGACAAAGGAAGGCTTGCGAAGCTTTTCGGGCGCTACGACAAAGCTGAGGGGGTGAGCCTCCGGATCCCCGTCATCGGTCTTAAGAACCGAAACGCTTACCTTTGCGGGAATTGAGGCCGCCGCCTTATACTTATATGTAAAGCTGAGCAGCTCATCCAGACGCTCGGTAACGGCGCTCCCAAACTCGTCAGAGTGGCTAATTTGTGATAAAGGAGCCGGACCGGGGATGTCCTCGGGACTGAGCTGGGTCAATTTCCAGATCTTTTCGTCAAATATGGATGTTCCCAGCAGCTTTGCATAGCTTTTCAGGCTGAACAGGATATCGCTTTGAGTGACCTCGCCGTCAAAGGAGTGAGTGTTTTCAAACGATACCTTCATAGGGTAGTAGCCTGTGCATATCAGCCGCTCTCTGGCACGGGTCATGGCCACGTACAGTATCCGTAGCTCCTCGGTGTAACACTCCCTGTTGTTGAAGAAATGTATTATCCGGCTGATGGGGGAGGTGTGGGAGTAACCGGCTCTTTCGTTTTGGTAGTCCAGAGAAAATCCAAGCTTACGGTTGACGACAAGCCCCGACTCCTTTGAAGTAAATCTTTTGGGACAGCACAGCAAAAATACCACAGGGGCTTCAAGACCCTTGGACTTGTGTATTGTCATGATGCGTACTACGTCCATTGAGTCAGACAGGGTCTTTGCTTCAGGAGAAGCACTGCTGCCAGAGATTTCCTGTTCCTTTATGTATTCAAGGAAGCGATAAAGTCCCCGGTTGCCTGAAGCCTCAAACGCTCTGGCTGTATCCATCAGCAGATCTAAGTTTGCTCTGCGCTTGGAGCCGGATGGCAGAGCCCCTACCGAGGCATAGTAGTCCGTGTCGGTGAGTATCATTCCTATGACTTCGCTTATGGGTTTGAGGGCAGCCGCAAAGCGCCACTTTTCCAGCAACTTGCCTACATTTACGCACCGTGCAAGTAGGTCACTGTCTCCAAGCTTCGCGCCAAAGCTTGAGTGATTTTT
The DNA here is from genome assembly GCA_964442035.1 of uncultured Oscillospiraceae bacterium. Lineage (GTDB taxonomy): Bacteria > Bacillota > Clostridia > UMGS1883 > UMGS1883 > JAFLUQ01. The sequence goes on from CAYTWZ010000085.1 coordinate 2,048, forward strand.
GTCCTGCTCACTGCTTAAGGCCGCGAATGCCTCAGCAAAGCTACAGTCTGAGCTGACACTGCGTATTTTGAGCAGGTCATTTTCGCTGAAGTCGAACATCAGCCCTCGGAGCATGCCGGCCAATGGGTAATCCCTCATTGGGTTGTCTAACAGCGTCAATACATCGGTAACCGCGGCAATCTCCTGCTGTGAAAACAATACGTCCCCATCCTCGCAGAAGCATGGTATACCGTTTTGATTAAATATACGCTCCAAGGCTCGCCCTTCGCTGTTTGTTCTGAACAGTACGATAATATCCTTGAAGCGTATGGGTCGAAGGCTTTCGGCATCCTTGTCAAAAACCTGTATTTTGCTTTCGATTAACTCCCTGATCCTGTTGGCGGTAGCTTGAGCTTCAAGATCAAATTTATAAGTCAGCGGGGAGGAAAGGTTGTCGCTTATAGCAATAAATTCACAGCGGCAGGGCTTGCGCCCGTCGTCTTTTTTCCCCACAGTCATTTTATGGTCGTTTTCGTAATCCACATTCATTGTGCTTTTGTTCATCAGGCGGCCGAACACCTGATTTACGGCCTTGATGATAGTGTCATCGCTACGGTAGTTTATGTTCATGGTTATGAGCTTGCTGCTTTCGCCTTCGCCCATGCGGCTGTTGAAGATATCCGGCTCGGCATGGCGGAAGTTGTAAATGCTTTGCTTTACGTCCCCCACCATAAACAGCCTTCCGTTGGATATGGCGTCAAAAATAGCCACCTGCCGAGGATCAAGATCCTGAGCCTCGTCCACATATATTTCGTCGTAGTAGCTTCTAAGCTCCATTGCCAGATCCGATGGAGTGTGGTCGGGGTTAATAAGCAGCTTAAGTGTGAGGGCAGTGCAGGTGGAAAAGTTGAGCTTTTTCTTTTCCATAAGCATCTGGGTCTCAAGCTCGATCAGGCGGCGAGCCATTTCGCACAGAGCCAGAACAACGGGGCGTATTTCCGTCCTAAAGGTTTCCATATTGGCGGGATTTTCGGCGTAAAGAGCCTTTCTTGCCCCTTCCCACAGGTCCTTTATGTTGGCTTTGACCGCTTGAGCGTGAGGATTGCCGGGCTCCTTTTTTGTGCTCTTGGCCTTGATTGCCTTGGTGATAGGCATCCCCCCGGCAAAGATCTCCACCGCTTGGGCATAGGTGTGTGGGCGGGGAATGGCCCTGAGCCTTTCCATCGCCTCAGCAAACGCAGCCGCGTTACTGGAATTGAGATTGCCGAACCTGTATTCGTCCTCAAGCTTTTTGTATATGTCATCTAAAATTTTCCCCGCCTGCTCAATCGCGTATCTGCCAAAACGGGAGTCGTCAAAGGTAATGCATGGCGAATAGTCCCTGATGCAGCTGTCAAGCCACTGTTGCGGATCCGGGGTATACTCGGCCTGACGTTTCAAAAAACGTACATATTCGGTGTAATCCTTTGCGTCGTCAACAAAATCCGCGCTTCGACTGGCATTGCCGTAGCTTCCGCAGAGTATTCCGAACCCCTCCAGAATGTCGGCGGCGGTTTCTTTGTCATAGCGGCTGAAAAACCTGTCCGCCTGTATTGCGTACACCGGCAGCAGCTCTCCGCCTCGGCTTTGCTCCAAGGCCGCGCTGAATTCCTCGATCATTGCCCGCATAGCGTCCATAAGCACCAGCTTTACGCTGCTGTCCCCGCCGATGGAAAAGTCTGACGCAAGCCCCGGGACCCGGAAAAAGTTCTGCTTCAGCAGTCTGTAGCAGAAGGAGTCGATCGTGCATATGTCCGCTCCTCCCACTAACGAAAGCTGCCGTGTCAGGCGGCGTTTTTTGTCCGGATCGGTCTCGGTTTTTAAAGCATCGGAAACAGCACGGCTTATGCGGGAACGCATTTCTGCGGCGGCGCTGTTGGTAAAGGTGAGGATAAGCAGCCGATTTACGTCTACGCCGTCCTCCTCCGAAATGCGTCTGAGCACTCTTTTGCCCAAAACCTGAGTTTTTCCGCTGCCTGCGGCGGCACTGACAGTTATGTCCTTGGGCGTCTCATCCACTGCCTCGCGCTGTTGCTGGTTTAGCTCCACAAGATCATCTCCAATGAAAAATAGCGGTTGCTTAAAAAACAAACGAAGCCGTACCAATCCGATTTGCTGCAATCGTGTTGATACGGCCCTAAAACTTACATATTGGCGCTGTAGTTGGGCGCTTCCTTTGTTATGTGTACATCATGAGGATGGCTCTCTTTAAGGCCGGCGCCGGTGATGCGGACAAAGCGTCCTCTTTCCTTAAGCTCAGGTATATTTGCTGTTCCGCAGTAGCCCATGCCGCTACGAAGCCCGCCAAGTAGCTGAAATACGGTATCGCTCAGATGTCCCTTGTAGGGTACACGCCCTTCTACTCCCTCAGGCACAAGCTTGCGGCTGCCCGTCTGGAAGTAACGATCCTTGCTGCCGCATTCCATGGCCGCTATGCTGCCCATACCCCGGTATACTTTGAACTGACGTCCCTGAAATATCTCTGTGCTTCCGGGACTTTCCTCGCAGCCTGCCAGCAGTGAACCCAGCATAATCACGTCGGCCCCGGCGGCAATGGCCTTGGGAAGATCGCCGCTGTATTTAATTCCTCCGTCCGCTATTACAGGTACGCCAAACTCCTTTGCTACACTGTACGCATTCATTACGGCAGTGATCTGAGGCACTCCTATACCGGCTACAACGCGTGTTGTGCATATGGAACCGGGCCCAATACCGACCTTAATGGCGTCAACGCCGTGAGCTATCAGATCCCGGGCGGCTTCTGCCGTGGCGATGTTTCCGGCGATCAGCTGTACATCGGGAAAGGCGTTTTTAACCTTGTCGATTGCGTCCATAATGTTTTTGCTGTGTCCGTGAGCGCTGTCAAGCACCAGCACATCCACCTTGGCGTCCACAAGAGCCTTGACTCTGTCAAGAATGTCGGCGGTTATGCCGATGGCAGCCCCCGCCAGCAGACGCCCGTTGTCGTCACGGGCGCTGTTGGGATAGCGCACGGCCTTTTCAATGTCCTTAATTGTGATAAGTCCCTTCAGATTGCCTTCATCGTCCACGATGGGGAGCTTTTCGATTTTATGCTTGCAAAGTATCTCTTTGGCGTCGTCAAGAGTGGTTCCTTCTCCGGCAGTAATCAGGTTTTCCTTGGTCATCACATCCTTGATCTTTTTGCCAAAGTCCGTCTCAAACCGCAGGTCACGGTTGGTAAGTATGCCTACCAGCTTACCGTTCTCGGTAATGGGTACGCCGCTGATCTTGTACTTGGCGCAAAGGGCGTCGGCCTCCGCCAGTGTATTTTCGGGAGAAAGGAAAAACGGATCAACGATGACCCCGTGCTCGCTGCGCTTTACCTTGTCCACTTCAGTAGCTTGAGCCTCAATGGTCATGTTTTTGTGGATAATGCCAATGCCGCCTTCACGGGCCATAGCAATGGCCATGGCCGACTCTGTGACAGTGTCCATAGCAGCGCTCATAAGAGGTACATTCAGGCGTATTTTTTTAGTGAGCTGGGTAGAAAGGTCAACATTGCCGTACACATCGGATTTTTGAGGTATCAGAAGTACATCGTCGTAGGTGAGTCCTTCATACAGTATTTTGTTGTCCATGCTGTTTCGTCCTTTCTTAAAAAAACTTTTTTTCTATTTTTTTAATTATATCAAAAATGTCATTCTTCGTCAATAACCTTTTGTAATATTTCTTGCATTTTTTCCAAGGTTTCGGCCTTATTTATTTCTTCCCGGAGGGCGGCGGCTCCTTTGACGCCCCGAATGTACCAAGCGGCATGCTTGCGTGCCTCACGGATGCCTATATACTCGCCCTTATATTTTACGATTAGGCTCATGTGTTCCATTGCAATATCCATCTTCTCCTTCAGGGAAAGGGATAGCGGCGGCAAACCAAAGCTGAGCAGCCTGTCTATGTCCGAAAAAAGCCAAGGCCGTCCCTGACTTCCCCGACCCACCATCACCCCGTCCGCTCCTGTTTCCGCAAGGAGGGAAAGTGCGTCCTCGGCGGAGCATACATCGCCGTTGGCAATGAGGGGGATGGATACTGCCTCCCTGACCTGCCTGATGACGCCGCGATCGGAATATCCGGAATAAAACTGGTTTCGGGTGCGTCCGTGTACTGTCACAGCCGCCGCTCCCGCGTCCTGGGCAATGCGCGCAAGCTGTGGCGCGTTTATGCATTCGCTGCTCCAGCCCGCCCGCATCTTGACGGTCACAGGCTTTGAGGCTGCGCCGACAGCCGCCTGAATTACCTCGCGAGCTAACCCCAGATCCTTCATCAGGGCGCTGCCTTCGCCGTTGCCGGTGATTTTGGGGGCGGGGCAGCCCATATTTATATCCACAAAAAGCCCGTGCTTTTCCGCCTCCGGAACGGCGGCAGCGATAGCTACCGGATCGCTGCCGAAAAGCTGCACCGCCGTGGGCAGACTTTCCGTATTCATCAGCTTGTAGGTTTTTTCATTTTCAAAGGTCAGCGCTTTTGCGCTGACCATTTCTGTATAGCTTAACCCGGCGCCGAATCTGTGACACATTATGCGAAAAGGCAGATCCGCCACTCCGGCCATGGGGGCTAATATTATGTTGTTTTTTATTTCCGTGCTTCCTATTTTCATATGTCAAGCTTCATGTCTCCGAATTTGATAAATCCAAGCTTACGCATTCCCTCGCTGATGATAAGGCTCAAAACCGCGGGAAGCACAAAGTACATCAGAAGAATAATACCCAGCACATAAATTTCGTTTCCATTGGCGGCCATGTCGGTATAGGTCATTATGGGACCCACCAATCCGGCAGTACCCATGCCGCTGCCTACGGCATTGGACGTCATTTTGAAAACAAGTGTAGACACCGGCCCCAGTATGGCACTGCTGATAATGGCCGGTATCCATATCTGAGGATGCCGGATTATATTGGGTATCTGAAGCATGCTTGTGCCGAGACCCTGAGCTACAAGGCCGCCCATCTTGTTTTCCCGGTAGCTGGCAAAGGCAAAGCCTATCATGTTTGCGCAGCAGCCCACAGTGGCGGCGCCGGCCGCAAGTCCGCTGAGACCAAGGGATACTCCTATGGCTGCCGAGCTTATTGGCAGAGTCAGGAACATTCCCATAAGTACGGATACAACTATTCCCATAATGAATGGCTGCTGCTCAACTCCCCAGTTTACCAGCTGTCCCAGCCAGTTCATAAAGGTGGATATATACGGCCCTACGGCAAGGCCCACAGCGCTGCCTACAACGATACAGGAGATTGGCGTCACAAGTATGTCAACGCTTGTCCGTCCGCTTACAAGCTTACCGATGCCGATCGCTGCCAGCGCCCCGATAAAAGCGCCCATGGGTTCGCCGGGAGGTGTTATGGCAAAGGCTCCCTCTGAAAAAAAGGTTCCGGCAAGGATCGCCTTGGCATATGCGCCCACAAGTCCGCACATTGCGGCGCTGATGGTAACAAGGGGAGCAGTCTGCTTAAGCTTCATTGCCGTTCCGCAGCCAATGCCCGCACCGGTTAGCAGTTGAGCGGTTTTGCCAACTATAAGTAGCAGGCCGCTCCATCTTCCGCTGAAAAATCCGCTGATAGATACGAAGATTGTACCTACAATGAGGGTGGCAAACAGTCCCAAAGCCATTCCGCTCAGACCATCAATGAAAATTAGATGTAAGAGATTGCTTTTTTTAGCCTGATTATTAGCCATATACATCCTCCGTCCCGATAATTTTTAACAGTATATAGCATTGCGGTAAAAAAGTCAAGAAAAATTTTTCACAAAGTTATCGCCCGTTTTGACAGAGCGCTTGTGTAGATGCCGAATAGGCAAAGAATGCCTTGCATCAGAGAGTATCGCGGCATACTCGGCTGATGCAAGGCATTTAATAAGGGCTGAAAGCCCGTCATGGGGCGTTTTCGGTGGGAGAAAGGATCTCCCA
>CAYTWZ010000086.1:0-7877 GCA_964442035.1 uncultured Oscillospiraceae bacterium
CAGGGAGCGTTAGCTCCTCTGTGCTTCGGTGAGAGTTCAATCTCCCGCCGAAACGACATGACGGTATTTCAGCCATTATTGAACTAAACTATTGATAGAAATATAACTAAACGAAAGATGTCCCCCGAGTCTCGTCTACCGACTCGGTCGGTGCTTCTGCTTCGCAGAGGCTGCCACCGGCAGCCCGCACCCTCTATAGGCGGCGGGTTCCGCTTTCGTTTTTCGGTGGGAGATCAATCTCCCACCGAAACGTTGAATGACGGCGCTGCGCGCCTTATTGAATTTTATCACTGTTATTGCTTCCGGCAGTTGGGATAAAAATACAAAGGAGGGGCTGGTTTACGCAGGCGCGTCAGCTTAGAAGCTGCTTTATAAGCTTAATGATATTGGCTCTTAGCCGCTCAGCTTTGGAAACAGGGGCGGCGACCGGGGAGGGGTCGTATCTGGTTCGGTAAAGCTCAATCAAGTCGCTGTTTTTTGCGATAACACCGTAGCGGAAATGTACCTCGCCGCTTATGGCGCTGTAGCTCTGATTAAGGTTGAGCTGGCGGTCAAGCTCCGCCACGCCGTACCACGGACTGTCCGGACCCGCGCCTTCCGTGCGGTAATCTCCCATTCCGATATAAAGCTTGACTCCGCTACCCTTTACCGCGTTTACCCACCAAGGCACAAGCACGCTGTAATCCGCCGCGTCAAAGCCTATGTTCCAATATATTTGGGGACAGATATAGTCTACCCAGCCCTCGTCAATGAAGCGTATGGTGTCACAGTATATTGAATTAAGGCTACCGCCGCCTCTGGTAGCGCTACCGCGGCTGTCCTCGTAATCATTGGCCCACACGCCTCTGGGGCTGATGCCGAATTCCACGTCGGGGGCAGCTTCCTCAATAGCGTCATGCACCTGTTTCACAAGGGCGTTTACGTTGTCTACCCTCCATGCCGCAAGATCGCTACTGCCTGACGCCATGAACTGTGCGCTGTCATCAAAGGAGCTTTCGGGGTAAAAATAGTCGTCAAAGTGAATTCCGTCCACATCATAGTTTTCAATTATTTCCAGTACGCCATCGGTTATCAGATCGCGAACCTGGGGAAGGGACGGGTCAAAAAAATAGTTGCCGTCCTCCGCCTTAAGCAGATACTCCGGATGCTGCCGCTGAGGGCTGCCTTCGTCAAAGGCCAAATATTCCTTCTCCCCAAGACGCGTCACACGATAGGGGTTTATCCAAGCGTGGAGCTTGATGCCGTTTTGGTGCGCCTTGGATACAAGATAGGCGAGAGGGTCGAAGCTGAGAGTATTATATGTACTTTCCCCCGCAAGATAAACGCTTACGGGGAAAATCTTGGAATTGTACAACGCGTCGCTGCAGGGCCGCACCTGAAAAAATATTGTATTCATACCTGTTTTTAAGCAGGTGTCGATTATGTCGTCCGCCTCTTTTTTCAGATCAATTTGACTAAGACCCTGCTTAGAGGGGTAGTCAAGATTAACCACGCTGGAGACCCAGACACCCCTTACAAAGTCCTCTTCATCAGCGGCGAAGACAGGGCAGAGGGAAAGGAGCAAAACCAGCGCCATAATTGTTGATAAAAGCTTTTTCATTAAAACACCTCAACCGCTATTGTAGCAGAAAACGCGGTGAATAGCAATATTTTTTTGTAAAATTATCAGAAAGTTTAAAATTAACTGACTTAATTGTCGCTTGCCGCCAGCAGCGCCATCAGTATTGTCCCGAATATTGACCCGGCAGAAAACCATAAAAAGCCCATACGATCACTCCTTCTCTTTTAATATTGCCGCAAGTAGATCGTTATATACATAATAAAAAAATTAATATCAGTTGACAATAATGGCTAAAAATGGTATTATGAAAAGAGATTTTATCGGAGGGATATATTATGCGTGACGGATTTGTTAAAATTTGTGCCGCAACTACTGACATTCGTGTGGCGGACGCGGTTTATAACGGGGAAAAAATCATCTCTGCGGCAAAGGAGCTTTGCGCACAGGGCGTTAAGGTTATAGTGCTACCGGAGCTTTGCCTTTGCGGCTACACCTGCAGCGATCTGTTTTTGCAGCAGACGCTGCTCGACAGCTGCGAGTCGGAGCTTATGAAAATTGCGCGGGAGACAGCGGAGCTTGACTGTCTTATCGCGGTGGGACTGCCTTTTACGCTGGAATCAAGACTGTACAACTGCGCCGCTGTGCTTTGCCATGGGGAGATACTGGGTCTTGTGCCCAAAAGCCATATACCCAACTACGGTGAGTTTTACGAAAGGCGGCACTTTACTCCCGCGCCGGAGGAAACGACCTTTGCCCGTATCGGAGGCAGGCATGTGCCCTTTGGCAGTAAGCTGCTGTTCAGTTGTACGTCCATGCCTCAGCTTGTGGTGGGTGTGGAGATATGCGAGGATCTTTGGGTGCCTAATCCCCCATCAACAGCTCTTGCGATGAACGGAGCGACGCTTATACTCAATTTAAGCGCTTCGGACGAGCTTGTGGGCAAAAAGTCCTACCGCAGGAGTCTTGTATCTTCCACCTCAGCCCGACTTGTGTGCGTCTACGCTTACGCGGACGCGGGCTATGGGGAAAGCACCACAGATATGGTTTTCTGCGGTCAGAATATGATTGGGGAAAACGGTGTCATCCTTAACGAAAACACCGACCTTAACAAAAACGATTTTACCGCAGCGGTGGTGGATCTGGGGCGCATAGTCGGGGAGAGAAGAAGGATGAACAGCTTTGACTCCTTCAGAAGCGGCGATATCCGGGTGATCAATTTTGATCTTGAGCCCACAGTGACCGACCTTGAAAGATATGTTGACCCGATGCCCTTTGTGCCGTCGGACAAGACGACGTTGGATCGGCGGTGTGATGAGATACTCACTATTCAGGCCTTGGGCCTGAAAAAGCGGCTTGACCATACAGGCTGTAAAAACGTGGTCATAGGTCTCAGCGGCGGCCTCGATTCCACCCTTGCGTATATTGTGGCCGTCAAAGCCTTTGATATGCTGGGACTTGACCGTAAGGGGATAACGGCCGTAACAATGCCCTGCTTCGGCACCACAAAGCGCACTCACGACAACGCCCTGACCCTCAGCCGCGTCCTTGATACCGACTTTAAGGAGGTAAGGATTGAAGAGGCCGTGCGGTTGCACTTCCGGGACATCGGACATAGCGAGAACGCCCGTGACGTGACATATGAAAATTGTCAGGCCCGTGAGCGCACACAGGTGCTTATGGATATAGCCAACAAGAACGGCGGCCTTGTGATCGGAACCGGCGATCTGAGTGAGCTTGCAATGGGCTGGTCCACCTACAATGGAGATCATATGAGCATGTACGGCGTAAACGCGTCTATTCCCAAAACTCTTGTGCGCCATTTGGTATCATATTATGCCCGAAACAGCGAAGATGAGCTGAGGCTATGTCTGGAGGACATTCTTGCGACGCCTGTCTCCCCGGAGCTGCTTCCCCCAAAGGACGGGGTCATAAGTCAGCAGACCGAGGACATTATCGGCCCATATGAGCTTCACGACTTCTTCCTTTACTATTTGCTACGTTTGGGCTTTTCGCCGAAAAAAATCTTCCGTTTGGCGGAAAAGGCCTTTGACGGAAGCTATGACCCGGGTACAATTAAAAAATGGATGGAAATATTCTACCGCCGGTTTTTTGCGGCGCAGTTCAAGCGCAGCTGTCTCCCGGACGGCCCCAAGGTGGGCAGTGTGGCGGTTTCGCCCAGAGGCGACTGGCGTATGCCGAGTGACGCCTGCCGTGAGCTTTGGCTTAAGGAAATACAGGAAATACGGATCTAAGGAAGAGCTGAGGCTCCCCAAGAACTACCCTCGGTAGTTCTTGGGGAGCTTTCCGCAGTATTCCTTAAATGCCGTTGTAAATCTGCTTTGACTGTCATAGCCCACGCGCCCGGCAATTTCGGCAATGCTGAGATCTGTTTCCCGTAGCAGCTTGGCGGCATATTCCATTCGGTGCTGTTTCATATGAGCGGCTATTGAGCTTCCGTAGACAGACTTGAACATTGTCTTTAGTGTGGTGGGGTTCATCAGATAATGCTTAGACAGCGCTTCAATGGTAAACCGACGGTCAATATTCTCCACAAGATTATCATGAATAGCGCGGATAGTTTCGATTTGCTCTGATCGATATTCTGTCAGGCGGCTTTTGGCGTCGGGCTTCAGTTCACACAGGTACAGCAACAGCTCCAGCGTCTTTATTTTTTGATATGCATGTTGCAGTTCCTTTGGCCGGCCGTAGAATGCCGAAAATATTTTTTCCGTCTGTTCGTTCCCGGCAATGAAAACAACAGAGTCATCCTTACAGAATTTGTCGTACAGAAAAGCCCCTGTAATCCCTGTGCCGGAAAGTATTTCCGGCGGGTTGTCCGTAAGCGCCCGCAGATCAATGCTTACGGTAAGTCCTTCGTAGTTCCCGTTTGGCAGGGTCATTACGGAATTTGTACAGGCTCGCAAGGAATGCAGTAAAAAATCATTTTGACCGAGATATACACTGTTCCCATTGCCCATAGTCCAGCCGACGCGCCCGGCGCGGCAGTAATTGATTTCCAGCATGTGGTCTAAAGGGGGATGATGTATGGGCAAATTGTCTGTTGTTAGTGTAAGGAAGGTCAGCGCTATACCGGGATAAAGCTCAATGGATTCGATATGATCTTTGCCCTGATATTCGCCGGCCGAGTTTTGGATTTGAGCAAGGTCATTCAGCATTGTGCATCCTCCTTACTTATTTTAGTTATACGGGACAGGCAATTTCCATGACCTCTTCAATCATCTGGTGGAGTAGCTGACTTTGGGCTGTGTCGGCCGCCCGGTAATAGACTTCCTTACCCTCACGGCGGCTGACTATCAGACCGCTGTTGCGTAGCGGCCGCAAATGGTGGGATATTGCGGGGCTGGACATGTTCAGCATGGCTGAAATGTTGGTCACGCATTCCTCGTAATGGCACAGCAGAAAGAAGATCCGTACCCTTGTGGCGTCTCCTATCTGTTTGAATATTTCCGCGATCTTCTGAAAGTTGTCAATGTTACTCAGCTGCTGGAGCATGTTGTATTTTTCTTTTCCTTCCCCGTGGTCGTGGGGCAGCTCTCTTTGAAGCATAAAAATTCCTCCGTTTTCGCCTTATTGGAAATTGTTTTCGCCTATTTGGCAAAGTGTGTTTTGAAGGTATTGACTTATCATTCTGTTTATATTATACTACAATCAGAATGATTAAACAAGTACTTAATTATTAAATTTATGTGACATGAAGGAGCTTTTTCAAATGAAAAAAACTTACAAAATCGAGGTTGACTGTGCCAACTGTGCAAATCTGATGGAGGATGCCGCCCGCAAGACCTCCGGCATCCGGAGTGCTACCGTTAATTTTATGACTCAGAAGATGATCGTAGAGCTTGAGGAAGGAAAAGAGCCAAAGGCTGTAATGGGGGATGTGCTTAAGGCCTGCAAAAGGGTTGAGCCGGACTGCGAAATTTTCATTTGATCAAGCCTTATGGCTGGGCGCCCTTAAAATACTCTTATGGGCGCCCTTTATTGCAAAAGATAAATAAACAATTAAGCATATGTTAAATTATGAAAGGAGATTATCATGCAGAAGCTTGTTATCAGCGTTTTGTTGGTTGCCGTAATTGTAGCGTCAGCCATTTTCCTTTTTGGTGTGGGGGGAAGCCGAAACGAGAGGCTTACCAAAAAGCAGAGGATCATGCTGATTCGTATTTTAATCTCCGCCGCAATGCTTTTGGCGCTCCAATCCGTACCGGTACAGATCTTTGACCGGCTTGATAATTACCTGTTTGCTTCAGCCGGACGCTGGGCGCGGCTTTTGCTTTATATGATCAATTACCTTGTTATCGGTTACGACATTTTGCGAAAGGCCGCACGAGGCATTTTGAACAGGCAGATATTTGACGAAAACTTCCTGATGGCGGTTGCTACGATAGGGGCTATGGCCTTGGCAATCTATGAAAACGGCGACTATTTGGAAGCTATTGCCGTTATGCTTTTTTATCAGATCGGCGAATGGTTTCAGGGCTATGCCGTGGGAAAAAGCCGCCGCAATATCAGCGCCCTGATGGACATACGGCCTGACTATGCAAATATAGAATATGACGGCAGGCTGAAGCAGGTAGATCCTGACGATGTCGGCATAGGTAGCGTAATTGTGGTACAGCCGGGGGAAAGGGTGCCCATTGACGGTGTTGTTGTGGACGGGGCTTCCAGCCTTAACACCGCCGCTCTGACCGGTGAGAGTCTGCCCCGTGAGGCAAGGCCGGGGGACGAAATCGTCAGCGGCTGTATCAATATGACAGGTGTGCTGAAAATCAGGACAACAAAGGAGTTTGGGGAGTCCACCGTATCCAAAATCCTGGATTTGGTGGAGAACGCAAGTTCCCGCAAATCCAAATCAGAGGATTTTATCTCAAAATTTGCAAAAATATATACCCCGGCAGTGTGCTGCAGCGCCTTGGCGCTGGCAGTTTTGCCGCCCGTTATCCGGATGCTCTTTATGGGTATTTCCGCCGATTGGGGAGTATGGATATACCGGGCGTTGACATTCCTTGTTATCAGCTGTCCCTGCGCTCTTGTGATCAGCATTCCCTTAAGCTTCTTTGCCGGGATAGGCGGCGCGAGTCAGGAGGGCATTTTGGTAAAGGGCTCAAATTATTTGGAAATACTTTCCCGGACAAAATATGTTGTATTTGACAAAACAGGGACCCTTACCCAAGGGGTGTTTGAGGTCAACGGAATTCATCACAGTGAGATAGAAGATCAAAAGCTGGTGGAATATGCCGCTCTTGCGGAAAGCGCGTCCTCCCATCCCATCAGCAGGAGCCTGCAGAGGGCTTACGGGAAGGAGCCGGATCGCTCACGTGTAAGTGACATTCGGGAAATCAGCGGAAAGGGTATAATAGCGAAGGTGGACGAAACGGAGGTCGCCGTAGGCAACGATAAGCTTATGGAGAGCCTGAATATCCGCTACATTAGTTGCCATAGTACAGGCACTATCATCCACATGGCGATCAACGGAAAATACGCCGGTCATATTGTTATTTCCGACATAGTGAAGCCTCATTCCGAAGCGGCTGTTAAGGCATTGAAGGAGTCGGGAGTGGAAAAAACCGTTATGCTCACCGGCGATACAAAGAAAGTGGCCGATCAGGTTGCGGCAGCTCTTGGCATTGATGAGGTGTACGGCGAGCTGCTCCCGGCGGATAAGGTGTCAAAGGTCGAGGAGCTTCTTAACACGAAGCGGGGCAGGGCAAAGCTGGCCTTTGTAGGCGATGGCATTAACGACGCCCCTGTTTTGTCACGGGCGGACATCGGCATTGCCATGGGCGCTATGGGGTCAGACGCGGCTATTGAGGCGGCGGACGTTGTATTGATGGATGACGACCCCATGAAAATATCCAAGGCGATCCGTATATCAAGAAAATGCCTGAGGATAGTTTACCAGAATATTGTCATGGCCTTGGGAGTCAAGCTCGCGTGCCTGATTTTGGGCGCTGTGGGCATTGCGAATATGTATCTCGCAATTTTTGCGGATGTGGGAGTTATGGTACTGGCGGTGCTCAACGCGATACGCTGTCTGTTTGTTAAAAAGCTGTAGAAAGGAAGCGCTGAAGCAGCATAATTTAAGAGGGGAGCCGATGGACGGTTCCCCTTCCTTCATGGATAACCCCTCCACCGCCTAACGGCGGAGAAAGCTTCTTACGGTGACGGCATCCGCAAAGCGGAATTGGAATATGATTTGAGCCCGATATCTCCCGCGCCATAGACCTTTAAGTTGACTTCACCAATTTCAGCGATAGGGTAGGGCTGTCGGCGAAGTCATAGATTAATAGGACATCAC
>CAYTWZ010000087.1:0-7604 GCA_964442035.1 uncultured Oscillospiraceae bacterium
ATTGCCCATGCCGAAATGCTTGGCCGTCAGGGGATAATCCCCATTGAGGACAGTCAGCTTATTGTCAAAACTCTGAACGAAATACTTGCGGATATTGAGGCAGGCCGGGTTGAATTTCTCGTTGACGCCGAGGATATTCATATGAATGTGGAAAAGATACTTATTGACCGTATAGGCGAGGCGGGTAAGCGGCTACACACAGGCCGAAGCCGCAACGATCAGGTGGCCCTTGATGTACGTATGTATACGAGGGACGCAATAGATGCTGTCAAAGCGCAGCTCACTGAGCTGATCAATACTCTTTTGAAACTGGCTGAAGAAAATCTTGACACCATAATGCCCGGCTATACCCATCTTCAAAAGGCACAGCCCATTACGCTGGCCCACTATTTTATGGCCTATGTGAATATGCTGCTCCGGGATATGGATCGACTTAACGACAGCCGCCGCCGTACTAATGTCTGCCCTTTGGGTAGCGGAGCTCTTGCGGGAACCACTTACCCGCTGGATAGGGAATTTGTCGCGGAAAAGCTGGGCTTCAGCGGTATCACCATGAACTCTCTTGACGGAGTTTCGGACAGGGATTTTGCTCTTGAGACAATGTTTGATCTGTCCGTCGTAATGATGCACCTTTCCCGCTTCTGTGAGGAGCTTATACTATGGAGCAGCAACGAGTTCCGCTTTGTGACAATGGATGACGCCTACAGTACAGGCAGCTCCATTATGCCGCAGAAGAAAAACCCCGACGTGGCGGAGCTTATCCGCGGCAAGACAGGCCGGGTCTACGGGGATCTTACAGCTCTCCTAACGGTTATGAAGGGCATCCCTTTGGCATATAACAAGGACATGCAGGAGGACAAGGAGGCCCTTTTTGACGCCATTGATACAGTCAAGCTCTGTGTTCCGGTGTTTACAAAAATGGTCGCCACAATGAAGATAAACAAGGATAATATGTACAAGGGCGCCAACGGGGGCTTTACCAATGCAACCGATGTGGCGGATTATCTGGTCAGGAAGGGCGTACCCTTCCGGGAAGCCCATGAAATTGTGGGACATTTGGTTCTTGCTGCCGAAAAGAAAGGCGTAGGCATTGACCAGCTGAGCCTTGAGGAGCTTAAGGAGTGCAGCTCTCTGATTGAGGATGATATTTACAGCGAGATTAGCATGGAAAAATGTGTTAACGGACGCACACTCACGGGAGGGCCTGCCCCCTCAACCGTAAAAAAGTCGATTGAATTGGCCAAAGCATTAGTCGCTCGAAAATGTTAAACAACTTCATCATATTAAATTAAAATAATTCATAATATTGTAACAGCCCGCGCTTGGGAGGTTATGCGTCATGAAAAAAATAATAGCGGTAATTTTAGCGGTCTTTTTTTCCGTGACGGCCTTTGCCGCCCCGCCGGAGGATATTTCTGCCAGAAGCGCCGTGCTTGTGGATAAGGCCTCAGGACGGCTTTTGTACGAAAAAAACGGCTTTGAAAAGCTTCCTATGGCAAGTACTACCAAGATCATGACCGCGCTTTTGGTCATACAAAACTGTAAGCTCACCGACGTTGTTACGGTCAGTCCCACCGCCGCAGGGGTCGAAGGCTCGTCCCTGTGGCTTGAAGTAGGGGAGGAGCTTACTGTTGAACAGCTTCTTTACGGCCTTATGCTAAAAAGCGGAAACGACGCGGCGGTGGCCCTTGCGGAGCACACCGCCGGCAGCGTTGACGCCTTTGTTGTAATGATGAATGCAAAGGCCAAGGAAATAGGCATGTTCAACACAAGCTTTGAAACTCCCAATGGCCTTGACGGGGAAAACCATTACACTACCGCCTATGACATGGCTGTGCTTACCCGCTACGCTATGACCTTGCCCGCTTTCCGTAATATTGTGGCTACTAAGGAGATACGAATACCTTGGGGCGGATATGAATGGGACAGGGTGCTAAAAAATCACAACAAGCTGCTTTGGCAGTGCCAAGGCTGTACAGGGGTGAAAACCGGCTTCACAAAAAAAGCCGGTCGCTGTCTTGTATCTACCGTCATGAGGGACGGCAGGGAACTGATTGCGGTCACCCTCAACGATCCCGATGATTGGAATGACCATCAGAGACTTTATGATTTTGGTTTTGAGGACTTTGTGACCGCGCGTCTGACAAAGGCGGGTCAGCTGTGGGAGACCATTACTGTTCAAGGCATGGAGCTGGGACTTGTGTGCGGCCGTGACTTCATCACGTCCCTCCGCGTGGGCGAGGAGGAAGGACTTGAATACCGGGTGGAATACAAGGATATTACCCTGCCAATCAAAAGCGGTCAGACTGTGGCAAGGCTTTACATATTCTCCGAGGGTGAGTTCCTTGGCGGAGTGAACCTCAACGCCGATCGTGATCTTAACGAGGACAGCTATGGAGACTATATATTAAAAATTTCGAAGGAATTGATTTGAATGCGTTTGCAGAAATATATCGCCATGTGCGGCGTGGCCTCCCGCCGGAGTGCCGAAAAACTTATCGAAAGCGGCCGTGTATACGTTAACGGTGACCTTGTGGACTATATGGGCTGTGAGGTGGACGAAGCCCGTGATGAGGTCACAGTGGACGGCAGGCTTATCAGACCCGAAAAAAAGCTGTACTATATTGCCCTTAACAAGCCCAAAAATTACGTCACCACTGTAAGTGACGATCTGGATCGCCCCACTGTAATGGAGCTTGTGCAGGATATTAACGCCCGTATCTACCCGGTAGGGCGGTTGGACTTTGATACATCGGGGCTGCTTATCATGACCAATGACGGGGCCTTTGCAAACGCCGTGACCCATCCCAGCCACGCTGTTGACAAGGCGTATATTGCCCGTATTAACCGTCCTTTGGACAAGTCTGAGGAGCTTGCCCTCCGCCGCGGAGTGGAAATCGACGGCAAAAAAACCGCCCCGGCAAAGGTAGAGTCCCTCCCTCCCGGAAAAATGATTGAGGTAAAGATCACCATCCATGAGGGCCGCAACCGTCAGATACGCAAGATGCTTGAGGCCGTGGGCGTACAGGTGTTCTCACTTAAGCGCATAGCCGTGGGCGGGGTTACTCTCGGCAATCTGCCCGAGGGCAAGTGGAGGCATCTTAAGTCAGTAGAAGTAGACAAGCTTAGAGGTAAAAAGCGATGATAAAGGTAACAGTAATTGATGACAAGCGTATAATAGAGTCCGTGTGTGACGCTCCCGCCAATGACGCCCGCCTTGCGTGGGCGCAGGAGGGGCTTAACAATTTGGGATATATGATCTTTACCGGCAGCGGAGAGCTGATGTACGCCGTGGACAGGGATAATATCTTTGAGCTCCTTGTGCGGGCGGCTCTTAATCACCTTGATCTTAATGGTGTTGAAACCGCCTATGCTAAAAATGCCGCCATGTTTCCCGGATTGTATCTGTTGGGCTTTAAGAAGAACGAGGACAGGCTCCAAATCAATATCAAGGAGTTCTTCAGCGTCAAGCCATGTTGCGGAAAGTAATAAATTGGAGTGATAACATTGTTTTTCAAGAAAAAAGAGCCGCCCCGCGGACACCGAAGTGATACAGGGGTGGAAATGGAGTCCAGCATATGCACCGGCGAAACCCTTATCGGCTTCCGTGATCAGCAGTCCGGCAAGCTTGAACAGGCCGTTGTTGTTCGCTGTCAGGAGGATATCGATCGGTTTTATATCCAGAACGATCTGATCAACACCGGAAGGATTAAGTGGAAAAGGTGAAGTATAGTAATATAATAAATGGGCGGTTTATCAGCCGCCCAAATCGTTTTATTGCCAATGTTGACGTCTCCGGCTGTACACAGGTCTGCCATGTAAAAAACACAGGTCGCTGTAAGGAACTGCTTGTACCGGGGGCGAATGTAATACTGACAGAAAGTCGCAATCCAAAAAGAAAAACCCGCTATGACCTTGTTTCGGTATACAAGGGTCGGCGCCTGATAAATATGGACAGTCAGGCTCCAAACATACTGATGGGCGAATTTCTGCGTCAGGGGAGGCTTTTTGACAATGTGCGGCTTATTAGACCCGAGTCCTTTTTCAATTCGTCCAGATTTGATTTTTATATCGAGACCGACAAGGAAAAAATTTTTGCCGAGGTAAAAGGAGTTACCTTGGAAAAGGACGGAGCCGTATTTTTCCCTGACGCGCCAACTCTCAGAGGAGTGAAGCACCTTAACGAGCTTGTTGCCGCTAAAAAATCGGGCTATCGGGCAGCAGTGGTCTTTGTTATACAGATGAAAAACGTAGAATATTTTTCGCCCAATTACGATACGCATCCGGAATTTGCCGCCGCACTGAGTGAGGCGGCGGAAGCGGGGGTAGAGGTCTATGCCTTTGACTGTGAGGTCACACAGGACTCCGTAAGGATAATGGATCCGGTGGAGATAAGGCTTTAGGACGTGGTCATTCCACGTGTAGGTGAGCCTGAGGATTTTATGTTCAAGCTTTAAGCTCGTCGATTAGGTCCTTCAATTCCTGTTTGCCATGGTATACCTGCAAATAGCGGTTTATCTCAGCTCCAAGGAACATAATGTAAAAGCAGATGTACAGCCATAGCATAAAAAACACGACTACGGTCAAACTTCCGTAAATGCTGAATTTAATCTGCGTATTGACATACAGTGAGTACAGGTACGAGAAACCGATCCAGCCCGCCGCCGCAATCACCGCACCGGGGAATTCACTGGTGAAACGGCTCTTGCGCTTTGGAGCAAAGACATATATCATATCAAAAACAAGCGTAAGCACGCACAGACCGCACAAGCTTCTAAATCCGCTGGAAAGCAGTCCGGAGAAGCGTATCTGGGGAAGTATTTCGCCTATCTTAGCGGTAAAGAAGCTTCCAAATACAAACAACCCAAGAGACAGTATTATGACCAGTATGAGCCCAAGCATGAAAAACACGGACTCAAACCTAAGCTTAAACCAATTTTCGCTTTCGTTGCTGTCATATATTTTGCTTAACCCGCGGACAACGGCGTTTACGCCGGTGGAGGCGGACCATAGCGTAGTGATCGCTGCCACAGACAGCAATGTGACAGTTCCGCCATCATACACCTCGGTTATTACAGGTACAATAAACTGTTCAATGGCGTCGGGCAGAACTACCGACGCAGCGTTGATCAGATCGTCCATTGTAAAGGGAAAAAACTGCAGAAGCGCAAGCAGCATCATTACAAACGGAAAAAGGGATATAAGCAGGAAGAATGCCGCCTGAGCCGAAAACGCATTAATATTATCATCAGAAAGCTTTTTTCCGATGCGTAAGCCGTAGTTCCATAATGAAACAAGCTTATTTTTCACTTTGGAGCCCCCTTGCTCAATTTTAACATAACTTATCATTACTATTGTACCAGATAATAGCCGTGAATGCAAGTCTTTTTTGCTGAAAAAGAACTCCGGTTTTGTTTAGTTATACGCTTAACGGCAAATTTAGTTATAAAAATTTAAAATCAGACTTGACAAACAGGTAATATTCCGCTATAATGTAACTGTTAAATGTTTTGCCGCTGATTTTACAGGCGGTAATCACTTCCGTTTTTCAATAAGAGGGTAGAGCCTCTCACCGAAAAATCTCATCACGGCGTTATTCGCCTTAATATTGCCGGCGTAGCTCAGTTGGTAGAGCAGCGCATTCGTAATGCGCAGGTCGCAGGTTCGAGTCCCGTCACCGGCTCCAAAGTCAAAAGCCCGCAATTATGGGAATTTCTTAGAAAAACCCGCAGTTGCGGGATCATACTACTGATAAACCCGCCTTTTTGAGGCGGGTTTATCAGTAGTATGAATAGCAGTCCGGACGGGCTGCTATTTCATTTCTCCGTAGAAATTGGCAGTTTGGGATAAAGAACAAGCTCGAAGTTGTCAAAAGATCCTTTGCGTTGCGATGACTTTTTGGAAGCCCGCCGCAGGGTGCCCTCTGCCGGTGGCAGTCTCTGCGAAGCAGAAGCACCGACCGAGTCGGTAGACGAGACCCGGTGGACATCTTTCGTTTAGTTATATTTGCCGAAAAAAAGCTTGACAAAACTGATCCGCTGTGCTAAAATAAAAACATACAAAGGCGTTGAGGATAAAATTCTCAACGCCTATTTTGATTCAATAAGGTCTGAAAGTCCGTCATGGGGCGTTTTCGGTGGGAGATCAATCTCCCGCCGAAAAACGAAATGGTTGCCCGCCGCGAGGTGCCCTCTGCCGGTGGCAGCCTCTGCGAAGCAGAAGCACCGACCGAGTCGGTAGACGAGACCCGATGACATCTTTCGTTTAGTTATAAGGAAAGGCAGATTACGGGAATGAAAGCTTTTGTCGAAAACACAGTCAGGATAAACAAACTGCATCATTTCACATATTTGCAATATCAAGGATTGCTCCGGCCAGTACATCCGTACCAAGGGCGATATCGGCAAAATCCGTCCATTCCATGGGGCTGTGGCTGATGCCGTTTTTACTTGGCACAAAAAGCATTGCCACAGGGGCAAATTGTCCGACCATGAGTGAATCGTGATATGCTCCGCTTATGATTAAATCAAAGGAGGCGCCCTCACAAACGCATTGTCTTTTTAATATATCCATAAATCTTTCGTCACAGCAGACCGGCTTGTCCCGATTCAGTCGCTTCACTGTGATCTTGACTCCCCGCTCAGTAATAAGTTCTTCAAAAAGTGCTTCGAGGCCGTGTAAAATGACAGACTCGCTTTCCGGATTTGTATAACGTATGTCGAGGGTAAGTGTTACTTCACCGGGAATAACGTTCATTGCATTGGGGATCACCTCAAGCTTTCCCACTGTTGCAGTGGTATATTCGCCGCATTTGTCCTCCATTGCGAGTCTTTCAGCTGCAAGCACAATTTTTGCTGCGGCAGCAAGAGCATCTGTTCTTTCGGTCATGGAGGCACCTCCGGCGTGCGATTGGACGCCTTCTATGTGAATAAGATAATTTGCCGGAGCACAGATCGACTTTACTATTCCAATTTTTTTGCCGTCTTTATCTAACCTCGACCCTTGTTCAATGTGTAGCTCTACAGCTCCAAAGACATCACCTTTGTGCTTCCTTATAAGGGGAAATTTATCCTTGTCGTAGCCCAAGTCGGTTAATACCTCAGCAAGGCTTTTGCCATCCCTGTCAACAAGCCTTTCTGTATCGGCAAGACTCAAAGCTCCGCACAACGCACGGCTTCCAAGGCAACTCAGTCCAAATCGTGTGGGCTCCTCTGATGTATAAACAACTGCCGAAACCGTTCTCTTGTGGGGAAGTCCGGACTGTTTTATAAGCCTAAGCGCTTCTATGGCCGCAGCAACTCCGGCCATGCCGTCAAACATTCCAGCGTTGGGTACAGTGTCTATATGTGAGCCGCTCCACACCGGAGCAAGTTCAGGCTCAATGCCGGGCAGGGACGCGAAAATGTTTCCGATGGCGTCTTCGGTCACCTCAAGGCCGATTTTTTCCATTACAGACTTGATGTACCTTCTGCCTGCAAGCTCTTCAGGGGTAAAAAGTATGCGGGAGGTGCCGAAATCGGGGGAGGAATTAAATCTGTTCAGCTCACGCAGAATTTTTTCAATGTGCTGCGCATCGGCTTTTTCCATAATTCCGCTCCCTTTCA
>CAYTWZ010000088.1:0-7602 GCA_964442035.1 uncultured Oscillospiraceae bacterium
CGTTTCGGCGGGAGATTGAACTCTCACCGAAGCACAGAGGAGCTAACGCTCCCTGCACAGGTTGCGATCTGTCACAGGCTCCATTTTAAGCGAGCTTCATGGAGCATAGCTCCGATTAAATAGGGTTTTAATACAACAAATCGAAGGTGAGAAAAATGATTTTTGAAACAAGTCATGCGGCACGACAGATGTTCTGGGGCAATCTCTTGCTGACGGGCTGTTGCGTGTTCTACTTGCTCTGGTGGATCTTGGCGTTCAAACCGACCGATGCCATAAAGGGACTGAGATCCGGCTGGCTACTGATTCCCGCACTCCTTCTGGGCATTGCCGCATTGGTCATGATCATCAAAGGGGCAAACGGCGCTAATACGATCCGATCCTTCTTCTCCGCAAAAGCAATCCTTCTGTCCGCTGTGTTTATCTATATCGCACTGCTTCTGGTGACGCAGCTTGCATTCCATCGGCAAGTCACCACCGAGCTTCTCCTAATTGTCGGCTGGACTGCGCTGGCGTTTTTGGAGAGCAACGCGCTTTACGGCATGGAGATAATCTCGCGAAACGGGGCGCTTTGCCTGTTCGCCTTGGCGGTTCTCGCGGCGGCGTTGAGCATGATCTGCTATGTGCTGTATTATGGTCTTGAAGGCCGGGCAGGATATATCGACGGCATGATTCCGCTCATACTTGTAGCTGTCTACATGGCGGTGTTGTCGGTTCTCATCGCCCGTGCCGTAAGCTGATATGGATACGGTAAGACGAGGCTATGAGCCGTCAGTAAAATCTATGTCATATTTCTACATCAACATATTCCGTTCCTATGCATTCAGCCCTTACTCGGCCATTGGTCTCATCCATAACGGTCTTTTCAAAGCTACCGCTGTCCTGAGGCCTTACGCACACTATAAGCTCTACATTATCCGTAAAGCGAGTATCCTTAAGTATATGTCCTCCCTGATTGACCGCATACTGGAGCCTACCATACATGGAGTAGTCCGCTTTTACAGAATATATCCGGCACATAAGCTTCTCAATCCTGACAGCCGCGTCCACTCCCAGCCGGGCAGCCTTTCCATAGGCTCGTACCAGTCCTCCGGCGCCCAGTAGGATACCTCCAAAATATCTCGTCACCACAACCGCCACATCTGTAAGGCTCTCCTTGCGAAGAACCTCCAGCGTAGGGAGTCCCGCTGTGCCGCCGGGCTCCCCGTCATCGCTGTAACGCATGATATTGTTTTCCCTGATTATATAGGCGTAAACATTATGCGTAGCATCCCGGTGTTTGGATCTGACAGATTCAATAAAGGCAAGAGCCTCCTCTTCGGTTTTTACCGGGGAGCACCATCCTATGAAGCGGCTGCGCTTTTCTGTCATCTCATCCCAGGCAAACCGGCGAACGGTCCTGTAGCTTTCGTTCATTGCCTCACCTCATATTCCTTAATCCGGGAATAGAGCTCCTGATCCGCCATCAAGCTGAGGCTGATGGCGGTGTCTGTGTATTCCTCGCTTAATATTACCTCGCTGTCGTGGAGCTTGGCGGCAAGTCCGCTCTGATCATAAGGGATAAGCACGCTCATCCGGCGTTTTTTCCCGGGAAGCGCGTTCTCCAGCTTTGACATAAGCGTGTCTATTCCCTCTCCTGTGGCGGCGCTTACAAAGACATAGTCCGTGTATTTTCCCCTTGGCCGGGGTGAAAGAGGCGGCGCTATGTCGCACTTATTGAATACGGCAATAGTCTCTCCGGCCTTGCATCCCAATTCCTCCAAAAGTCCGTCAACTATGTCAATATGTGTCTGCATAGACGGATCCGACGCGTCGATAACATGAAGCAGCACATCGGCCTCCGCAGCCTCCTCCAATGTGGAACGAAAGGCCTTGATAAGATGATGAGGCAGCTTGCGTATAAAGCCCACCGTATCCACCATTACGGCATTTCTCCCATCTGAAAGCTTAAGTGACCGAACCGTTGGATCCAGAGTTGCAAACAGCATATCCGCGGCGAAAATATCAGATTGGGTTATACAGTTCATAAGGGTGCTTTTTCCGGCGTTGGTATAGCCTACAAGGGCGGCGGTGACTACACCGTCCTTTTCTCTACGTCCCCGTAAAAGGCCCCGGTGGCGTTCCACCTCACGAAGCTCCTCCTCCAGCGATTCAATGCGCCGGCGGATGTGACGGCGGTCACTTTCAAGCTTGGTTTCGCCGGGGCCGCGGGTGCCTATTCCGCCGCCAAGGCGGCTGAGCTGAGTACCCATGCCCACAAGTCTTGGGAGATTGTACCTCAGTTGAGCAAGCTCAACCTGTATCTTGCCTTCCTTGGAACGGGCGCGGGAAGCAAATATATCAAGGATGAGCGTACTTCTGTCAATTACTCTTGCTCCGGCAATATCCTCTATATTCCTTATTTGGCTGCCTGTCAGTTCATCGTCAAAAATTACAAGACCGGCTCCAAGATCGGCCACGGCGTTTTTAAGCTCGTCAAGCTTACCCTCGCCAAAGTACGTCGCACCCTCAACACGATCCCTGTTCTGCACCATAATGCCCACGACCTCCGCGCCCGCGGCAATTGCAAGCTCCTTAAGCTCGGCCATGGTCTCCTCGGTAGTGTCGGACAGTACATCAAGGCTTCCCCTGTGCACTCCGCAAAGTATGGCCTTTTCGGCCTGTTTTTCATTTTTAGTTTCGTATAATGGCATATCAACATCCCCTTAATGCTTATTCTACCAGAAATCTCAGGGAATATCAAGCCCAAAAAAGGAAATAACTAAATTAAGATGTTTACGTCGGGGGAACCCCTTTTTCTTGGGGTTCGTCAGAGATTTGAAGGGTTGCGGCCTATTTTCTTTTAAGGAGTCTTGAAAATGAAAAGACAGATTTATTTTACCTTAGCCGGACTATTGATATGCTATTTTGCCGGAGTTTTCACCCATGGGCTTTGCTTTGCGGCCGCGGAGTGGTTCGTGTGGCTTCCAAGACGCGGCAATCAGGGGTGGTACGCGCTTGTTATCGGTGCGCTGGTCTCATCGTTGCTGACAATGCTGTCCGGAGAGAGCACAACAGTCATGTGGATATTGATATTCACGGGAGCGGCGGCCCTTTCTTTGGCAGATCTGAGAAAATGCGCCCTATTTGTAACGGGGGCGTGGCTTCTTATCAATATCGGAGCGCCGACGGAGGTGTACGTTTCATGGTATATCGGAATAATTTGGAATGCGATTTTATACTTTACTTATGAAAAAATTAATGTTATAATAAAGTATGATGAATAAATGAAGGGATTGACTGTATTGGCAAAAAGAACCTACGGCAATGACAGCATCACTATGCTCAAGGGTCCGGACAAGGTGCGTAAGCGTCCCGGCGTAATCTTCGGCAGCGACGGCCTTGAAGGCTGTGAGCACAGTGTTTTTGAAATAATAAGCAATTCCATCGACGAAGCAAAGGAAGGCCATGGCAGCACAATTGAAGTCATACGTTACCCGGACTGCTCTATTGAGGTAAAGGATTACGGCAGAGGCTGCCCGGTTGAATGGAATACCAAGGAGGAGCGCTACAACTGGGAGCTTGTGTTTTGCGAGATGTACGCGGGCGGCAAGTACGACAAGGGCGAAAACGAAAGCTATCTCTATTCACTGGGGCTCAACGGCCTCGGACTTTGCGCCACCCAGTATTCCTCAGAGTTCATGGACGTAGTGATCCATCGGGACGGCTTTGAGTACAAGCTTTATTTCCAAAAGGGAGAAAACGTTGGAGGCCTATTCAAGGAGGCCAAAAAATACCGTTCAACAGGAACCTCCATCAAGTGGAGGCCGGACTTAGAGGTATTTACCGATATCAACATACCAAAGGAGTTTTTCTGCGACAGCCTTAAGCGTCAGGCGGTGGTTAACGCCGGACTGACCTTTAAGCTTACTTACCATTCCGCCGAGGGAACCGAAAAATTTGAATACAAGTACGAAAACGGTATTGTGGATTATGTAAACGAGCTCTGCGGCGAAAAAAAGCTTAACGATACCGCCTTTTACAGCGGCGAGCGCACGGGCCGGGACCGGAGCGATATGCCGGACTACAAGGTAAAAATCAGCTTCGCCTTTGCGTTTTCAAATGATGTGCAGCGTATAGAATATTACCACAACAGCAGCCATCTGGAGCACGGCGGTGCTCCGGAAAAGGCGTCCAAAAGCGCTTTTGTGTCCGCTATTGACAGCTATCTGAAGCAAAATTCCAAGTACAACAAGAACGAGAGCAAAATCACGTGGAATGATGTGACTGACAGCCTTTGCCTTGTTACAAACTGCTTTTCCACAGTAGTGAGCTACGAGAACCAAACCAAAAAAAGCATCACAAACAAATTTATTCAAGAGGCCATGACCGATTTTATCCGTCACAGCCTTGAGGTGTATTTTATCGAAAACATTCCCGAAGCCGACCGTATATGCGCTCAGGTGCTGCTAAATAAGCGGAGTCGCGAAACCGCCGAAAAGACCCGCACCAACATGAAAAAGAAACTCAGCACCACAATGGATGCCACCAACAGGGTCAAAAAATTTGTGGACTGCCGAAGCAAGGATCCCGAGGAGCGGGAACTTTACATCGTTGAGGGCGACAGCGCTAAGGGCAGTGTAGTGCTGGGCCGTGACGCGGCTTTCCAGGCTGTAATGCCCATAAGGGGTAAGATACTCAACTGCTTTAAGGCCGATTTTGACAAAATATTCGGCAGCCCGATTATTACCGACTTGCTGAAAGTACTTGGCTGCGGCGTTGAGGTAAAGACAAAATATAACAAGGAATTTGCCGACTTTGATATGTCCGCCCTAAGGTGGAGCAAAATTATCATCTGTACCGACGCGGACGTTGACGGCTACCACATACGTACGCTGGTGCTCACTATGCTTTACATCCTTATCCCTACCCTTATTGAAGAGGGCAAGGTCTTTATTGCGGAGTCGCCGCTGTTCGAGATAAACTACAAAAACGACACATATTTTGCCTACGATGAAAAGGAAAAGGCCGATATTCTTGCAAAGCTTCCGGAAAAAGGCGTTGACATCCAGCGCAGCAAGGGACTTGGCGAAAACGAGCCCGAAATGATGAGCCGCACTACAATGAATCCCAAGACACGGCGTCTCATTCAGGTAATGCCCGAAGACGCGAAGGAAACAGCGGAAATGCTTGATCTGCTGCTGGGGGACAACCTTGACGGGCGTAAGCAGTACATTGCCGAGCACGGCGGGGAATATATTGACCTTACCGATGTATCTTAATAAAGGACTGATAAAAATGTATACACCCAATGAAAACCGCTATAATATCATGGAATACAAGCGCTGCGGACGCAGCGGACTGCTGCTGCCCCGGATCGCCCTTGGGCTGTGGCACAACTTTGGCAGTATTGACAGCTTTGAAAACGCTAAGGATATGATTTTTACTGCCTTTGATCTGGGAATAACCCACTTTGACCTTGCCAACAACTACGGTCCGGTTTACGGCAGCGCCGAGGAGACCTTTGGACGTATAATATCCAATGAGCTGCACCCATACAGGGATGAGCTTATCATCTCCACAAAGGCAGGCTACGACATGTGGCCCGGACCCTACGGCAACTTTGGCTCCCGCAAATACCTTATGGCAAGCCTTGACCAAAGCCTTAAACGGATGAAGTTAGACTATGTGGATATATTCTATCATCACCGTCCCGATCCTGACACTCCCCTTGAGGAAACAATGAATGCCCTCAGCGACATTGTGCGTCAGGGAAAGGCCCTCTATGTGGGGCTGTCAAACTACAATGCAGACCAGACACGGGCCGCGGCAAAAATACTTGCCGAAAACAAAACTCCACTGCTTATAATGCAGCCCCGGTACAACATGCTCGACCGGCATATTGAGGCGGACGGCCTGTTTGAGGCCTTAGACCAGGTGGGAGCGGGCAGCATATGCTTCAGCCCTCTGGCTCAGGGACTGCTTACGGACAAATACCTTCACGGCATACCGGCCGACAGCCGGGCGAAGCGCAACCACTTTCTTAAGGAAAGCGCCATCACTCCCCAGCTTGTGGAAAAGCTGGAAAAGCTCAACGTAATTGCCGCCGGAAGAGGCCAATCACTCGCCCAGATGGCGTTGGCATGGGTACTGCGAAATGTCACGACAGTGCTGATCGGCGCCAGCCGTCCCGATCAGATAGTTGAAAACGCAAAAGCGTTGAAAAATCTCAGCTTTACCGAAGATGAGCTTGAGGAAATCGACAATATTCTGTAAAAAATGAGTCTTGCAAGCCATATGGGTAGCATATTCCCCGCTTGCAAGACTCATTTGTTTTTTTTAGTTATTTAACGGTTATCCCGGTAAAATAATGCTGTAATATTTCCTCATATGTATACCCCTGTTTCGCCATGCCATAGGCTCCCCACTGGCTCATGCCTACACCGTGGCCATAGCCCTTGCCGCTGAAGGTAAAGCTGTCGCCGGACGAAGCCGCAAGCCTTAAAACGCCGTCGGCTGTAATGACACTGCTGCCGGTCACTGTTTTAATCCCGGAGGCTGTAAGAGCCGTCTTGCCCACCACGGTATCTCCCCCGCCCGTGACAGTAAAGCACTGGCTGAAAATCCGGCTTGTCCCAAGTATACTTCGGCAGGCCTCGCGGACTACGGTTTTGGTTCCTTCTGTGCCAACAAAGGTCATTTTAAGCACCCGTCCCGAGGCAGAGACCTCCTCAACATTGATCGAGATGATGTCTCCTATGCTGATGCCGCTTTGGGACAGAATGTCTTTGATCTCCTGCCCGGTCAGAACCGTTGTCCATGTGTACTTGCTGGCTTTGTCCGCCGGCTCATAGGGATCCTCCACCGAAACAAGATATGGCAGCTTCATCCCCCACACGTTTTCCACACTTTCAGTCATGCCTCCGCTTGTGGCGAAGAAGTACAGCGGAACTATCTTGCCGTCATAATATGCGGCCTTTCCGCTCACCGCGTCAACGGCGGCAACCGTCTCGGGCGACTCCCCGCTTACGCCGGAATACACCTGACAGTGAGTGGTTGCGCAGACGTCAAATCCCTGAGCGGCGTGACGGTCGCTTTCGCCATAAACAAAATTCTTTGCGCAAATGGCTTGGGCCTTAAGAGCCTCTGCCGGGAATGACGCACTCATCTCCCTGCCAATAACACTGTATAGATACTGATCCATATGTACTATATTTATGACCGTGATATTTCCCCCGCTCATTTCCAGCAGGAAGCTGCCCCGATAGTCATTGCCGTCATAGGTAATAGGGCTGTTATCCTGACTTTTTACTTCAAGCCTCACTGTTTCGCCGGCAGAAAACCTTCCGTCGCTGAAAAAGCCATCGCCGTCCTTCTCTACCGTGACCTTTTCCCCCGATGACGACGTATATAGAGCTTGTCCGGTGTCCGCGTCACAAAAGCTCAGCCCGCCGCCGGCGGAAAACGTACCCTTGGTCACAGCGGAGCCCGAATATTTCAGCCCAACCCGAACCGTATCCTCCTGCGCGTAGGCCGACGCGGAAATCAGGCACAGCATCAGCAGGCACAGCGCGCAAAGCAATTTTTTCATATTAATTTTCCTTTCCATGAGGTTTTTCTTGTCCC
>CAYTWZ010000089.1:0-7236 GCA_964442035.1 uncultured Oscillospiraceae bacterium
GTTTCAAAAATTACTCTTGAAACATAAAACTTTTTTTCAAAACTACTTGACATATTTCGTTTTTATGCTATAATTATTATGTCACTATATGCGGTTACTATTTCTTTAGCAGCTGCGAGGGGAGGGTTAGAGATGTCCGAGGTTAGAGTAAAGGAAAACGAATCTTTAGATAGCGCCCTTAGAAGATTTAAGCGTTCCTGCGCTAAGGCCGGTGTTATTTCCGAAGTGCGGAAAAGGGAACACTACGAAAAGCCGAGCGTAAGGCGTAAGAAGAAGTCCGAAGCGGCAAGAAAAAGAAAGTATAAATAAGTATTTGAGCAACCGATATACGTTTGGTATGTCGGTTGCTTTGTTATTATAGCGGATGAAGTTACATCAATATATTTGAAAAAAACATTGACGAAACCAAAGTAATATGATAATATAACAGTATACTCATTGAGCATTAAACGCTCCGGTGGGAGAAAGGTGCTCCACCGAAAAACGAAAGGGTTGCCGGTTACCTAAGTGAAGAGAGCGTCGGTGGCAGCCTATGCAAATCAGAAGCGCTGACCGAGTCGGCAGACGAGACCCGGGAGATGCCTGACGCAGATTTTTGTATACAGCTTTCTCTGGGAGGCAAAACATGAATATCCGTATGATGTACCCCATGGAGGGGAAAAAACTCGCACAGCTGCTGTACCTTTCGGTACACACCCTCTGTGCGGCGGATTACACAGCTGAGGAATTGGACGCATGGGCGCCGAAAAAATTTGATATGAGAAAATTCCACTCCTCTCTTTTAAGAAGTGTGAACTGGGTCGCTGTTGAGAAGGATAAGATCATTGGCTTTATCAACATAGAGCGGGACGGCTATATAAACCGTTTGTTTATCCATCCGGATTATGCGCGCAGGGGTGTCGGCTCATCGCTGATGGACACTGCGGTGGCTTGGGCAAAGCGTAAGGGACTTAAAAGGGTATTCCTTGCTTCCAGCAAAACCGGCTACGGCTTTTATGTCAAAAGGGGCTTCCGTGTGACGGGAACTGAGCGCGTAGAGCGCCGGGGCGCTGTTTTTGAAAACAGGCTTATGGAGAAGCTTATCTGAAATTTTACGGGAGGCTGCTTTCATGGTTAAATTTGGCAACGATTGGGACGATATCATCGGCGGTGAATTTGAAAAGGAGTACTACATCAGGCTTCGGGATTTTTTAAAGGCGGAGTATGCTGCCGGTGAGGTCTATCCAAATATGTACGATATGTTTTCAGCCTTGAAGGTCACATCATATCAGGGAACTAAGGTAGTCATTATCGGTCAGGATCCATATCACGAGCCGGGGCAGGCCCATGGAATGGCGTTTTCGGTGAAGCCGGGGACTCCCATACCGCCATCGCTGCTAAATATATATAAAGAGCTTAACAGGACGTTGGGCTGTTATATACCGAACAACGGCTATCTGGTGCCATGGGCTCGTCAGGGAGTGCTGCTTTTGAATGCGGTACTCACAGTACGCCGTGGTCAGGCCGACTCCCACAAGGGGAAGGGCTGGGAGCAGTTTACCGACAACATAATTCAGTCTCTTAACCGCCGCCGGGATCCGGTGGTGTTCCTGTTGTGGGGTAGCAATGCCCGAAAAAAAGCGGAGATTATTGACCTAAATAGGCATTTTGTTTTTGAAGCCGCACATCCCAGTCCGCTTTCCGCCAGTCGGGGCTTTTTTGGGTGCAACCATTTTGCCAAGGCAAATGAGGCCCTTATAAGCGTGCTTAAATCACCTATAGATTGGCAGATCCCGAATATTTGACACTTAAGTGATCCATACTAAGACACAAAGGAGAATCAGTATGGATTACATCAAAGCATTTATCGTAGGTGGTATAATTTGTGCCATAGGACAGATCGTTATTGACAAGACAAAGCTCACTCCGGCTCGGATTCTGACAGGGTACGTAGTGGGAGGCGTTTTTTTGTCCCTAATAGGAGTGTATAAGCCGCTGGAAAAATTTGCCGGGGCGGGGGCAACGACTCCGCTGCTGGGATTTGGCCACGCGCTGTATCAGGGGGTAAAAAAAGCCGTTGACAAGGATGGCTTTTTGGGAATATTTACCGGGGGTCTTTCCGCTACGGCAGGCGGAATAGCGGCAGTGATACTTTTTGCTTTGATCGCTGCTATTATATCCAAGCCCAAAATTAAGTAAGTTCAATAAGGCGCGTAGCGCCGTCATTCAACATTTCGGTGGGAGAAAAGAACTCCCACCGAAAAACGAAAGGGTTGTCCGCCACCGACGGAGGGCACCTTCCGCCGGTGGTAGCCTCTGTGTAGAAGAAGTGCCTACCGAGTCGGCAGACGAGCCCCGGGGATAACTTTCGTTTAGTAATAACTCCGCAGCAAACTGATGGTGCGGACTGCTGCGGGACAAGGAGATCGATATATATGAAGCTTTACAATACCCTTACACGTAAGAAAGAGGACTTTGTCCCCATAACTCCCGGAGAGGTAAAAATGTACTCCTGCGGGCCTACAGTTTACAACTACTTTCATTTGGGCAACGCGCGGCCCTTTATTGTGTTTGATTGCCTCCGTAGCTTCCTTGAGTACATGGGTTACAAGGTGACATTTGTCCAGAACTTTACGGACGTTGACGACAAGCTGATCAACAAGGCAAAGGAGGAGGGCTGTACAGTCAAGGAAATTGCCGACAAATACATAAAGGAGTATTTTGTGGACTCCAAGGGCTTAGGAATCAGGGAGGCGACTGTGCATCCCCGGGCCACTGAAAACATCGATGCTATAATCGAGACTATCAAGACCCTCATTGACAAGGGCCATGCCTACGAGGTGGATGGAGATGTGTACTTTTCCACCAAAAGCTTCAAGGACTATGGCAAGCTAAGTCACCAACCCCTTGACGAGCTGGAAAGCGGAGTGCGCAAGGAGCTTGAAGCGGGTAAGCGTGACCCCATGGATTTTGCACTGTGGAAAAAGCGCAAGGATAATGAGATCGGTTGGGAAAGTCCTTGGGGTATCGGTCGCCCCGGCTGGCATATTGAGTGTAGCGCTATGGCAAACAGATACCTCGGCAAGACTATTGATATCCACAGCGGCGGCTTTGATCTTATCTTTCCCCATCACGAAAACGAGATTGCTCAAAGCGAGTGCGCCAATGACGCGCCCTTTGCTCACTACTGGCTTCACAACGGATTTATCAATGTAAACAACGAAAAAATGTCAAAGTCCTTGGGCAATTTCTTTACTGTCCGGGATATAGCCCAAAAATACGACTATGAAGTCATCCGTTTCTTTATGCTGTCGGCCCACTACCGCAGCCCCATCAACTTCTGTGATGAGCTGATGGATGCCGCGCGTAGCGGACTGGAGAGAATGTACAACTGTGTTGAAAATCTGGAGCATCTTTCCGCAACCGCACCCGAGGGTGAGCTTGACGAGGGCATATGCGCCGCGGCAGAGGGATACAGGGAAAAATTTGTAGCCGCAATGGAGGATGATCTTAACACTGCCGATGCAATATCAGTGCTTTTTGAAATGGTTCGCTTTATTAATTCCGCCAAGGAACTGAGCCGCGCTGATGCCCGGTATTATCTTGATGCTTTGAAATCCTTGAGCGGTGTGCTTGGTCTGCTTCAAAAGGAGATAAAAAAGGATATCAGCGCCGAGGTGGAGGCCCTTATCGAGGAACGCACGCAGGCTAGAAAAAACAAGGATTGGGCGAAGTCCGATCAAATCAGAGATAAGCTGAAGGAAATGGGCATAGCACTGGAGGACACCCGTAGCGGGGTCAAGTGGCATCTGGAAAAGTAAAGTCTTAATTGTGATGAGGTACTACGGGTATTTGCCGCTGTTGCGTTGCTTTTACATTCATTACATGTAAAAGCAGCGCATTTTTTCATCTGTTTAGGCCACAAAATATGTCGAATTTTGTTGACAAAAACGGCCTTATATGTTACGATATTATATAGACAATATATAGTGCGGAAAGGAGAGGGGCTTTGTGGCTTCAAAAATGAAAAAAGCTTTGTGTCTGATATTGGCGGCAGCGCTGCTGTTTGCTTTTGCTTCCTGCGGCAAAAAGGAAACATCGAACGATGTGGAAACCGGGGACAATCCCAAGGTCAATGAGGAGGTAAAGGATGATGATGAAAATGGTGAGGAGGACACCCCGAAGTCCTCGCTGAAAGAAAAATACAATATACTCCTTATGGGTACTGATGCCGGAGGCAGGCTTACGGATGTGCTGATGGTGTACCATTTTGATACCAAGGAAAAGACCATCAGGATGCTGAGCGTTCCACGGGATACAAAAATCACCCTCAACGGCAGTACTCAAAAAATAAACGCCGCCCATAATTACGGGAAAGGATTAAAAAACGAAAACGGCGGTGACAGAGCTCACGAGTATGCCATCAATGCGGTGAGCGAGCTTACGGGCATAGCTATCGACCGCTACATATGCATTGATCTTAAGGCCTTCCGTCAGATAATTGACGCCCTTGGCGGATTTGATTTTGAAGTGGCTCAGACTATGAATTACGATGACTCCTATCAAAATCTGCATATTCATCTTCAGAAGGGAATGCAGCATCTGGACGGGGACAAGGCGGAGCAGCTTGTGCGCTTCCGCAAATATCCAAACGGTGACATAGGCCGCGTTCAGGTACAGCAGAATGTGCTTAAGGCGCTTATCAGCCAAAAATTAAATCCGGAGTATGCGGACAAGGTGCCTGAGATACTTGATCTGCTCGGTAGCAATATGGAAACCGATCTTGCGGCGGCGGACTTTGTGAGTATTGTGGCTTCCGCCATTGAGGCTGTGGAAAATACCGGCGGAATAGAGACACATATTTTGGATGGGACGGCAAAATATATCGACAAGGTGTCCTATTATATTGCCGATACCGGTAAAATTGCCCAAATCGCCGAACTTTTTGAAACGGATAATGAGGAATAATTTCCCGCAAATTTTTAGAGTAAATTATAAAATTCCTATTGTATTTTCTGAAAAATTTTGGTATAATAAGCATAAGTAAATGTATTTGTGAAGGACGGGAGTCAATGCTTTTCTCCGACAAAAAAATCAATCCCCGTGAGTACAACCCCCTTGCTTTGGCCTATATAGGCGATACGGTCTTTGACCTTTACATCAGGACAAGGCTTTTGGAAAAGGGTAACCGTCATGTGGCCGATCTGCACAGAAGCGCCATAGGATACGTAAGCGCCGTTTCCCAAGCCAGGATTGTACATATGATCGAAGATGCGCTTGACGAGGAGGAGACGGGCATTCTCAAGTGGGGCCGCAATGCCAAGGTCAATACCCACCCGGGCGGAGCCAGCCTGGCGGAGTACCATCTGGCTACGGGCTTTGAAACATTGGTGGGATTTTTGTACTTGGACGAAAAGACGGAGCGCCTTCGCGAAATACTTGATACGGTTTACGCCAATTTTAACGAGGAGTGATTAATGGTGAATAAAGAAACAGCAATTCATGCCTATAAGGCAAGAAAACACGCGCTGACAGGAATTTACAACGCTCAGTCCGGACATCCGGGCGGAAGCCTTTCCATTGCGGACATTCTGTCGGTGCTTTATTTTGAAGTCATGAATGTGGATCCCAAAAATCCCAAGGATCCTGACCGGGATCGTTTTGTACTTTCCAAGGGTCACTGTGCCCCTGCCCTTTACGGCATACTGGCGGAAAAAGGCTACTTCCCCGCTGAGGACGTGGCTACTCTGCGTGCTACTGACAGCTATATGCAGGGACATCCCGACATGAAGGGTATCCCCGGAATTGATATGTCCACAGGCTCTTTGGGACAGGGCATAAGCGCGGCCAACGGCATGGCTCTTGCGGGCAAGCTGGCAGGCAAGGACTACCGTGTTTACACAATCCTTGGTGACGGCGAGCTTGAGGAAGGTCAGGTTTGGGAGGCGGCTATGTTTGCGGCACATTACAAATTAGACAATCTTACGGCCTTTGTTGACAACAACGGCCTTCAAATCGACGGCAACATTGCCGATGTAATGAATTCCAACCCCATTGACAAAAAGTTTGAGGCCTTTAATTGGAACGTTATAACTATCGACGCCCATGATTACGACGCAATCCTTGACGCGGTAAATCAGGCTAAGGCCACAAAGGGCAAGCCCACCGTTATTATCGCCAAGAGCGTTAAAGGCAAGGGCGTGTCCTTTATGGAGGGTCAGGCCGCATGGCACGGCGCGGCTCCCAAGAAGGAACAGTTTGAACAGGCTATAGCGGAGCTTGACGCTAAAATAGCAGAATTGGAGGCGTAAGAAAATGGCAATCGGAGATAAGAGAGCCACCCGTGAAAGCTACGGCATGGCATTGGCCGAGCTGGGTGAAAAGTATGATATTCTTGTTATGGATGCGGACCTTTCCAAATCCACAAAGACCGACACATTTAAGAAAAAATTTCCCGAAAGGTTTATAAATACAGGTATTGCCGAGGGCAACATGATCTCTACGGCGGCGGGCATTGCCTCCACCGGCAGGGTAGTATTTGCCAGCTCCTTTGCAATGTTTGCGGCTGGCCGCGCCTTTGAGCAGGTTCGCAACAGCGTGGCTTATCCCAAGCTCAATGTGAAGATCGGAGCGACACACGCTGGTATTTCCGTAGGTGAGGACGGAGCCAGCCACCAGTGCCTTGAGGATATCGGTATTATGCGTACTATCCCCAATATGGTGATCATCAATCCCGCCGACCACGTTGAGGCTATGGCCGCAGTAGAGGCCGCTATCAACCATGACGGACCGGTTTATCTGCGGTTTGGCCGTTTGCCCGTTCCCCAGATATTTGACGATGACTATAAGTTTGAGCTTGGCAAGGGCGTTACTATTGCCGATGGTAAGGACGCCACCATTGTTGCTACCGGACTTATGGTTCCTTATGCTATCGAGGCTCGGGAGCTTCTGGCTAAGGAGAGCATTGACGCAGGTGTTATCAATATCCACACCATCAAGCCTATTGATGCAGACATACTTACAGAGGCCGCCCAAAAGACCGGCGCTATTGTTACAGCTGAGGAACACAATGTTATCGGAGGCCTTGGCAGCGCAGTTGCCGAGGTGCTTGCGGAGACCTGCCCTGTGCCTATCAAGCGCGTAGGTACTCAGGATGTGTTCGGACGCAGCGGCAAGCCCTATGAGCTTATGAAGCTTTACGGACTTACAGCCGAAAACATTGCCGAAAACGTTAAGCAGGCTATTGCGCTTAAGATA
>CAYTWZ010000090.1:0-7211 GCA_964442035.1 uncultured Oscillospiraceae bacterium
CTATGACCCTCTGCTTGTAAGGCAGATGCTCTCCCAGCTGAGCTAAACTCCCACACGTCTTACGACATGTTGTATTATAGCAAACTTTTTTTCCTTTGTCAATACTTTTTTTTAATTTTTTTAAATTTTTTGTTGCCTCCATTGACAACCGGAGTTAGTTGTGCTAAAATAAAATTGTACAGGGGATGGCACCCATAACAAAAAACAGTGTACAAAACAGAATATCTAAAGGATAGGGGAGGACACCCATGACAAAAAACGTTGAGATCCTTGATGAAAACGGAAAGCTGATAGGCACTACCTACCAAAAAAGGGCAAAGGGAATGCTGAAAAGCGGACGGGCCGAAGCAGTGGAGGGCGGCGCGATCCGCCTACTGCCCAAGGCCGTCCCGAAGAGTGAAATAGCAATCGAAAGGACGGAAGAAATAATGAATAATAAGGTTGATATAAATGATATCCTTAACAGCATCGATGCTCTCCTTGAGGATAAGGCTCACATTGCAAAGGCTTACGAGACCATTGAAAAGGCCGATCAGCCATGGAAGGCTGAAAACGCAATGAATGTGGCTGTAAGCCGTGAGCAGACCATCCGTCAGGCATTAAGCTTTTATTCTGACATATATGACAGCGTGAAGCCGGCCGATGACGAAGCAGACGAAGCAGACGATGAAGAAGCAGAAGAATAAAATAAACTGCGGACAAGTGCCTTGTCTCAGTTTTAAAATTTGTAAATCAGGCTTCTTTCAGTAAGCTCACAAAATCCGAGGCGTTGAGCCTCGGATTTTGTGATTTTCTCTTAAAAAACACATACCAGAGCTTTCATAACGAGGTTTGCTAATATGCACAGCAATATCCCCGCTATGGTAGGTATCAGTATACTCCACATCGTCCATTTAAGGCTTTTGCTTTCCCTATAAATTGTCAGGCAGGTGGTAGAGCAGGGAAAATGGCAGACAGTGAATATTACAAAGCACACTGCCGTCATCCAGTTCCAGCCGTTGGCGGAAAGTACGCCCCTGAGTTGGGCAAGGCTTTCGTACTCAGCCAGTGAGGATGCGGAGCTGTAGCCCATCAGCGCCAGCGGGAGTACGATCTCGTTAGCCGGAAAACCAAGGACAAACCCAAGCAGTATCATTCCGTCAAGCCCCATTATCCGTCCTAAGGGGTCAAGGAAGTCTCCGATCACACCTAACAGCGTCTGACTCCCGACGGGAATATTGGCGAGACACCATATTACCAGCCCGGCCGGGGCGGCTACGGCCACTGCGCGGCCAAGCACATATATAGTGCGGTCAAAAATTGAGCGCACGATTATCTTGCCCACCTGAGGCCGCCTGTAGGGGGGAAGCTCAAGGGCGAAGGATGAGGAATATCCCCTTAGAAGCGTCCTGTTGAGTATGGCGCACACTGCCAGCATGATCCCCAGACCTCCTACAATAAACAGGGTGAGCAGTGCGGCCTTTTCCACCCCGGCAAGGGCTCCATGTCCGGCCAAGAATATTGAGGTTACCGCTATTAGCGAGGGCAAACGACCGTTACAGGGGACAAATACATTTGTCAGCATAGCCATAAGCTTTTCACGGGGGGAGTCTATTATCCGGCAGCCTGTTACGCCCACGGCGTTGCATCCAAAACCCATACAGGTGGTAAGGGCCTGCTTGCCGCAGGCTCCGCAGCGGCGAAAGCACCCGTCAAGGTTGAAGGCTATCCTCGGCAGATACCCAAAGTCCTCAAGAAGGGTGAACAATGGGAAAAATATGGCCATTGGCGGCAGCATTACCGCTACTACCCAGCCCAATACACGGAGCATTCCGTTTGTCAGCATATCCCTGAGCAGCTGCGGACAGCCTATGCCGGTCAGATAATCAAAGACAAAAGTCTCAAACCTTGTGAACATTACGCTTAAGGCGGCGGAGGGGTAATTTGCCCCAATTGCTGTAAGCCACAATATCCCCAGCAGCGCGGCAAGCATTATAGGTGCGGCAAAGACTTTGCCGGTAAAAATTTTGTCAAGCTTTCGGTCAAAATCAAAGCTGCCCCGGGTCTTGATCACCTTTGACGCAATTTCTTCCGCCAATGCGATCTTGCGGCGGGCAGCCCGGCTTCGCAGGTCTTCGGGGGAAATACCGTTTTTCCTCAAAAGCCCGCGGGCTTTTTTCAGGGCAAAGGACACAGAGTCAAAGGCCGTTATGCTATAACCTAAGCAGGCGTACAGGCTTTCCAGCAGACCGATGTCGTTTTCCAAAAGCTTCATTGCTATCCATCGGGAATTGAGCCCGCGACACAGCTTATCGGAAATGCCTTCCTCAACTATGCCTATGGCTTCCTCCATGATCGCATCATACTTTACGGCAATGGGGACTGAGTCAAAGGGCTCTGTGGAGGCGGACTTTAAAAGCTCTATGCCATCACCGTTTCTTGCGGACATGGGTATTACCTTCACTCCAAGGAGCTTTTCAAGGGCATAGGTATCCACGGTTATCTTTTTCTTTTTCGCTTCGTCCATAAGGTTGAGACAGATTATCACCTTGCCGGTGATCTCAAGGGTCTGAATTACAAGTATCAGATTGCGCTCAAGACAGGTGGCATCGCAGATTATTACTATCCCGTCCGTACCGCTGAAGCATATGTAGTCACGGGCGGCACGCTCGTCAGCGGAGTCCGCTGTAAGGCTGTAGGTGCCGGGCAGATCTACTACGCGTATTTTTTCTCCGTCGAAGGTGAAATCCCCCTCTGCCAGTTCCACGGTTTTTCCGGCCCAGTTTCCGGTGTGCTGCCTGGCACCGGTCAGGGCGTTGAATACAGTGGATTTACCTACGTTGGGGTTTCCGGCCAGAGCAAGAGTTATACTCACAAAAATCACTCTCCCAGCCGTATAATATGCTGTGGGGGAGAGTATTGTTAAAGGAGATTTGGACAGTATGAGCAGAATAAAAGGCATAAAAAAGCAGACTCAAAACAGTTTTTTGAATTTATATGAATTGGAAACAGTTCGACGTAACGGCAAGACAGCCCCTTAT
Organism: uncultured Oscillospiraceae bacterium; assembly: GCA_964442035.1. GTDB lineage: Bacteria > Bacillota > Clostridia > UMGS1883 > UMGS1883 > JAFLUQ01. The sequence continues at coordinate 3,021 of CAYTWZ010000090.1, forward strand.
TATGTGGCGTCAAGAGCCGAAACCGAAGATAAGCTTAAAGCACGCAGCCCCTTTGGCGGCCCAGACGGAGTTATCATTTACGGTATATACGGCGAAAAAAAGGATCGGGTGGTGCTGGTGCGCCAGTTCCGCTATGCAATCAACGGCTATATATACGAATTCCCCGCCGGACTGGTCGAGAACGGAGAGAATGCGGGGGAGGCCGCGTCTCGGGAAATGTTTGAGGAAACAGGGCTGACATTTGCGCCCAGAAAGACCGCCGAAGCTTATGGTAAGCCGTTTTACACCACTGTGGGTATGACGGACGAGTGTTGCGCCACAGTTTACGGATACTGTACCGGCACTCCCACCGGTGACTATCAGGAGGAGTCCGAGGACATACAGGTGGTGCTGGCTGACCGAGAGGAGTGCAAGCGCATCCTCCGTGAGGAAAATGTGGCAATTATGTGCGCATATATGCTTATGCATTTTATTCACTGCGGGGAAGAGGATCCGTTGAATTTTCTTGATGACATCAGAAGAGCATAAATTTATTCATGAGTTCCGAAAAAAAGGAAAACACGCCCTTGCGATCCACATCATCGGCAGTCATAAGGGGACAGCTGGCGATGATTTCACCATCAAGTTCGGCAGTGACCGTTCCGGCAGAGGAGCCCTTTTTTATCGGTGCGGCAAGGCCTCTGTCAATATGTGACGATATTTTTACTTGGTTGATCTTATCCTTTGGCACAAGGGCGGAGGCGTTTTGGGCTGCCACAAGGCGTACCTTGCTTTTGACGCCTTTTTTGACGGTGGCGGTGCAGACGATTTTGTCCTGCTCGCCCAATGTTACAACTCCGAAGCTGGCAAAGCCGTAATTTAACAATTCCCGTGCAGCGTTAAAACGGGTTTTTGAGTTTGGACTCCCCAACACTACGGCTATCAGATGCAGACCATCCCGTTTGGCAGTTGCGCTGATGCAACACAGGGCATTGTTTGTGGATCCGGTCTTAAGCCCCGTTGCCCCCTCGTAAAACCTGATAAGTTTGTTTGTGTTAGCAAGCTGGAAGGCTCCGCCCCGAAGGGAGTCCATCCATATAGTAGTGTACCGGAATATATCGGGATGCTTCATGAGCTCGCGGCTCATAATGGCTATATCACGTGCAGAGGAGTAGTGGCCATCTGCGTCAAGACCATTGCAGTTGACAAAATGTGTGTCGGTCAGCCCAAGCTCCTGCGCCCGGACATTCATCCGTTCCACAAAGGCTTCCACGTTGCCGGACAGATGTTCCGCCATGGCTACGCAGGCATCGTTACCGGAGGCTACGGCTATGCCCTTAAGCAGATCATCTACACTCATCTGCTCATTTGTATCCAGAAAGATCGTACTTCCGCCCATGCTTTTGGCCCTCTCACTGGCGATGACAACAGTGTCATAGCTAATCTCACCCCGATCAATGGCTTCCATGATCAGCAGCATAGTCATTACCTTGGTGACGCTGGCGGGAGCGAGGCGTTCGTTGGAATTATTTTCGTACAACACCTGTCCGCTGTCAAAATCCATCAGAATCACTGACTTAGCATCGCAAACCGGTTCCGCACGGCAGGGCATGACGGTCAGAATAACGGATAGAGCTATAATTAAAGAAGCTAATTTTTTCAAAATAATATCCCCCTTTGTACAGCGTATTACAAAGGGGGATATTTAATGACTTGATTATTCAGTTACTCGTCCCAATTGTGGTAAACGTTTTGAACATCGTCATTGTCCTCGAGCATTTCAATAAGCTTATTGATGTTTTTTAAATCTTCCTCATCAGTGAGGGATACTGTGGTCTGTGGCACCATCTGAAGCTCCGCCTGAGCAAAAGTATAGCCTTTTCCCTCAAGAGCCTCACGTACAGCGGAAAAAGAGTCCGGGTCAGTAAGTATTTCAAACACGTTGTCATCGGCATTAAAGTCCTCGGCCCCGCAGTCCAGTGCGTCCATCATTACCTGATCCTCGTCCAGTTCTTCCTCAGAGTTGTCGATTATGATAACGCCCTTCTGATCAAACATATAGCTTACACAGCCGTTTGTGCCAAGATTGCCGCCGTATTTATCAAAATAGTGGCGCATATCACCAGCAGTACGGTTGCGGTTGTTTGTAAGGGTTTCTACGATCAGCGCAACGCCGCTTGGACCGTAGCCCTCATATGTGATCTCATCGTAATCATCGCCGCCGCTTTCACCGGCTGCCTTAGCTATGCAACGATTAATATTGTCGTTTGGCATATTGTTGGCTCTTGCTTTGGCAATGGCGTCCTTAAGCTTGCCGTTTGTGTCTGGGTTGGGACCGCCCTGCTTAACTATAACAGCCAGCTCACGGCCTAATTTTGTGAATATCTTGGCTCTTTGGGCGTCTGATTTTTCTTTTTTGTTTTTGATATTATTCCACTTGGAATGTCCTGACATATTTACACCTCTGATGAAAACTTAAAATCTATGATCACTCACAAAAAACGCGGTTCAACCCTGGTCGTCTGTATCATTGGGAAGCTGCTTGGCTGTTGCCTGAGAGCGCATTTCGGTCAGAGCGCTGTGTACTATCTCCTGAGATTTGGCGATTTTTTCCTCAGTTTGAGAAAGAAGGGAAATAACGTAATTGTTTGTGCCTGCTCTGAGATCTCTGGCTTTTCTCTGAGCGTCGTCAATGATCTGGCCGGACTGTTCTACTGCGGCCTTGGTGATTTCATGCTCTTGAACCATGGCGGCAGCCTTTTCCTTGGCCTCCGCAATAATGCGATCGGCTTCAGCTTCCGCGTCCGCCAGAATGCGCTTGCGCTCATCCTTTACCATACGGGCCTGCTTAAGATCCTCGGGCAACTTCATGCGAATATCGTCAATACTCTTAAAAAGCTCTTCCTTATCAATAAGTATGCGGTTGATAAGGGGAATAGTCCTCGCATGGTCAACCTTGTCTTCGAGCATATCGATCATTTTCAAAATTTCCATAGTATTAGCCTCCTATTTTTTCTAATATATCATTTTCAATTTCTTTTGGTACAAAATCGGATATCTTTCCTCCGTAGCTGGCAATATCCTTGACTATGCTGGAGCTGAGGTATGAATAGGTGGGACTTGTCGCAATAAAAAATGTCTCAATGTCCGGGTTGATGTATTTGTTTGCCAGAGCCATCTGGAATTCGTATTCAAAGTCACTTACAGCCCTCAGACCCTTGACAATGAACCCGGCGCCCTTGCTTTTGGCGTAGTCCACAAGCAGTCCGTCGAAGCTTTCAGCTTCCACGTTGGGCATATCGGCAATTACACGCTTGATAAGCTTCAGCCTTTCCTCAATGGTGAACAGCGGCTTTTTTGTACTATTATGAAGAATTCCCACATATACCTTGTCAAACAGTGCCGCCGTGCGTCGGATGATATCTACATGACCGTTTGTGATCGGGTCAAAGCTGCCGGGTACAACTGCAATTTTCATATTGGCCTCCTTAGGACGGTCAGGTGTACTCGACCGTAGCGCTTGTCCTTTTCCCTCACAAATTGATCGGGGAACACCGGCTTCCCGGCGTCTTCATCCCATTCCACGGCAATAACTCCGCCTTTTTGAAGCAAACTATGCCGGAAAATAAGCCCACACGACTTCTCGTAAAGCCCGCCCCTATATGGCGGATCCATAAATATAATGGAAAACTCTCTTTTGCACTCACTTAGATAATCAAGCGCATTTTTTGATATAAAAGTGGCTTTTTCCTCCATACGGGCCTTTTGTATATTTGTCCTAACCGCCGCTTCCGCCGCCTTGGAATTGTCCACAAAGACCGCTTCCGCCGCTCCGCGGCTTAAAGCTTCGATTCCCAAAGCGCCGCTTCCGGCAAACAGATCCAACACCCGGCTGTCCCTGAGCACGGGTGTGAGCATACTGAACAGGGCTTCCTTCACCCTGTCAAGAGTGGGACGTGTGTCGTTCCCCGGGGGAGAAATCAGCTTTAGCCCCCTTGCCGAACCGGAAATTACTCTCACTCTTTACCCTCCAATGACTGTCTCTGCAGGGCAGAGATACAATTATTCATATCTTATATTTTATACTACAGTCAAACCAAAGTCAAGTCTTTTGAAGCAATTTTTTTTCGGATGAAGCGTTTTTTGTCATTTTTTTTGTTAAATACCGCTTTTGAAAGGGGATATCTGAGCTTGATTCACAGTAAAATAACC
>CAYTWZ010000091.1:0-7165 GCA_964442035.1 uncultured Oscillospiraceae bacterium
GGCTATGAATATTCGCGAACGGGAAATCCCACAAGAGCCGCTCTTGAGGCATTGATCGCGGAATTGGAAGGCGGCACGGCAGGCTTTGCCTTTGCATCAGGTATGGCGGCAATCACAGCGGTACTCAGCCTTTTTAAGACGGGGGACAGAATAATAATCTCGGATAATGTATACGGCGGAACCTTTCGTGTGCTGGATAAGGTGTTTAATAAATTCGGCATTAGTTACTCTGTAGAGGATACAACTGATATTAAATGCTTAGACAAAAAAATAACGCCTGACGTAAAAGCAATTCTTGTGGAAAGTCCGGCTAATCCGCTACTTACAATAAGCGATCTGGGAGCAATTGCCGATGTGGCAAAAAAACACGGGATCTTATCAATTGTAGACAACACATTTATGACGCCGTATCTTCAAAGGCCGATCGAATTCGGCGTTGATATTGTGATCCACAGCGCGACAAAATATCTTGGCGGTCACAGTGATCTTGTGGCGGGACTTGTTGTTGTAAATTCAGATGAACTTGCAAAGAGGATGGCGTTTATACAAAACTCTACCGGAGGAGTGCTTCAGCCGTTTGACTCGTTCCTTTTGATACGCGGAATAAAAACGCTCGGGGTCAGAATGGATCGCCATGTGGAAAATGCGAAGTCGGCGGCGAATCATCTAAAAGATCACAAGGCCGTTAAGAAGGTTTATTATCCGGGATTCCCCGATGCGCAAGGCTTTGAAATCAACAAAAAACAAGCAAAAAACGGCGGCGCTATGATTTCATTTGAGCTATATGAAAATTATAATATAGAGACATTCTTTTCATCTTTAAAGTTAATTGCCCTTGCGGAAAGTCTCGGCGGGGTGGAATCTCTTGTATGCCATCCGGCGAGTATGACCCATGCGTCCATCCCTTATGAAACAAGGCTAAAGGTGGGTATTACGGACGAACTTATACGTCTGTCTGTAGGTATTGAAAGCATCAATGATATCCTTGCAGATTTAGACAGGGCAATTGCCGAAAGCGAGGTGAAATAATGAGCTATTATGAGTCTATGCAGGATCTTATCGGTAACACGCCGATCGTCAAGCTGCAAAATTTCGCATTGCCTGAGGGAGTGACGCTGTTTGCAAAGCTCGAACTGTACAACCCGTCAGGTAGCGTCAAGGACAGAATTGGGAAATATATGATCGAGGATGCGGAGAAAAAAGGTCTGTTAAAGCCTGGCGGAACTATTGTTGAGGCAACCGCCGGCAACACAGGTCTCGGTATTGCTTTTGCCGCGCTGAATAAAGGCTATAGGATTATTTTTGTCGTCCCCACAAAATTTTCGGAGGAAAAGCAGACGCTTATGCGCGCGTTAGGGGCGGAAATTATCAACACCCCCAAAGAGGGCGGAATGTTGGAAGCGGAGAAAAAAGCAAATGAATTACGGGATTCGATCCCCCGCGCAATTTCTTTGCAGCAATTCAGAAATCAAAGCAATCCGCTTGCGCATTATGAAACAACAGGCCCCGAAATATACCGTGATTTACACGAAAGCATAAATTACCTTGTGGCGGGTGCGGGCAGCGGTGGTACATATACAGGCGTTATGCGTTATTTAAAGGAGCAAGATCCGAGTATACAAGGCGTTCTTGCCGATCCGGTCGGCTCTACCATGGGCGGCGGTGAGCACAGCGACTATGATATTGAGGGAATAGGCAATGATTTTATAGCCGACACAATGGATATGTCACTTGTAGATAAGGTGATCAAAATTACAGATGACGAGTCATTTCAAAAATCCCGAGAGCTTGCCGCAAGGGAAGGAATTTTTGCCGGTTCCTCATCAGGCGCTACCCTTGCGGCGGCTGTAAAGCTGATCGAAACCGGCGCAAGAGGGAATATTGTTGTTATTTTTTCGGACAGAGGAGACCGATATTTCAGCAAACATTTATATCGGTAACAGAAAAAGCGGCAGAGACATCTTGACAAGCAATCTCTGCCGCTTTTTCTCAAATTCATAAGGACCGAAAGCTCGTCAGTCAATTTGTATCAATGATGAGATCTTGGTATATGAAAAGCGACCGCTCAAAAGAGCAATCGCTTTGTTGATAGATTTTGCTTTGTTTTTATTGAACGTTGACTTCCTTCGCCTCGCAAAGGGGTATCATGCTCTCCATGCTTTTCCAAACGAAAACCTTTACTGTTTTAACGTCTTTATCGAGCTGAGCCGTACCGTTTTCAACCTCGGCAAGGTCCGTGTATTCGCCTTTTGAATCAAAGCCAACCGCTATAAGGACATTACTCGCAGAAACATTCTCCGTTTCCGCAGTTACCGTAACCGAACCGTTTTCGGCCTTTGCGTTAACTGAGGCTATTATCGGCAAAATAGGCTTGCCGTCGATATAAAGCGTTGCGGAGAGAAGCGGATCATTCCCATAGGCTATGGTCATATTGTCCCACTGACCCTTTGTTCCGCCATAGTAAACCTTAGAAAGGCTTGTCTGATATGGCGCCAGCACATAGAACGTATTCGCGCCAATAGACTTAACATCCTCGGGAATAGTTATTTTTTCGAGCTTTGTGCAGTTGTAAAACGCATATCCGCCGATATTTGTTATTCCGTCGGGTATTACATATTTCGTGTCCGCTTTGTTTGCCGGATATTCCATAAGCTGCGTCATTGCTTTGTTGAACAAAACACCGTCAACCGAGACGTAGCTTGTATTTGCGCTGTTCACATCTATGCTTTCAAGGCTGTCGCACAAAAAAAACGCGGGTAAGCTTGAAGAATTCAGATTAGTTAAGCCTTCGGGGATTGTTACTTTTGTCAGGTTTATGCTGCCCCTGAATGATTGTTTAACTATACTTGTCACGCTGTCGGGTATTGCATACTCCTTATCCCCTTTATTCGCCGGATATTTTATAAGCTGTGTCATTTCTTTATTGAACAATACCCCGTCAACCGAGGTGTAGACCGGATTTGCGCTGTCCACATCTATGCTTTCAAGGCTGCTGCACATAAAAAACGCGGGTAAGCTTGAAGAATTCAGATTAGTTAAGCCTTCGGGAATTGTTACTTTTGTCAGGTTTATATTGCCTCTGAATGATTCTTGAACTATACTTGTCACACTGTCGGGTATTGCATACTCCGCGGCCGTTTTTTTCGCCGGATATTGTATAAGCTTTGTCATTGCTTTATCAAACAATACTCCGTCAACCGAGGTGTAGACCGGATTTGCGCTGTTCACATCTATGCTTTCAAGGTTGTCGCACAAATAAAATACAGGTGAGGGAAAAGTACCCGTATCAGTCACACTTGCGGGAATCATTACTTTTGTAAGGTTCTTGGCGCTCCTGAATGCCTCGTTGCCGATACTCGTTACGCTATCGGGTATTACATACTCCGCGTCCGCTTTATTCGCCGGATACTGTATAAGCTTTGTTATTGCTTTATCATACAGTACTCCCTCAATCGAAGTGTAGCTTGTATTCGCGCTGTCCACATCTATGCTTTTAAGACTTGAACAGGAAGAGAACGGTCTGATGCCGATACTCGATACGCTTGCCGGAATTGTAACAGCTGTAAGCGCGTTACAACCGTAAAACGCAGTATTACCAATGCTTATCATACTGTCGGGAATTGTCACACTTTTAAGCGCACTGCAACCGTAAAACGCATCATCACCGATGCTCGTCACGCCGATGGGAATTGTTACGCTTGTAAGACCGGTGCAGTTGTAAAACGCATATCCGCCAATGCCTGTCACGCTGCCTTCTATAACTACAGTTTTAATCGATGAACAGCTGCCGTACCAAGGCACACTTGAATAATTGGTCCAATTTGTCATATCTCCTGTGCCGCTGATAGTGAGAGTGCCGCCATCGGTTAATGTCCATGTGAGGTCATCGCCGCACTCGCCGCTCAAGACTTCCGCCGCGCCGACGCTCACACACGGCAAAACCGCGAACAGAGTCGCCACGCACACAAGCACGGCTAAATGTCTTTTGATCTTGTTCATTTTATCATCACCTCGTAAAGTATTCAGTTTTATTTTATACCTCACTCATACAATTTGTCAAGAGCTTGTTAAAAAATTTTGCGTATATATAACCTTTTTGTAATATTCGCAAAAATACATAAATTTTGACGCCTTCACCGAATCTGCCGAAAACCGCGCCGAGGCGGCTTTGTCATTCGCCGCGGAAGATAAGGCGCTTTTTTCAAGCCCCGCCGTGGTTGTTAACAAAATATATGTTGACACTTACAGACACAAGGTGATATAATATATTAGGATAACAATTTAAAAACATGTTTTTCCTCAAGGAGGAAGTAATATGGGGGATGAATTTACACGTACACGGAGCCTTTTGGGTGAAGCAGCCATGAAAAGGCTTGAAGCGGCAAGGGTAGCGGTATTTGGCGTCGGAGGCGTAGGAGGCCATGCGGCGGAGGCCATTGTGCGTAGCGGCGTGGGTACGCTTGACATTTTTGACAGCGATGATGTGGATGTTTCCAATATAAACCGTCAGATCATTGCCCTGCAGGATACCGTAGGACGCGGCAAGGCGGATGTAATGATGGAACGGGCGCTTGCCATCAATCCAAAAATTACAGTAAACGCTTACAGGCGCTTTTATCTGCCGTCAAACGCGGACAGCTTTGACCTGGGGGTATATTCCTATATTATAGACGCGGTGGACACGGTCACAGCAAAGCTTGAGCTTGCTGTACGGGCACAGGCGGCGGGGGTTCCCATTATCAGCTGCATGGGTACAGGCAACAAGCTGCACCCGGAGCTTTTGGAGATCGGCGATATTTATCAGACGTCTGTTTGCCCTTTGGCAAGGGTAATGCGCCGGGAGTTGAAAAAGCGAGGCGTAGAACGTCTTAAGGTGGTTTACTCAAAGGAACCGCCCGTAAAACCAAAGGACATTATTGACGGAAATATGGCGACCCCGGGGAGCACAGCCTTTGTACCGGCAGCGGCGGGACTTATTGCCGCGGGAGAAGTGGTGCGATATATTATTTCAGAGCAGGAGGCTTAAAATGGAATATAATACCGAAGGGCTTATCAATATGATACTTGACAGCTACGACAAATATGATCTGACTGTCCGGGTGGACGCGGATCACACTCTTAACAAAAATATCCTTATTCAGGTAATAGAGGAACTGCGGAGGGTGCTGTTTCCGGGCTTTTTTGACGAAAGCAGGGTTCGCAGCGAATACCTTAAGTTCATTGTCGGCGAAAGGATAGAATTTATCCAGTACAATCTTAAAAAGCAGGTCTCCAAAGCTATCGGCACGGAGGAGCTGTGCTCCGGTTGCGCCCGAAGCGCATCGGAAAAAAAGGCCGAGGAGCTTGTATACAGGTTTATGGAACAGATACCTAAGATCAGGGAATACCTTTATTCCGATGTACAGGCGGCCTATGACGGGGATCCGGCAGCCTACAGCATCGAGGAAATAATATTTTCATATCCCGGGCTGTTTGCCATCACTGTCTACCGTATAGCCCATGAGCTGTGGCTGCTTGGTGTGCCTATGATACCAAGAATAATGACCGAGTACGCCCACAGTATGACAGGTATCGACATCCACCCGGGAGCCACCATCGGCAAAAGCTTTTTTATTGACCACGGTACCGGCATAGTAATAGGGGAGACCACCGTTATCGGTGAGAATGTAAAGATATATCAGGGCGTGACCTTGGGCGCACTTTCCACTCGCAAGGGTCAGCGACTAAAAGGCGTAAAGCGTCATCCAACCATCTGCGACAATGTTACTATTTATTCAGGTACGACAATACTTGGGGGCGACACGGTCATAGGCAAGGGAGCGACTATCGGAGGCAATGCATTCATTGTCAGTTCGGTGGCTGAGGGGACAAAGGTCAGCGTCAAGACCCCGGAGCTTCGGTTCAGCAAAAGCATTTAGTCCCTTTTTTACGGAGGAATATTATGAAGCTTTCCGAAAAGATTTCAAATATCTGCCTTGCGGCCTTCGCCGTGTTGCTTGTGGCGGCGGGGGCTGTCAGGACGCTGTTCTTTGAAAAGGATATAAATACCTATGAAAACAGGTACGCCGAAAAGATAAATGAGTTTTCGGCGGAGGGTTATATGGATGGCAGCTTTCAGGAAAGCGTGGAAACAGCCCTGCAGGATCAGATACCCTTTTCCCAGTATGGGAAAAAGCTTTACAATGATGCCGGCGGCAAGCTCGTAAATCTCTTTGCCTCCGGCCTGTACCGGAAAAATCCAATGCGGTATTCGTCCATAGGGAATATGAAGGTGTTTGGCGGTGACTACCTTGTTTATGATACAAGGCGGCTGGAGGATATGACGCCTGCGCTGGACAAAAAAATCGAGAACATAAACGGCGTCATCGCTTCCCATCCGGAACTGGATATTTATATGTACTACATTGAAAAGGATACGGACATCAATTTTGAGACCAATGAAAAGGTATTTGCCTACGAGTATATTAAAGCCGCCCTTGATCTGCCGAAAGATCACATGGCAAAATTTGCTATTGACAGCTTTGAGGATTACAGCCGCGAATTTTACCGCACAGACCACCACTGGAACTGTGAGGGCTCATATGAGGGGTATGTTCAGGTCGCGGAGCTTTTGGGGCTTGAGGACGTTATCATTCCGGTGGAAAAGGTGGACACTGGATACGCCCTCAGCGGCTCAAAAGCCATAGAAAGCGGCAATCAGGCTGTATTTACGGAGCCTTTTTACGCATATCGCTTTGAGCTGCCGGACATGAGCATTACTATCAACGGCGTAGCCGGTGATGATTACGGCAATCAGGAAGCGTATTTGTCGGGTTCTGCTCGTGATGAGATATCCTACGGCAATTTTTACGGCGGAGATGACGGTGAAATAATTTTCGACACCGGATCTCAGGGCAAGGGAAACATCCTAATTATCGGGGAGTCCCATGACAACGCCATACTTAAGCTGCTTGCCGCGGGCTTTGACAAGACATACAGCGTGGATCTAAGGAACTATCAAGCCCAGCTGGGAAAACAGTTCAGGCTGAGTGAATATGTTGAGACCAACGATATTGACAAGCTGTTGCTCATCGGAAGCATTGGGTTTTACACCTCGGAAGAAACGATGTTGGAGGAATAGAATGGTATTTTCCAGCCTGACATTTTTATATCTTTTTCTGCCGCT
>CAYTWZ010000092.1:0-7091 GCA_964442035.1 uncultured Oscillospiraceae bacterium
ATCTATGTATCAGGGGGAAAGCTCCCCCCTACTTACTTATTGTTGTTAGCATTGTTGCCGCCGTTATTAGCATTGTTGTTGCCGGTCATATCGTCCACAACGTCCTCCGCACCGTCCACAACATCCTTAGCCGCGTTACCCACGCCATCCACAGCGTCGTCCGCCGCGTCGCCTATATCGTCGACAACACCGTCACCGTCATTATCGCCCAAGGTATCATTGTCATTTCCGTCATCTCCGGCATTGTCGGAATTTCTGTCATCCACAATGCCCGTATTGTCCGACGCGCCGTTATCATCCGTGGTTTGGTTTGTACCATTGCCATTGTTGTTCATGTCGGTATTGTCGTCATTGCCGCCGCAGGCGGAAAACATCATGACCATAGCCGCCAGAATAAATAAAAATCGTTTCAAAATGTTCATTCCTTTCTTATGATTTTCAAATTTATTATTTCCATGGCGGAAATATTTAAACCGAAAGAAGCAAACATTTTTCGACAAAAGCCTTGATTGCCATACCTTTCCCGACAAAGCTAAAACACCCTGTTTATCATTATAGCATCACGCGGAATAATTATCAAGCTTTTTTTATTCAATATTTGGCATTAACTTACAATTAACATGAGCTTGCTTTCAGAATTAACATACGCAGCGGTATAATTACATTGTGCGAAGGCACAAAATATTTTTCAGAGGAGCGATTTTGATGAAAAAAATCATAGTAATGTTAGTTGCCATAGGCATGCTTGCCGTGACCTTGGCTGGCTGCGAAAATCAGCCCGCGGAGCAGACGGCGGGCAAAAACCCGACAGGGATACAGACTGTTTCAACAGACGGCTCTACATCAATGGAAAAGGTGATAGGCTTTTTGAGCGAGGCTTATATGTCCGAAAACAGCAATACAAAAATAACCTACAATCCCACAGGCTCCAGCGCGGGCATACAGGCCGCTACGGATGGGCAATGTGACATCGGGCTTTCCAGCCGAGACTTGAAGCCCGAAGAAGCGGAAAAGCTTAACGCCGCAGTAGTTGCCATTGACGCAATTGCAATGATCGTAAATTCCCAAAACCCTGTAGCTGATTTAACCATCGAGCAGATCGGCGCGATCTACAAGGGTGAGATTGCGAATTGGAGCGAGGTCGGCGGCGAGGACGCACCGATTGTTTTGATAGGCCGGGAAGCAGCCTCCGGAACTCGTGACGGCTTTGAGTCAATAACCGAAACAGAGGATCTGTGCAAGTACACACAGGAGCTTACCTCAACGGGGGACGTTGTGCAAACTGTTTCGTCAAATCCCAACGCCATCGGCTACGCTTCCCTTTCGTCTGTCAATGATACGGTCAAGTTGCTTTCGGTTGATGGCGTGACCCCTTCAACCGAAACCATACAAAGCGGCGAATACAGGATCCAGCGTGATTTTGTACTTGTTACACCCAAGGACAAGGCTCTTTCAGACGCGGCGCAGACATTTATGGATTACGCCACAAGCCCGGAAGCAGACTCTATGATCGAAAAAGCAGGAGCTGTCCCTGTGAAAAGATAGGAGCGAGGGATGAGCAGATTGAAAAAAGCAACGGACATTTTTGAAAAAGTGATGAATGTGATATTTACCTTTTGCGGATTTCTCGCTGTTGCATTCGTTCTTATTGTAACGGTTTTCCTTGTTATAAGCGGGATCCCGGCCATAAATGAAATAGGTATAGCCGATTTCCTTTTTAACACAAAATGGGCTTCAACTGCCACAGATCCCTCTTACGGTATTCTGGCTTTTATTCTGTCCTCCTTTTACGGCACGGCGGGCGCGATCATAATAGGCGTCCCCATAGGACTTCTGTGCGCCATATTTTTGGCTGAAATGTCAAACGATAAATGTGCGGGGCTGGTGCGTTCGGCGGTAGACCTGCTTTCGGGCATACCGTCTGTGGTTTACGGATTGTTAGGTATGATAATTGTCGTTCCGTTCGTTCGGGAAATATTTCATTTGCCGGACGGGGCCAATCTGCTGTCGGCAATAATCGTCCTTGCCATAATGATCCTGCCGTCTGTGATTTCCGTATCGGAAACAGCCATAAGATCCGTTCCCAAGGAATACCGCGAGGCATCCCTTGCTCTCGGTGCAACAAAAACGGAAACGGTTTTTAAGATCATTGTTCCGGCGGCAAAGAGCGGTATACTTACCTCCATCGTGCTTGGCATCGGCAGGGCCATAGGCGAAGCAATGGCGGTGATGATGGTTGCGGGAAATGTGGCGAATATGCCCGGCCTGTTTAAAAGCGTCCGTTTCCTTACAACCGCGGTTGCAAGCGAAATGTCTTATTCCTCAGGGCTTCAGAGGCAGGCGCTGTTTTCAATAGCATTGGTGTTGTTCGTATTTATTATGATAATAAATCTTATTCTAAATCTTGTTGTAAAGCGAGGCGGAAAGGATGAATGATAAAATATCCCCTAAGCGAAAGCTGAAAAGCGCAACGCTCAACATCCTTATGTATCTGTCGGCGGCGCTTATATGCCTGATGCTTTTAGGGATGATCGGATATATACTGGCAAGAGGCATCCCCCACATATCCCTTGAGCTTCTTTCGTCAAAGCCAAGCCTTATAAATGACACAATCGGAATACTGCCTAACATTTTAAATACACTGTATATAATACTTATAACGCTTGTTATCGTACTTCCCATAGGCGTAGGCGCGGCAATTTACTTAAACGAGTACGCAAGGAACAAAAAGGTCGTAAGAACCATTGAGCTTGCCACTGAGACTCTGTCGGGAATACCGTCCATTATATACGGGCTTGTGGGCACATTGATCTTTGTCCAGTTCTTTTCTCTTGGGAAGAGTATATTAGCCGGAGCCCTGACCCTTGTAATAATGACGCTGCCCACAATAATCAGAACGACACAGGAAAGTCTTAAAACCGTGCCGAACGGCTACCGCGAAGGCGCCCTTGCCCTTGGCGCCGGCAAATGGCACATGATACGCACCACCGTTCTCCCATCTGCCGTTGACGGTATTGTGACAGGCTGTATTTTATCCATCGGAAGAATAGTCGGCGAAAGTGCGGCGCTTTTGTTCACGGCTGGAATGGCGAATGAAGTTCTCACCATATTTGAAAGCGTGCTGCCGCAACGGGCGGGCGCTACTCTCACAGTTGCGTTATATATGTATGCAAAGGAGCGAGGAGAATTTGACATAGCCTTTTCTATAGCGGCAATACTGCTTATATTGACTTTTATTATAAACATATCGGCAAAGCTTGCGGTAAAGGCGCTCAACAGGAGAAAGGAGCGGTAAAATGTCTGATATTATGAAAGCGGAAGGTCTGAATTTGTGGTACGGCACAAATCAGGCATTGAAGAATATATGCATGGATATTCCCGAAAGGCAGATCACGGCTCTTATCGGTCCGTCAGGTTGCGGGAAATCCACATTTTTAAAAACCCTTAACCGCATGAACGATCTGGTTGAGGGCTGCCGTATAGAAGGAAATATTACGTTTAATGGAACTGACATCTACAAGGATATGAACGTAAATATTTTGAGAAAGCGTGTGGGAATGGTATTCCAAAAGCCAAATCCCTTCCCTATGAGCATTTATGACAATATTGCCTACGGGCCGCGAATTCACGGGATCAAATCAAGAGTAAGGCTTGACGAGATTGTGGAGCGTTCCCTGAGACAGGCCGCAATATGGGACGAATGCAGGGACAGACTGAAAAAGGACGCTCTTTCAATGAGCGGCGGGCAGCAGCAAAGGCTGTGTATCGCAAGGGCCTTGGCTGTTGAGCCTGAAATACTCTTAATGGATGAGCCTACCTCCGCTCTTGACCCCATATCCACCTCAAAAATCGAAGATCTGGCAACAGAGCTTTGCAGCAGCTACACGATCGTAATGGTGACCCACAATATGCAGCAGGCGGCGAGAATCGCTGACAAAACGGCGTTTTTCCTACTTGGTGAAGTAATTGAATTTGACAAAACGGACAAAATGTTCTCTGATCCTTCCGACAAAAGGACAGAAGACTATATAACAGGGAGGTTTGGTTAATGCGCGGCAGATTTGACGAACAGCTTACACATCTTAACAACGAGCTTATCACTATGGGTGTGCTATGTGAGGAAGCTATAAGTTGCTGTGTAAAATATCTTATAGACAATGACATTGCCATGCGCAGCAGCGCACTTGAAGCCGACAAACAGATAGACCAGAAGGAGCGGGATATCGAGCGGCTTTGTATGAAGCTTCTGATGCTGCAGCAGCCTGTGGCAACAGATCTGCGGGTCATATCCTCCGCCCTTAGAATGATATCGGATATGGAGCGCATAGGAGATCAGGCAGCTGACATTACGGAAATCGCGGACAACCTCCGCGACAACAGTCTGGAAAGCAAGACCCATATAGCAGATATGGCAAGAGAAACCATAAAAATGGTTAACGACAGCATAGAATCCTTTGTAAAGAAGGATATCTCCCTTGCCAAAGCCGTTATACTCCATGATGACATTGTAGACAAACTGTTTGACAAGGTGAAAAACGAGCTTGTATTCTCGCTTCGCCAAACCGAAGGTGATGCGGGAATTCTCATTGACCTTTTGATGACGGCAAAATACTTTGAGCGTATCGGTGACCACGCGGAAAACATAGCGGAATGGGTCATTTATTCCATCACAGGTCACCACGCAAATTTCAATTAAAAAATATATTGAAAACTAAGCCTTACAGCGATATAATAAATTTATATAGGGGGTGTCAGGGTGATATATCTGGTTGAGGATGACGACAACATAAGAAAGCTTGTAAGCTATGCTCTCGACAAAGAGGGCTTTGACATAAAGGAGTTTTCATCGCCTGTTGAATTTTGGAAGGACATAAGCGCCAATACGCCTAATTTGGTTTTGCTTGACATTATGCTTCCCGGGGAGGACGGTCTGTCCGTTTTAAAGCGTCTCAGGGAAAAATCCAAAACCAAGGACATTCCTGTTATTATGCTCACAGCGAAGAGCAGCGAATTTGACAAAGTAACGGGGTTGGATATGGGAGCGGACGATTACATCGCCAAGCCATTTGGCATGACGGAGCTTATGTCCCGTGTCCGGGCAGTATTGCGCCGGTATGAAAAAACCCAAGTGTACAAAACATACAAGGCGGGAGAATTATATGTAGATCCTGCCAAGCATATTATTGAAGTGGCGGGCAAGGGAGTTACACTGTCATACAAGGAATATTCTCTGCTGATGGCGCTGCTCGAAGCGGATGGCAATGTGGTAGATCGGGAAACGCTACTGTCAAGGGTGTGGGGAGAATTTTACTCCGAGTCCCGTACTCTTGATGTGCATATCCGCAAGCTGAGAGTAAAGCTTGGCAGCGCAGGGGATTTAATTCAAACGGTAAAGAACATCGGCTATAAGATGATAGGCGGTGATGAGGTTGATTAAAAAGATTTTTCGGTCATCATTTCTTACGACACTTATTGTTCTTTTTGCCGCTATCGCCTTCATTATGGGAATTTTGTTCGACGTGTTTGAAAAGCAGATTCAGCTTGAGGCCGCGAACGAGGCTATGTATCTTTCTCACGGAGTGAAAAACGAGGGCATAAAGTTTTTTGATGGCCTTGATATTTCCAACAGGCGAATAACCTTGATAGCGCCGGACGGAAAGGTCCTGTATGACAATCAGGCAAACGCGGAGGAATTAGACAATCACAGTGAACGTGAGGAAATAAAGCAGGCTATGAAAACAGGCCAAGGCATGAGCATAAGATACTCCAGCACCCTGACCGAAAAGACCTTGTATTACGCGGTAAAACTGTCAGACAACCGCATTTTAAGGATCTCCACAAATCAATATACAGTCGCCGCTATACTGCTTGGACTTTTGCAGCCGATTTTGTTTATACTTACCGCCGCTTTGATTTTAACAGCCGTCTTATCCTCAAGGGTATCAAAGGCCATCATAAAGCCCATAAATGAGCTTGACCTTGACCATCCTGAACAAAACGAGGCCTATGAAGAATTAACGCCCCTGTTAAAAAAACTTTCCCAGCAGAAACAGACTATTTCAAAGCAGCTTGAGGATGCCGGAAAAAAACAAAACGAATTTAATCTGATTACCGAAAATATGAACGAAGGCTTTTTGACGATCGATAATGATACGCACATCCTTACTTACAATGAGGCGGCGCTAAAGCTGCTTGAAATCAAAGACCCTGCATCGGACACTGCCCTCGCCCTTTGCTGCGCCAAGAATTTTATAAAGGTAGCGCTAAAATCGCTGTCCGGGGAAAAGGCTCAAAGCGAAATGCCGCACAATGGCCGAACCTACAGCCTGATCGCAAATCCTGTTTTTGAAAACGGCAATGTTATTGGGGCTGTCATTATAATAATCGATATCACCGAGATCGCAAAGCGGGAGGAAATGCGCCGGGAATTTACCGCAAATGTTTCCCATGAGCTTAAAACGCCTCTCACCTCAATTTCGGGCTTTGCGGAGCTTATGAAAAACGGTGATGTGCCCGGCGAGGCGGCGGTGGATTTTTCAAAATCAATTTATGATGAGGCCCAAAGGCTTATCTCCTTGGTAAACGACATAATAGAGATCTCCGAGCTGGACGAAAAAAGCATTCCTCACGAAAACGAGGCTGTCGATCTGTATGACCTGTCAGCCGAGATTATTGACCGGTTAAAGAGCGAAGCCAAAAAGAAAAACGTAACTCTTGATCTGATAGGCTCAAGCGCCGGCATAACCGGCACAAGGAAAATTCTTGATGAAATGATCTATAATCTTTGTGACAACGCCATAAAGTATAACAAAGAAAACGGAACCGTCGATATCATCATAAACAGCACTGACAAAGAAGCAAACGTCATAGTCCGTGACACGGGTATCGGTATTCCCCCGGAGCACCAGGCCAGAGTTTTTGAACGGTTTTACAGGGTGGACAAAAGCCACTCCAAAAAGCTCGGCGGCACGGGACTTGGGCTTGCGATCGTAAAGCACGGCGCAATATACCACAACGCTAAGATAAAGCTTGAAAGCAGCGAGGGCAATGGAACGACCGTTACGATCAGCTTTAATAAAAAAGGTGCGTAG
>CAYTWZ010000093.1:0-6870 GCA_964442035.1 uncultured Oscillospiraceae bacterium
AATTCCGGGAGTATTTTTCTGCCGTGGTAACAGGCGGCTCCGGTTTGTCATTGATGACAAAGGTGACGGTTCCGCACTCCATCGGTACAAGGTAATTTTCCCCAAGAGAGCCGATAAATCCGCATCCGGTCAATTGGTTTTTCCCCGATGCCGTTATAATTCCATAGGCACTGTCGGTGATGCTGACCGGGCTTTTGAAGGACGCAGGCAGAAGAACAATATCCCAGTCCCCGTCCGGAATGGGACTATTGCCGGATATGAGCATTTTTGTACTGTTATAGCTTAAGGAAAACTGTGCTGATGAGCCATCGCTGTTTAGCTGGTCGACACAAAGCTCGTTAAAATAAAGCTTGTCCCGGGTTTTGCAATAGTGTATATTTATGCCTTTTTCCTTTGCCGAAAGTATCAGTATGGACAGCCTGTCAGTAAGATAAATGTCTGATGGAATATACAGTTCCTTTATCCGGCCGGCATCTGCAAGCTCCACAAGACCTATAAGCTGACGGTAATTATTGCCGGAAACTATGGCCGCGTCGACTGTGAGGATACCTCTTGCGTCTAAATAATCGGTAATCGTGTCGGTTGAGCTGCCGCCTCCTATAAGTACTCTTATATCTCCCTGTATATCTGCCAGAACGCAGTCCCCGACTCCGGCGTTTAGTATGCAAAGCTCAGTTCTGCCGCGGGCATTGACAAACTCAACGGATCCGCCGATTAGTGTGATAATAAACACCGTAAGCAGAAAAGCGGCAGTAAGTCTTTTCCTCTTTGCCAAAGCCAGCAGGATAAAGATCATCAGTAAGTAGCTTAGAAGTATTAAAGCGCTTGCTGCACCCGCCGGCAGGGAAGAAAAGGGCAGTGAGCTGATTTTTTCGGCTATGAAGGCAATATAACCGAACAATATTCGGCATAAACCGCCTAATGCAGTGCCAAGTAGCGGAACAGACCCGAAAGACGCCAGCATAAGGCCAAAAACCATTATAAAGGTCATAAACGGTACCACAAGCAGGTTTGACAGCAGGCTGTAAACCGATATGCTTTTAAATGAATACACGACTATTGGCAGCGTAGCTGCCTGGGCGCTGAGGCTTACAGCGGTTACGGAAAAAATTACCGACAAAATTTTCTTTAGAATTCTCAGCGTCAATCTGTTTGTGGGAATAATGCGCAGAAGACTGTTTAAAAACAATGTTATAGTACCTGAAAACAGCAATATTCCCAGAGTTGCCGCTGCCGACAGCAAAAACCCTGTGTTAAAGATTAGCATGGGTCTGAAGCCAAGCATGAGAATTATTGCGGCCGAAATGGAGGACAATCCGTCGCTGTCCCGAAAAAGCAACAGACTCACCTGAAATATGACATTCATTATGCATGCACGCACAACGCTGGCCGGGCAGCCTGTTACAAAGGTAAACGCCAGCATTGCTCCGATGGTGATCAGTCGGGAAGCCTTGCTCCGTCCTAAAACAAGGGACAGCAAAAACATCACTACCGACGCTATCACCGAAAGGTGCATCCCGGACACTGCGGCAATATGGCTGAGTCCGGCGGTGGAAAGCTGACCTTTAAGCCGACTGTCAAGTCCGCTTTTGTCCCCGAATACAATTGCCCGGAACAGTCCAAGGGCATCGCCCGTCAGGTGCTTTTCGCCGGCGCTTATCCCATGCTTCCTAATATTGCAGGCGGCTTTTTTCAGGCTGAAGCCTCCCGAACTTATCAGCTCCGGTTTAGAGACTGCCTGAGCAAGCAGATAGATGCCTCTGCCGTAGTAGTACTTGCGGGAGTTAAAGCCATAGTCATTTTGGGGGAATGACGGGGCAGAAAACGTCGCGTCTACAGAGAGCGTGTCGCCGATATCCGCATCCGTAAAATTTTCTCCATAGACTTTGACCGCAACAAGTCCTGCTTCTGTTTTAAGCACTATTTCACAGTAGTTGCTGCCTATGACAGGAGCCTCATAGACCTTGCCCGTAATAGTGGCCTGCATCCCGTCGTATTTTGCTCCCAACTCATGAGCATGGAAATTTACAGCCGTAAACCTTGCCGACAGAGCCAAAGACGCGGCAGCGGCAAGAAAAAGCACGGCAAAGGGCTTCCTTACAAAAACGGCAGCCGGCAAAGCCAGCAGCAGTACAGCGACTGCCACTGCAGTGAAGCCTGCGCCAAGGGCGCACAAAGCTTCCGCGGCAACGGAAAATACGCATATCCACAAAAGGGGGCGATGAATTTCTGGCTTTGTCATAGCTTTTTCCTATCAGTATTCAATAAGGGCTGAAAGCCCGTCATGGGGCGTTTCGGTGGGAGAAAGGAACTCCCACCGAAAAACGAAAGCGGAACCCGCCTATAGAAGCGGGGACATCTTTCGTTTAGTTATTTCTCAAAGGAAACCCCCTCCAAGTCAAAGGGCGGGGTGTATTCCTCCTTTGCGCTTCTTCTGTCCTGTGTGTATCCGTTGGTAAGACCGAGACTGATAGCTCTATCCACCACGCTGTTATATTCAAAGGTGGTTATCCGGCGGTTTATTTCGGGATATTTATTCGCATCCCCGGCAGGTGTGTACTGGCTCATCAGGCTTAATACAAAGCTGCCCTTTGGGAGCTTTGCCAACTGCTCTATCAGGGCGATACTGTCTTTCCTGAGAGATGGGAGACAGAGGTGGCGGATAATGACGCCTCTTGTCATCAGCCCGTCCTTAAATTCCGGCGCGCCGATCTGATCAATCATCCCTTTCGCTGCGGCGTATGCCCGCGGAAAATAGTCCGCCGCACCGCTGTAGCGTAGGGAATATTCCCCATTAAGGTATTTTATGTCCGTAAGATAAATATCAACATAGCCCTTAAGGGCGTCAATGGTTTCGAGATTCTCGTAGCCGCCGCAATTGTATATCACGGGAATTTTGGGGCGGTAAAGGTCAAGTGCGGCTGTTATGGAGGGGACAAAGTGTGTAGGTGTTACCAAATTGATATTGTGTGCGCCCTTGACCTCCAGATCCTTAAATATTTCGGCAAGGCGTTCCGAGGATATTTCTTTCCCGAAGCCGCCTGAGGATATATCTCGGTTTTGGCAGTATACACACCGCAGATTACAGCCGCTGAAAAAAATCGTACCGCTGCCCTTGGTCCCGCTTATACATGGCTCCTCCCAATAGTGGAGAGCCGCCCGGGCAATCTTAGGCATAACGCCGCTTTGACAAAAGCCTCTTTCCGTGCGCCTGTCTATCCCGCAGCGCCGTGGACACAGGGTACAGCTTTCGTACGTAAGCATAACAGGCTCCTTTGTGATAAAATATCGTGTTAAAGGTAATGTTTTCTTAGCATTCAAGCCTGTCTTTCAAGCCTGTTGATTGCGCTGATCAGCGCGTTTACAGATGATGTCATGATATCAGTGTCAATACCGGCGCCCCATGAGAAGGTATTGCCATCGCTGATTTCAATATAGGAAACAGCATTGCTTTTGCTGCCCTTTTCAAGGGCGTGCTCTTTATAGGTTGAAACGGAGAAGCCGGGATGGAAGCGGTCGCACAGGGCGTTGCACACCGCGTCAAGACGTCCGTTGCCATGTCCGGCAAGAACAAGGGTCTCGCCGCTCATTTCGATGGTGACCTCGGCTTCGATGCCGTTGCGTTGCCGGTAGTGGCATTCCATAAGCTTCATGGGTGAGTCGAGGTTGATAAAATCCTCTTTGAAGATGTTAAACACCTCCTGAGGTGAAAGCTCCTTGTGCAGATGGTCGGAGACAGACTTTACATTGTAGCCGAAAACCTCCCGCATCTTGGGGGGCAGGTCGTAGCCAAACTGTTTTTCCATAAGGTATCCTATACCGCCCTTGCCGCTTTGACTGTTTATACGGATAACATCGCTTTCATACTCACGGCCAACGTCCGCCGGGTCAATGGGCAGATAGGGGACAGTCCATTGCTCAAGACGCTTTTCCTCACGCCATTTCATACCCTTGGCAATTGCGTCCTGATGGGAGCCGCTGAAGGCAGCGAATACCAGACGCCCGGCATAGGGAGTTCGTTCCCCTACTGTCATTCCTGTAAGGCGCTCATAAGCGGCCACTATAAGGGGCAGATTTTCAAAGTTAAGCTTGGGGTCAACACCGTGACTGAACATATTCATGGCAAGAGTTACAATATCCACATTGCCGGTGCGCTCGCCGTTGCCGAAAAGCGTACCCTCGATCCTCTCGCCGCCGGCAAGCAGACCAAGCTCGCTATCCGCTACGCCGCAACCCCGGTCGTTGTGAGGATGAAGGGAAATGATAACGCTGTTACGGCAATTAAGATTGTCACTCATGTATTCTATCTGGCTGGCATAAACGTGGGGCAGAGACATTTCGACTGTTACAGGCAGGTTGATGATCACCTTGTTGTTGGGTGTGGGCTTCCATATGTCTATGACAGCGTTGCAAATTTCAAGGGCAAATTCAGGCTCGGTACCGGTGAAGCTTTCGGGAGAGTATTCAAATCTGAAATTACCCGGAGTATTCTTGGCGTATTCCTTAAGCAATTTCGCGCCGGAAACGGCGATGTCGATAATCTCATCCTTACTCTTTTTGAACACCTGTTCGCGCTGGGCTACACTTGTAGAGTTGTAAAGGTGGACAATAGCGTTCTTACAACCTTCAAGAGACTCAAAGGTTTTTTTGATAATGTGCTCCCGAGACTGGGTAAGCACCTGTATTGTAACGTCATCGGGAATGAGGTTTTTCTCAATAAGGGCACGGGTAAACTCGTACTCCGTTTCGCTGGCGGCGGGAAAGCCGACCTCGATCTCCTTGAAGCCTACTTCTATAAGAAACTGGAAGAACTCCAGCTTTTCTTCAAGGCTCATGGGCACAACAAGAGCCTGATTTCCGTCACGGAGGTCAACGCTGCACCATATGGGGGCCTTGTCGATATATTCCTTTTTTGCCCACTTCAATTCGTTTACAGGGGGCATAAAGTAGCCCCTTTGATACTTTTGATAATTTTTCACAACCGATTCTCCTCTCAAAAATAAATAAAAGCCTCGTCTCCGTATAGAGACGAAGCCAGACTGCTCCGCGGTACCACTCTAATTCACCTTTCGGTGCACTTTGCCGGATACATATATATCCTGCCGCTGTAACGGTCGGCCTCCGTCTTAACCTATGACCTCGCTACGCAAGGGTTCAGCAAGCAACTCCAAGGCGAGTTCAGACCGTCTCTGCCATCGGCTCACACCATCCGCCGACTCTCTGTAAGCTTTGAACAGCCCTACTGCTCCTCTTCACAGTCTTTGTAATTAAGTTACGCTATTATTATACCATGTAATTTTTAAAATGCAAGAGTTTTTTAAAAAAAATTGAAAATTAACAAGAATTTAACAGAGTTTATGCTTGCAAATAGATAAGCCGGATGTTATAATTAGTATGTATGGGAATATCAATCGTTACTAATTTTTGGAAAGGGACGGGTAACAATGAAAAAAACAGTGTCAATACTGCTTGCGTTATCAATGATGCTCGGAATTGTTCCGGGGCTGGCTTTTGCTGCGGATGACCTGACAGCGGGGCTGGTACTGCGCTACACCTTTGACAGCGAATCGTCCGAACCGGATGTGATAGTGGATGAGTGCGGCTCTTATAACGGTCAAGTAATTAACAACAGTCAGGATGTAAATTTAGGCTGGGGTCAGCAACAGACATATACAAAAAAAATCTCTGTGGAGGATGGCGCGGCCTTTTTCCCGGGAATAGAAGCCGTAACGGGTGACAGGGGGCGCACCACGACTGTCAAGGGCGCGGCAATCAAGATACCATATGAGGCAGTAGCGGGGCTTACTGATTACACGGTGTCCATGTGGGTAAAGGCCGATTCACAGTATGCCTATGCCGCTAATCTTCAGCGTTTTTTTGATTTTGGAAATTCCACCACGGACAGCATATTCTTCCGTTATGTAGCTTCATCGGGAGATTATCGTTTTCAGGACAGGGGTATTGGCACCTCTGCCGATGACAGCAGCAGCATTATTTCGGGCACGGACAGCAGCTTTACCGACAAATGGGGTCTTCTTACTATAGCTTACACAGCGGATAGCGATGAAACGGTTATTTACATAAACGGCAAAGAGGCTTCAAGAGACAGCGGAAAACTGACTCGTTCAATAGGCGACATTGATGAGGCGTCAGATGATACCTACGGCTTATACTTAGGCAGAACACAGTGGCACAACGAGCAGCTTCAGGCAAATCCCGACTTTTGCGGATATATGGATGATGTGCGTATATACAGCAGAGCCATTTCGGCAAGTGAAGCAGCGCTGTTGTATTCGACTACAAATCCCGAAGCGGAGAAGATCCCTTCATCGGTAACAGCTCCTGACGGTGTGGTGACACTTGTGGGAGTTGTGCCAACGCTTCCATCAACTGTAAGAGTGGATTATACCAACGGTTCCAGCGGACAGGAGGAAATAACATGGGAGGATATAGCTCCGGAAAAGTATGCCGCTGTGGGCGAATTTCAAGTGAGCGGTACTGTAAATAACACTTCCCTTACAACGTCCATAACAATAAAGGTAGTGTCGGATCCAAGCGAAAGCATCAATGCGGGTATGCTCTTGTACTATGACTTTGAGTCCGATGCGGCCCAGCCCTCCGCAATAAAGGATGTGAGCGGCAGCGGCAATGATGCCTCTGTTATAAACAATGTCAGTAGCGGCGGCTGGATGGGTGATGTGGATAATAAAATAGAAATAGCGGACGGTAAGGCCGTTTTCCCGGGATACACCACTACTACATTCGAAAACTGGGGCGGCTTTACTATGACCAATTTGGGCGCATCCCTTCTGCTACCCAACGACTTTAACCGGAAAATAGACGGCGATTACACTGTATCCATGTGGGTCA
>CAYTWZ010000094.1:0-6866 GCA_964442035.1 uncultured Oscillospiraceae bacterium
TTCAACCCTTATTGAAATCAACAATAAAAAAGCCCTGACACGCGAAAAGACTGCGTAATCAAGGCTTTTTTGTTGGTTGCGGGGACGGGATTTGAACCACGCGACCTTCGGGTTATGAGCCCGACGAGCTACCAAACTGCTCCACCCCGCGATATAGCGTTTCATCTGAAGCAATAATATTATAGCACCGCTTTGCGGCTTTGTCAATAGCTTTTTTTAAAAAATTTTGTTTTTCCGTCCAAAAGGGTTAATGGGAGCTTCCGCGGCCATGGCAAAAGAGCGGAATACATCATTGTATTCACAGTCCTTTGCCTTGCCGCGAGAATGCCTTCCGGCAATCATCAATTTAAAATCGATCGCTTAATAATCTTCATCCATTCCGGGGTTGGCCGGCGCGGGAGCGGGAGGCTCAGGCTTATCCGCCACAAGGGCCTCCGTAGTCAACGCCATAGCGGAAACGGAAACGGCGTTCTCCAGAGCGGTGCGAGTTACCTTTGCGGGGTCGATAATTCCGCGGGAAACCATGTCGCAGAATTCCTCTTTATACGCGTCATAGCCGTAGCCCGGCTTTCCGCAACTTCTTACCTTCTCCAAAATAACGGAGCCGTCCGCGCCGGCATTGGCCGCGATCTGACGAATGGGAGCTTCCAAGGCCCTGGCAACAATCTGTACGCCGGTCTTTTCGTCGCCCTCCGTATCCTTCAGCAACGCTTCCACAGCGGGGATCGCGTTCACATAGATCGTTCCGCCGCCGGCTACAATGCCTTCCTCAACAGCGGCGCGTGTCGCGTTGAGGGCGTCCTCAATGCGCATCTTCTTTTCTTTCATTTCGGTTTCAGTCGCGGCGCCCACACGAATCACAGCGACTCCGCCGGAGAGCTTTGCCAAACGCTCCTGCAGCTTTTCCTTGTCATAGCTGCTTGTGGTGTTCCCGATCTGGGCACGGATCTGACCGACCCGATCCTTGATGTCCTGCTTAGAGCCGTAGCCGCCCACGATGGTTGTATTCTCCTTGGTGACCTTCACCTGACGGGCACGCCCAAGCATGCCGGAGTCCGCGTTCTTCAGCTCAAGCCCTACATCCTCGGAGATTACTGTGCCGCCGGTCAGGATGGCGATATCCCGGAGCATATCCTTTCGGCTGTCGCCGTAGCCGGGAGCCTTTACGCAGACTACATTCAAAGTGCCGCGCAAACGGTTGACAAGCAAGGTGCTGAGCGCTTCGCCCTCCACATCGTCGGCGATGATGACCAGCTTCCTGCCGGACTTCATAACATCCTCCAGCAGGGGAAGAATGTCCGTAATAACGGAGATCTTCTTGTCGGTTATCAGCAGATACGCGTCATCCACCACAGCCTCCATCTTTTCCGTATTTGTGACCATGTAGGGTGAAATATAGCCGTGGTCAAACTGCATTCCCTCAACGACTTCACTGTAGGTCTCGGAGGTATTGGACTCCTCAATGGTGATTACGCCGTCCGCGGTCACCTTTTCCATAGCGTCCGCGATCAAGCTTCCGATGTCGTCATCCCCGGAGGAAACAGCGCCGACGCGGGCAATATCCTTAGAGCCGCTGACCTCCTTCGACTGCTTCTTAATTTCGCCGACAGCGGCGGCGGCGGCCTTCGCCATTCCCTTTTTCAGCACCATAGGATTGGCCCCCGCGGCCAAATTCTTTAAGCCCGCGTGTATCATAGACTGAGCCAAAAGTGTCGCGGTGGTTGTGCCGTCACCGGCTACATCGTTTGTCTTGGTGGAAACTTCCTTTACAAGCTGAGCGCCCATGTTTTCATAGGGATCGGTCAGCTCGATCTCCTTCGCGATGGTCACGCCGTCATTAGTGATCAGCGGAGCGCCGTATTTTTTGTCCAAAACCACATTGCGCCCCTTAGGACCGAGGGTAATTCTCACAGTGTCGGCCAGTTCATTAACGCCACGTTCCAAGGCTTTGCGGGCGTCTTCATCCCGAATAATAATTTTAGGCATTTTACATTCCTCCCAACAGCAGCTATTCTACGATCGCGAGAATATCGCTCGCGTTTACTATCGTGTATTCTTCATCATCAATCTTGATCTCGGTTCCGGAATACTTTCCCACCAGAACCTTATCGCCGACCTTGACGAGCAGGGGCTCGTCCTTTTTTCCGGGACCGACTGCCGTCACAGTCGCAATCTGGGGCTTTTCCTGTGTGGATGAGGTAAGGATAATACCTCCCTGCGTTTTTTCTTCCGGCTTAGCGTATTGGACGACAACACGGTCAGCCAAAGGTTTAACAGTCATATTAAATTGCCTCCTATCTGTATGTCAATAGCTTTTGTTACTCTTCGATCGCGATCAGGTTTTGGGTTTCGATCTGGGCGGCGGAGCTTTCCTTGCGGATAATCAGATACAGGGTGCCGTTTTCGTACTTGGCCCGGATGTCCTCCTGACGCACATGACTTCCGACATAGAAGCTTCTCTGCATAGTGCCGACGAAACGTTCACGGCGAATGTAGGTGTATTTTTCGTTCTCCGGGATAGGGTCTTCCTTGGCAACAGCGCTGATAACAAGATTGCCGTTCTTCAGCTCGATGGTCACGTTTTCCTTCTTGATTCCGCTAAGATCGACAGCGACCTCATAGCGATCCTCTGTCTCGCGGATATCGGTTCGCATCAGACCCGAGCCCAACTGATTTCCGAAAGCGGAATCGGCGAGTTCTTCAAACATACCTCTTGCGATAGCATAATCCGTTAACAATGACATATACAAAACTCCTTTCGTCGCCATAGGCGATTTTTATTTATGCCCTTATTATAGCACCGGTTGTTAGCACTGTCAAGAGGTGAGTGCTAAATTATTATGTCAAGTAAGTTATTTTTGATAAAAAAACTTTATCAATAGCGGGTATTTTAAGGGAGGCACGGCGAATCAGTCGCCATGCGGCGGCTTCAACAAATTTTGCGGTTTTCGACATTCAAGTACAAAAAAACCTTACAGGCAAAAGGGCCGGAGCCGATCGGTCAACAAACCGATTCGCTCCGGCCGCTCTATGCTCTTTGTGAAGGGTTATTTTTTCTTCGTCTCGTTTGCCTTCTCATGGCAGGATCCGTTCATGGCGCAGCTTGAGCATCCGCACCCGCAGGAGGATTTGCCATGCTTGTGATCCCTGAACATATGCACAATGACACATACTATCACAGCGATCAACACCGCCGCGATAATCAGCGTAGACAAATTTTCCATAATCAAATTCATCATAAACAAACCTCCCAATCAAAATTTATTCAGCCCTTTATTTCGCTTCCTTGTAAGGCCTAAACAGCATATAGAGCATAAATACCAGCACCGCCGCGGCAAAGATAACTCCTATTACGTTGGCGCCGCCCGCGAACAAATTGCCGAACTGATTTACCATCAGGGCTATAGCGTAAGCAAATACGCACTGATAGCCTATGGCGAACCATGTCCACTTGGCGTTGTTCATCTCCCGCTTGATAGCGCCCATGGCCGCGAAGCAAGGCGCGCAGAGAAGATTGAACACAAGGAAGGAATATCCGCTCACCCGAGTGAACGCCTGAGCCAGGCTTGCGTAAACCGGGCCGCTGCCGCCGTAAAGTATTCCCATTGTACCCACAATGTTTTCCTTGGCTACAAGGCCGGTGATGGAGGCCACAGCCGCCTGCCAGTTGCCCCAGCCCAAGGGCGCGAATATCCAGCCGATAGCTCCGCCGATCTTAGCGAGAATACTTGAATCTATCTGCTCGTCGCTGAGCATGGTAAAGTGTCCGCCGACAAAGCCGAAATATGTAGTAAACCATACAACGATAGTGGAAAGCAGGATTATTGTGCCGGCCTTCTTGATAAAGGACCAGCCTCTCTCCCACATGGAGCGAAGCACATTCGACACTGTAGGCAGATGGTAAGCCGGAAGCTCCATTACAAAGGGAGCGGGGTCACCGGCAAAGGGCCTTGTCTTTTTAAGCATTATGCCCGAAACCACAATTGCCGCCATACCTACAAAGTAGGCCGATGTGGCCACCCACGGGCTGCCGCCGAATATAGCGCCGGCGATCATGGCAATAAAGGGCACCTTGGCTCCGCAGGGGATAAAGGTAGTTGTCATAATTGTCATCTTGCGGTCACGGTCGTTTTCGATAGTTCTCGACGCCATAATGCCGGGAACGCCGCAGCCCGTACCCACCAGCATGGGTATAAAGGACTTGCCCGAAAGACCGAACTTGCGGAATACTCTGTCCAGTACAAAGGCGATACGGGCCATATAGCCGCAGGCCTCCAAAATCGCCAGCAGCAGGAACAGTACCAGCATCTGCGGTACAAAGCCAAGCACCGCGCCGACGCCGGCAACAATACCGTCAAGCAAAAGTCCCTTTAGCCAGTCCGCGCAGCCCACAGCGTCAAGGCCGCTCTCCACAAGCACGGGGATACCGGGTACCCAAATGCCGTACGCGGATGTGTCGGGAGCGCCAAAGCCTTCTTTGTATTCGGTGCTAAGATACTGAGCCACCGCGTCAGTCAGGTCAGCCTTTGTGACCCCGGTCACTTCAGTTACCTCGAGGGTCTCCTCATCCTCCACATCATAGGACAGCTCCGCGTCCTCGGGCACAGCGGTGAGAAGGCTCTCAAGAGCCGCGGCCGCGGCCTGATCGCTGTAGGCCTCGTTTTCCGTATCAACGGCGTCGGCCATATCCTCGGCGCCGTATTCGTCCATAAACGCGCCTATTATCAGATCGGTGTCGCCGTAGGTTTCGCAGGCTTCCTCATACTCGCCCGTGCCTATGCCAAACAAATGCCAGCCGTCCCCGAACAGTCCGTCATTGGCCCAGTCGGTTGCCGCCGCGCCCACGCCTACCATGGATATGTAGTATACAAGGAACATGATTACCGCGAATATGGGCAGACCCAGCCAGCGGTTGGTAACAACCTTGTCAATCTTGTCGGAGCTGGTCAGCTTTCCGGCGTTTTTCTTTTTGTAACAGCCCTTCATAAGCTGCGCTATGTAAACGTACCGCTCGTTGGTAATGATGCTTTCCGCGTCATCGTCCAGCTCATCCTCGGCCTTCTTAATATCGCTCTTGATATGAGCCATATCCGCTTCGGAAATATTCAGCTGGGAAATTACCTTTTCGTCACCCTCAAATATCTTGATGGCATACCAGCGCTGCCGCTCCTCGGGCATAGAGTGAAGCACCGCCTCTTCAATATGGGCAATAGCGTGCTCCACCACTCCGGAGAATGTGTGCATAGGTACGGTTTTACCGCCCTTCGCGGCATTGACCGCGGCCTGAGCCGCGTCCGTTACACCCGTGCCCTTAAGCGCCGAAATTTCAACTATCTTGCAGCCCAGCTCCCGCGAAAGCTCGGCGGTGTTTATCTTGTCGCCGTTTTTCCGAACGATATCGATCATGTTGATGGCGACCACCACCGGGATGCCCAGCTCGGTCAGCTGAGTTGTAAGGTAAAGGTTGCGCTCAAGGTTCGTACCGTCCACAATATTCAATATGGCGTCGGGTCTCTCGCCTATCAGGTAATTTCTCGCGACTACCTCCTCAAGTGTGTATGGGGACAGAGAATAAATGCCGGGCAGGTCGGTAATAGTCACGTCTGCCTGCTTTTTAAGCTTGCCCTCCTTCTTTTCCACGGTAACTCCGGGCCAGTTCCCCACAAACTGGTTTGACCCGGTAAGGGCGTTAAACAGCGTGGTTTTGCCGCTGTTAGGGTTGCCCGCAAGGGCTATCCTCAAACTCATAACTCTTCCTCCTTACTCAACTTCCACCATTTCGGCGTCCGCTTTCCTGAGCGAAAGCTCGTAGCCTCTCACGGTGACCTCCACAGGATCGCCCAATGGCGCGACCTTACGCACATAGACCTCCACGCCCTTGGTAATACCCATATCCATTATCCTGCGCTTTATGGCTCCCTCACCGTGAAGCCTGACCACCTTTACGGTCTCTCCGATTTTGGCCTCCCTTAATGTCCGCATAAGCATCCTCCTAAAAAAAGTTAAATAGCAGCTGATAGCTGTTGAAACACAGTAATCCTTGAGCTCTACACTACACCATAATTTTCCCGGCCATCTCCTGACTGACAGCTATACGTGTATCCTTTACGCTGACAATCACATTGCCGCCCAGCCTGTTAATAACCTTGACCTCACTGCCGACCACGAAGCCAAGATTTTCCAGATGTTTTTTTACCGCGGGCTTACCGCCGATCTTTTTGATAATGTTGTCCTCGCCGACCTGCGCAAGCGTTAAAGGCATCATGCAAAACCCCCATTTCAATTATCGGTTTCCGACTGTTTTAGCGGTTACTAACCGATTTAGCAGTTTCTAACTGTTTTAGCGGTTACTAACTCTTTTGTCAAAAATATAGGTTAGCATTTCCTAACCAAATGTTAGTTTATCACAACTAACATAGTTTGTCAATACTTTTTTAAAAAAAATTAAAAAATATGTCAAAAAAATTCACCTTGAAAAAAACAGCCGAAAAACCGAGGTTCGCAAAAGATACAAGCCTCGGTAATTTTGCCCGCGTCCCTAAGCCTTTATCCGAGGAAGCGCCAATATCCCTCTCCCCCGCCAATCGGCATTTTGGAATTGATTATCGCTCACTAACAACAATGTCGGTTTCAAAAAGCAAATCCTTTGAAAATTTTTGCGTATATACACGATAATTTTCAATATGTATTGAATTTTAAAGCTTGACAATAATTTTTAAGCATAGTATAATTATGTCATAATAAGGATTTGAGGAGCGGATCTTATGCGCGCAAAAAAGCTTTTGTCGGCGTTGGTATCAATGATTTTGTGGGTGTATACGGCGGGTGTTCCGGCAGGCGCGGAAACCGCGCTTGAGGGCAAGGGT
>CAYTWZ010000095.1:0-6845 GCA_964442035.1 uncultured Oscillospiraceae bacterium
GAACAGCCTTTTGATTTAAGGCAAACTAAAATAAAAAATGACCTTGTAGGAGTAAAATCCTATGAGGTCATTTTTTACGCGCGAAATTATGCAAACAGAAAATGAAGCCGACACAAAATCCCTTAATTTATTGCTGCCTGACAGTTATACTGTCGTTAGTAACTGTTAGGGAAGCGCTGAATAATTCAAGCCTACGGCTTAAAAAGCCCGAGATACAGCAAGTATTCATGCGCTTTTTGCCTTGCTTTGAGAGGGTTTACTCAGCGTATTTATCTCCTATGCTTAAGCTCGGCGTAAATATCCTCCATAGTCATGCCTCTTTCGGCTATCATGACTATAAGGTGATACAACAGATCCGAAGTCTCGGGGGCAATTTCCGACGGGTCATCGTTCTTGGCGGCGATAATTGTTTCGCTACATTCCTCTCCAACCTTCTTAAGTATCTTATCAATGCCTGTATCAATAAGATAGTTGGTGTAGCTGCCCTCCTTGGGATTTTTCATTCTGTCCTTGACTACGGCGTAAACCTCGTCCAGAATTGACGCGGTGGCAGGCTGTATATACTCAGTGAGCTCGCCATCCTTCACCATGCGGAAGAAGCAGCTTTGATTGCCTGTGTGACAGGCGGGGCCGGTCTGATCAACCTTGATCACCAAGGCGTCCTGATCGCAGTCCACAAGTATTTCCTTGATCTGCTGATAATGGCCACTGGTCTCGCCCTTGTTCCAAAGCCGCTGACGGCTACGGCTGAAAAACCATGTTTTTCCCGTTTCAACAGTCTTTTCAAGGGACTCCCGGTTCATATAAGCAAGCATAAGCACCCGTCCATCGGCGGCGTCCTGTACAACAGCGGGGACAAGGCCTTTTTCGTCAAATTTTATCTCGTCAACAAACATAACTATTCTCCTATCTGTATTTATTTACAATATCCTCAAGCTTTAAGCTGCCGGTATAAAGCGCACGGCCCACAATAACGCCCTCAACACCTGTTTTGCTGAGTGCGTCAAGGTCTGCCTCGCAGCCCACTCCGCCGCTGGCGATCACATATAGTCCGGTGCGGCTGACCATTTCTTCCATGGCCGCCACATTTGGTCCGCCAAGGGTTCCGTCGGTAGCGATGTCGGTATAGATGACAGTACCTACCCCTAAGGCCTTCATTTCCAAAGCGAACTCCACGGCGGTCTTACTGCTTACCCTTGTCCAGCCGTCAGTGGCCACATAGCCGTCCTTGGCGTCGATGCCTACGGCCACTTTCTTGCCGTATTTTTCCACAGCTCGTCTGACAAGTCCGGGATTCTTAACCGCCGC
This sequence comes from uncultured Oscillospiraceae bacterium, assembly GCA_964442035.1. Classification (GTDB taxonomy): domain Bacteria; phylum Bacillota; class Clostridia; order UMGS1883; family UMGS1883; genus JAFLUQ01. The sequence continues at coordinate 1,309 of CAYTWZ010000095.1, forward strand.
TGTGCCAATGATCATCCTTGATACGCCCAAGACGGACACGGCGTCCAAATCCTCCATTGTGCGCAGGCCGCCGCCCTGCTGAACGGGTACGCCGACCCGGGCGCATATATCACCCACGGCTCGGCGGTTTTCTCCGGAGCCGCTTTTGGCGCCGTCAAGATCCACAACATGTATAAAATCCGCTCCAAGACTCTGCCATTTTTCGGCCATGTCCGCCGGGGAGGAGCCGTACACTGTCTCCTTAGCGTAGTCGCCGTTCAAAAGCCGGACGCAGTTGCCGCCCCTAATATCTATCGCCGGATATATTCTCATAACAAATTTCCTTTCGTCTAAAACAAAGGCGTCCGAAACTGCGCTAGTCGGACGCCGCTGCCTTTTATGCGTATTTTACTTACTTTTTGAGCATAAACTCGCTAATCGCCGCTTCAAGCTCGGCATTGTCTTCGCTGAATACACGCAATGTTATAGGCCTTGAAAGATCAAGAGAAAAGATCCCCATAATGCTTTTTGCGTCTACAACATATCTGCCGCTGACAAGGTCAGCCTCAAAATCAAATGTAGTAATCACATTGACAAAATTCTTAACATCAATAATCGTCTTCAAATAAATTTCATAGCTTCTCATTGCATAATACCTCCCCTACTTCTTTCGGACACTGTTCACGCCGCTACCATCAACAAACTCTATATTATCGAGAGTTCTTTTGAAATTTCCCCTTATTGCATTGAGATACTCCTTACGCAGGGCATCCCTTTCCGCCAGTTCCGCCTCGGTAAGGCCTTCAGTCTTATTTTTCCTTGCGAGAAAGTTGATTCTGGCGATTTTGTCCTGATCCATAAATGCTTCTCCCTTTTGCTAATCAGTTAAATTATACTACATTTTTTGGAAATTGCAACTCTTGTAACGTAATTGTAATATAATTGGGGTAAAATATCCTTTATAAAGGAGTGATCACATGAACGATTTTTATGACTATCTGCTGGTTTTTGATATGGACGGCTCATTGCTGAACAGTAAGAATGAAATAACAAAGCAAAACATTGATGCCCTTGATGAATGGAGAAGCATGGGCGGACGCCTCTGCCTCGCCAGCGGACGCAGTGCCGAATCCCTAAGACCGTATCACCGGCTTTTGGGCTGTCAACTGCCTGTGATCTGTGGCAACGGCAGCGGGATATACGACTACGAAAAGGAATGCTTCCTTTACAATATAACGTTGCCCGACGGAGGGCGCGAGCTTGCCGCCGCCGCGGACAGATTGTTGCCGGAAAGCGGGATAACCATATACAAAGACGGCAAGGTCTATTTCTGTAAGGAAAACGAGGCCACCCGGCGCAACATGAAAAACGAGGGTCTTCCGTATCTTTCTGCCGACTACAGTACATTTCCCTACCCTTGGGAGAAAATACTGTTTTCACAGGAGGAGCAGTACACCGACAAGGTGCACAGCCTAATGAGCGCGATCGCGGATCAAAGCGCCTTTCGGCTGTTAAGATCAGCCCCTGTATACTACGAGATACTCAGCCCCGCAGCCAACAAGGGTCTGGCTCTTAAGGAACTGTGTGATATCTTCGGCTTTGATCTGAGCCGTACGGCGGCAGTGGGTGACAATGAAAACGACGTATCCATGCTGGAGGAAGTGGGCTATTCCTTTACGCCCTCCAACTGCACCCCCGCCGCCAGAGAAGTAGCCCAGCGGGTAATATGTAGTTGCGATGAGGGTTGCGCCCGCGACGTGGTGGACATTATGAAGTCCCTTTAATCAGCGCTCAATTTAAGCCTCCACTCATATATCCTGCGGTAAACTCGAACCTTCTTCACATATTTGTCCGTCTCGCTGAAAGGAATAGTGTCAATGCCGCCGTTTTCCTTTATCCATTTGTCCACATTTCCCTCACCGGCGTTATAGGCGGCTATGGCACAGGGAAGGTCATCCTTGTATTTATCCAGCAGATACCTGAGGTAGTATACCGATATCCGGATGTTCTTTTCCGCATTGAAGGAGTCCCCGCTGTCATATTCCATGTCTATCATACCGGCCACATATTCAGCCGTATCATCTGTAAGCTGGGCAAGGCCCTTCGCCCCCGCGTGGCTGACAGCGGCAGGGTCAAAATTGCTTTCGGCCTTGATAACAGCGTACACAAGGTCAGGATCCACCCCATACTCATCACAGCAACGGCTGACTGTTTCCAGGTACGGGATGGGAAAAGCCCTTATTATTGCCGCAAACCCCGCCAAAAGAGCCAGCGCAATTATCAACACGGTTATGACCGCGGTCTTAAATTTATTTCCCATAAGGCCTCCATAAGATTGTATTCAAGGTTTTCCTCATCGGAACTGTTGTCCACATCTATCCAGTCATCACAGTGTTCTGTCTGGGCGTTTATACGGCTCAAGGCCTCCTCCCGGGAAAGGGAGTCCCGCTCCATTATGCGGCTAAGACGAACCTGTATAGGAGCAGTCACCCTGATCACGGCCACGCAGTACTCCGTAAGGCCGCATTCCTTAAGCACGGCCCCGTCAAGCACCACCGGCTTGGACTGTGCCTTTGCTATTTTAAGTACCTCCTCCCTAAGGGGAGGATGGGTAATGGAGTTAAGCTTTTTAAGCTGCTCCTTATCAGAAAAAACTATCCTGCCAAGAGCCCGACGGTCAAGACTGCCGTCGAACCTTATTACGCCGCCGCCAAAGGCGGCCTTTATTTTTGCCAAGACGTCAGGACGGGATGTGATCTCATGACCTACGCTGTCCCCATCGATAATATAAAAGCCCTTTTTCTCAAGTATTCCGGCGGCAGTAGACTTCCCCGCCCCGGTGAGCCCTGTCAATCCTATTATCATACAAACCTCCTCATTTTGCATCGTACCAGCTTTTTCCCCACTTTACATCCGCAATAAGGGGAACGCTGAGCTTGGCGGCACCTTCCATTTCCCTTTTCAATATTTCAGCAGCTTTTTCCGCCTGAGCTTCGGGGGCTTCAATAATAAGTTCGTCATGAATCTGAAGGATCAGTCGAGCCTGTGGACACTCGGCCTTAAGAGCGTTATACACCTTTACCATAGCAATTTTAATTATATCTGCCGCGCTGCCCTGTATTGGAGCATTCATGGCCACACGTTCCCCAAAGGAGCGGAGGTTAAAGTTTTTGGCGTTTAGCTCCGGCACATAGCGTCGGCGGCCAAAGATTGTTGTTACATAGCCGTCGGCCTTTGCCTGCTCAACCGTGCGCTCCATATATGACTTGACCCCGCAGTATTTTTCAAAGTAGCTTTCGATATATCTCTTGGCTTCCTTACGGCTGATTTTCAGCTCACCCGCAAGGGAAAATTCGCTTTGGCCATAAATTATGCCAAAGTTCACTGTTTTGGCTCGGGCGCGCATCTCGTCTGTAACACAAAAATCCGGCACTCCAAACACCTGCATGGCGGTCATTTTGTGGATGTCCTCGTTGGCCCGAAACGCGTTACACATATTTTCGTCATCAGCAATGTGGGCCAATACCCGCAACTCGATCTGGCTGTAGTCCGCGTCTACCAACGCATAGCCATCCCTTGCCACAAACATCTTGCGTATTTCTCTGCCCAATTCAGTGCGTACGGGTATATTCTGAAGATTGGGGTCGGTGGAGCTTATACGTCCGGTAGCGGTGACTGTTTGATTAAGAGTGGAATGCACTCGGCTTTCCCCGTCCACAAGGGGCAGCAGTGCATCGGTATAGGTGCTTTTAAGCTTAGCGGCGTGGCGGTATTCAATGATATAGTCAATTATCTCATGCTTTGAGCGCAACTTTTCCAGCACAGCGCTGTCAGTGCTGTAGCCCCGCTTGCTCTTTTTTACCACAGGGAGCATCAGCTTATCAAAGAGTATCTCTCCCAGTTGCTTGGTGGAATTGATGTTAAATTTCTCTCCCGCAAGGAAATATATAGTCTGCTCCAGTTCATTGATACGCTGACCAAGCATTTCCCCAAAGGCCGCCAGCTGCCCGGTATCGATTTTGCAGCCCTCCTCCTCCATGGAAAACAGTACCTCTTCCAGTGGTAGCTCAATATTGTACAGTAGGTCAAGCTGACCCCGTTCCTCCATAGTCTTAAGCTGGCTGTCCATTACTCCGGCAAGGGATGCCGGCTCATAAGGTAGCCCCTCCCGGCGGCAAAGCTCGCGCAGGTCGTAAACAGACTTCTGAGGGTCAAGAATATATTCCCCTATCTCCGTGTCGTAGAATTTGCCTCCAAGGCCTATGCCCATTTTAGCAAGGTGGCGGCGGACTGACTTATACATATGGGTTATCTTTTTGCTGTTCCCTTCAAGGGCAGCCCTCATATCCTCCGGTGAGGCGCTGAGGCTACGTCCATCCAGAGCAAAGATAATTTTCTCGTCCTCAATGAGGAATGGCAACGTATCCGCCCTTTCGGCTGCAGCTATATCGGTCTCTGACGCAGGGAAAATTTCCGCGGCAGTATCCGCCGTTGGGGCATCTTCAAGCTCCAAGGCCATACGCTCTGCAATCTTCTTAAGCTCCAGCCGGTTAAGCTTGACAATCAGTGCCGCCGTATCGTACGGATGTACGGCGGCATCCTCCAATTCAAATTCAATTGGTACGCTGCGGCATATCTCGCAAAGCTTGTAGCAAAAATACGCCATATCCTTCCCGTCAAGGAGTTTCTGTCTTTGACCCTTTTTTATAAATGGGTCGTCAATGTTCTCGTATATTCCGTCAAGGCTGTGAAATTTTTTGACCAGCTCAAGAGCGGATTTTTCACCAATACCGGAAACCCCGGGAATATTATCGCTGGGATCACCCATGAGAGCTTTTACCGTGACAAACTCTGTCGGCGTTACGCCGTACCTTTCCATAACTGCATCAGGGTCATAAACATCGGTGGCTGTCCGTCCCATGCTTGTAGTGGTAAGGAGCACATTTGTCAGCTGTGAGGCCAGCTGAAGATCATCCTTGTCACCGGTGGCAATGCCGCACCAGACGCCGCTTTCCTCACATTTGCGGCTGACTGTGCCTATGATATCGTCCGCCTCGTACCCCTCTACGGAAAGCTGGAGTATATTCATCGCACTCAGAATTTCCTTAAGATAAGGCATCTGAGCGGCAAGGTCATCAGGCATGCCCTTACGCTGAGCCTTATAGCCTTCATACAGCTTGTGGCGGAAGGTAGGAGCCCGCAGATCAAAGGCCACGCAAAGGTAGTCGGGGGAGTAGTCTTCCCTCAGCTTTAGCAATATATTCATAAACCCAAAAATCCCATTGGTCGGAATTCCGTCAGTAGTGGACAGGGGGCGTATGCCATAATAGGCACGGTTGATAATACTGTTGCCATCTATAATAATCAATTTTTTCATATTGCTTTCCCCGTTCATTGTTAGTATTAATATTATACTCTGTTTCCGGTGGGATTTCAATATAATTTTTGTAAAAGTTTTTCCGAGGATCGTCTGGGGGACAAACCATGTCGAAAAAATGTTGAAAAATCCGCTTGGTGAAAACGGCGGGGTATATAACAGCATGAAATCTCAATATAAC
>CAYTWZ010000096.1:0-6835 GCA_964442035.1 uncultured Oscillospiraceae bacterium
AAACAGGCTAAGGGGTATTTTAAGGGGTCAAAAGGGGTCAGAATTTCGCGCCCCATTCATCCCCCGAAAATGCCCGGAGAAAGGGCCGGGGAATCACCCCGGCCCTTCGATTATCGCTTTCCCAGATTGGCCAGCAATCGCGCCGCCTCTAACAGTTGCGCCGGAGCCGCCGCCGGGCTGTTAATGACACGCTGGGCCGCTTGCCGTGCCGCTTGTATTGCCGCCGTCTGTTCCTTCAAAAGTTCTGTGCGGGCCTCCTGGTTTCTCTGACGTGTCTCGTTAGCTTGTACAGATTTGTTCATAGCGGATTCCTCCTTGATTTTTTAATTTAATACGAGTCTTGCAGACACTTTTGCTTCGCTTAGCACACTGGTTAGTGCGGCATTTACTGCGCGAATAATGTTCGACGTAACCGCGTTCACCACATTTTCACTTAGCTGGTGTGACTCCTGGCTGTCCGGATTCTCGTAGCGTGCAATGATTCGGTCCATCTCTGACGCTGACTGTTTATACGTCAAAATTGCGGCTTTAATGGCCTTGAGGGTGTCATCACGGAATCCGGGGTGCGTTTCATCCCAAGTAAACACCCGCCTGATCGTGGACAAACTCAATGGGTGGCCTATCGCCTCGGTCTGTTCTACAATAGCTTGATAAGAGATTCCCTTTTCAAGCCGAAGTTGCTTTAAAGTTTCAATCTCAGTTTTCATAGAAATGGCCTCCTTGCCTTGACGTTGGAGCGGGCCAATGTTATAATCAGGCCGACCCGCTCCGGGTTAACGGTCTCTTGTGGGCGCTTTCCTACTGCCTCCCACAAGGGGCTTTTCTTATGCCACCACAAAGCGCCGGGTGGTGGTCTGCCGGGTGTACCGCGCCGCCAATTCTGGAAGAGCAGCTTTCAGCGCTTTGCCATCCAAGCGGGCTGTAGTGACGCTCTTCCAACTGACCTTGTAATCTACCCCGGCCAGTTCCTACACCCCCTGAGCGCTCATGTGGGCCTTGAGGGCGTCCTTTGCGGCCTCCATCTCTTCGGCCGGTTCATCGGCCATGCGCTGGAGTTCCCGCAACTCCTGGACCTTTGTTCTGATTTCGATGCTTGACATATCGATTCCTCCTTTGGCTTTTGGTCAGGGAGCGGGAGGCTGTTATCCTGGTACGCGTCGATCTCTAAGCCTCATCAGGTTTCCGGCCCGACTCCCTTTACCTTGTGACTACATTATAGCAGTTATGTACATAACATGCAATATACAGACTGTACAAATATGTACATAATAATTCGTGCATTTTTGTTATGTACATATCCCTTGAAGTGTGGTATACTAATTATGAAAGCTGAAAAAGGTCCTTTTACTCATGGCCCGGCAAGGAGGAATCAATATGCCAATGTCCGACCAGAGGAAAGAATATATCTACAAGTACGCAAAGGAAAATCTAAAGCGCATCCCCCTGGATGTTCCCAAAGCAGACTATGAGACAATCAAAACCCATTCTGCCGCTCGTGGTGAATCTGTAAATGGGTTTATTAAACGGGCCATATCCGAGACTATGGAGCGGGATAAGGTTGCACAGACAAAGGAGGACACGCCATGACCAATTACCCTGACAAGTACCACCTGACCCCAGAGCAGAGCCGGTTCCTGGCAAAGAAGAAATGGGACGAAAATATCTACTGCGGTATGCGCATGGAAAACCGGGCTGTCACCTTTCCCCAGACGCAAACCATCTTGAACGGCGTGAATGTCCCCAATGTGCAGCTTGACGATATACAGGCGATTCTGAATATGCGGGACGCATGGCGGCACCTGCTGAGGACCTTGGATGAGCCAATCACACTGGAATATCTCTGCAAGCTCAATGAGCTGATCGCCAGAAATGAAGCCCTGGAGTGGGGCAAGCTGCGGACAGGCCGGGTTTCCATCTCCGGCACGGAGTATATACCGCCCGTGCCGTCTCTGGAGGCCGTCACACAGGAGTTGGTAGAAATCCTGACCGCAGACACGACCGCCACGGAAAAGGCTCTGACGGCCTTTGCGTGGGGGACAAGGGGACAATTCTTCTGGGATGGGAATAAGCGCACCAGCATGACATTGGCCAATAAGATTCTGCTTGCAGACGGGGCGGGGGTCCTCACCATCACGGACGTTCACATGGAGCGGTTCAATACCCTGCTTGTGGACTACTACAACACCGGGGACAGCGACCAGCTTAAACGGTTCCTGTATGATAATGCGATACAGGGAATTGAACTATAACAGGGAAGAGGGCTGCCCGTTTGGGGTGGCCCTTGTTATCGTGTCCTCTGAGGCTGGGAATCGCCGTTTTTTCGCCACTTTGGGAGGGGAACTAGGCATCAGAGGTTAGAAGTACCCCCGTTTGCGTTTGCCTCGATTTTGATTCAATACCCAACCGAAAAGGCCATAATGTACAATCCGTAATCGGGCATCTGCGAACCTCCGCGCTCATTTTTCAAATGCTGGTTTCGTCGCTTTTGAGCGCATCCGCCAATTCGCTCAGGCTTTTACTCAAGGCGTCCTCTTTGGCTGTGTCGCTCGGGCCGCCACCAATGGCAGACCATTTGTCGATGAGGGTCCCCATTGCCGTTGTGACCTCTGAGGCGGATTTTGCGTTACGTATTTTCTCTGGCAGCACGTCAAGGCCAGTCTGCAATATGTTGCACACTTGGTCCCGCCTACCCTCCATGTAAGAGAGTATGTCAGCGCTATTTTGCGCTTTTTTCGCGCGCTTTCCGGGCGAAATCGTCGCAGCTTTGAACCATCCCCTTTCGGCTAATGTCGGGTATCTGTGCGCCCAAGCAGATAGTCCACGCTCACATCGAACAGGTCCGCTAAAGCGACTAGAGAGTCTAGCCGTGGCGTAGCGTCCCCACGCTCATACTTCCCGATGGTGTCATGGCTCAGTCCGGCAAGCTCTGATGTCGTGCATTGGGCGCGTTTGCCGCGCAACTCCCGCAGGCGTCTTTGAAAAATAGTTGACATAACAGGCCCCTCCGCGATAAAATATGAAAGCAAATACATCTCGCGGTATGGGCTGTCCCATAAAACAGACAGCCCCGCTTTTACATCAAACGATAATTTTTGGCGGCGTCCGGGGCAATGCTGACCAGGAAATCACCGCACATCTCCCTGATTCTTCCGGCAATGGCCTGATCCAGAGAAAGCAACTGGTCAAAGGTCATTTCGCTGGATAGGATTGTGATCAGCCGATTGTTGTACCGGTAGTCCAGCAGTTCAAAAGCAAGTCGGATGTCCGCATCTGTTGGCCCCTGATTCTGTCGGCCCTTGAATAGATCGTCAATGTACAAAAGCTCGGTCTGCTTGTATTTGCCCCATAGTCCGGCATCGTCATCCATGGACGCCGCTTTGAGCTGCCGACCATCTGCATTCCAGAGAAGATATTGCCCGGCAAGGCCCCGCCGATGGGATAGCTGCACAAAGGCAGCGGTGCAAAGGTGTGTTTTGCCCGCTCCACTCTGGCCGCAGAGCATGAGCCAGTGGTCCTCAGGGTCTTGGCTGAATTGTTCGGTGAGTTCCTTCATTGCCCGCTGGGTAGGCGTGTTGTTTTTGAAGTCCTCAAGTTTACAGTGCCTGGCCCGCTTCCAGACCCCGCAGCGCTGGAGCCGCTGGACTGTCAACCGGGTCCCATAGCACCGGCATTCCCGGATTGTAAATTTCCCGCTGTCGGGGTCCACAAAGGCGACAAAGCCCTTGTCCCGGCATTCCTCGCAGTGAACGCCCGTACCGTCCTCCTTTCCGGTCAGAGCATTATATGAATCAGCACGACTCTGCTCTAACATTCGAGATGCCTGGTCCGGGTCCATAGCCGGGACGCCAAATTTAGAAAAATCTGTAAGCTGCATATACCCTCCTTCACAAGTAGGTGACACCGGAAATATTTTGAAACTGCTTGGAATCCGCTTTGGATGGCTCAAGCTCGTCCTCCCAGCGGCCTTGATTAAGCCAGATGGCCGGATTTGGAATGTACTGGCCGTTGTCCCGTGTCCACTGAGAACTGTGTTTCTGTTGTTCTATGGCGGTCAAAACAGTTTCGATGGGGACCTTGACCTTCCGGAAGGCCCTCAGCGCGGCCTGCTTTCCGACCCTCTTTGGATAGGCTGACCAAAACTGGTCAAAATCAGCGGAGCGGGTGGGCGACTTTTCGACCTGCTCACTATTTGGTACTGGAACTGATTTTGAAATTGGAATTGAATTTGAAATTGTAATTGGATGTCTTTCGACATCGTTCGATGTCGAGTGATGTGCTTCGTTTTCCTCCGTTGCGGCCCAATCATCGAACGGTATGACCGCCTCCCCGCGCTTTTTCGCCTCCCTACAAAAGGTAGCATATCGGCGCTGCATAACCTTAACGCCGTACCGTTCTGCATCACGATCAACCAACTGCTGCATAAAGTCCCAGGCAACGGCTAGGCCAGGAGATTCGTCAAAGGTGGGCACAGCTCCAAACTCCCCGTAGTCCAGAAGAGCCTCGAAAAGCAATCCCTTTTCCTCCAAACTAAGTCGTTTTAGGCAAGGGCGGGTAGAAAAGTAGAACATAATACCAGGCTTCGACATGAGATCACCACCCTTCCATGGTTTGCTGCCCTTCCATCCGAGCCAGCGTTTCCCCTAAATGTGCTCTTGTTGCCGTGAGCATCCGGAGTCGATGGTCTAACGAACACAAATACGCCCGGAGGTCATCCGCTGAACCAGCCAGATAATAGCCCGGAGCGGTCCCTGTCGCAGCACATATCGGGCAGCCGTCCCGACGTTCTCGCTCGATCTCCGCCGTGATGGCACGGAGATCGGACAGGCCAAGCATTTGAGCCAGTTCACGCCCTGTGCGAGTTTGATCTCGTCCGATGCCAAGCGCCCCCGCAATCCAGCCTTGACATGTCCTCAATCTGGTGGTAAAATCCACGTGAGAACAAGGCACTGCACTGCGTTCAAGGCCAGTCTCATCCGCCCGTTTCGATGTTGCCGCATCGGAGCGGGCTTTCTTTGCCTCATTCATTTTCCATCTTCTCCTTCTGCTTGATCCGCAAGCCAGCGCTGGAAAGCCGACTCAGGGATACGAATTGAGCGCCCGAGATAAATCTTGGGGAATCCCGGCTGATTGACAACACGATATGCCATTGGTCGGCTGATACGGAGTATTGCCCCGATTTCCGGGACGGTCAGGGTCTTGTCCACGCAAATTCACCTCCATGTTATTCGATGATCTCTTGACAATCCGGATTATACCACATATAATGTATTCGCACAAGATACGAATAGAGTACATTTAGATTTTATTTTGAGAGGGGATGTATCTGATTGGAGTACAACTTTGCGAAAATTGGGGAACGAATCAGAGAGGCACGGAGCGCGCGCGGATGGAATCAAGACGAATTTATTGAACAGATTAGAATCCCGATTAGCAGAAACAGGTTGTCCGCCATCGAAAACGGGGAACAAAGCAAATTTTCCTTAAAATTCCTATTAGCAGCCTGTGATCTATTCGGATGGGACATCGGTTATATGCTGGGCGAATATGGAGACGCAACAACACGTGACAACCAGTTTATACATGACATGACCGGGCTAACTGAAAAGAGTATTTTCCGGCTAAATCAGATAGCCTCTAGCAACAAAAGCACCTGGTGGATTGACACATTAAACGCAATTATCGAAAGTGATGATTTTGTCGATTTCCTGTGTCATGCAACCGACTACATTTCAGACGACGGCGAAACGGCGCAACTGGTGCTCGAAAATGTGACTTCATTTACAAGAAGTGCAAAAATGTCCGATGTATACGCATTCAACTGCCAAACTTCTCTTTCAAGAATCCTTGAAAACGCTAGGGATTCACTTGCTAATCGTTTTGATTCAAGGCCATTTTATTCTTTCATTGACGGCTTGCTAAAGGAAGGAAGAATGTCGCCAGAAGATCACAGCATCGTTGCGCGCCAATTTGATTCGGGGGATTATTCATTCTTCGGGAAGGGAGGAAACAATGTCCAAACGTAACGCACAGGGAGCGGGTTCTATTCGGCAGCGGCCCGATGGCCGTTGGGAGGCCAGATTTACATATACCGATGATTTGGGACAGAAAAAGCGGAGCAGCGTCTACGGCTCCACGCAGAAGGAGGTCCGACAAAAGCTGACCGCCGCATTGAAACAAGTTGACGATAATGCCTTCCGTCAGCAGAAGCGTTATAGCGTCGCCCAGTGGCTTGATTTATGGATTGAAACGTATTGTACCGATTTGAAACCCATGACAGTATCCGGATACAAAAGCAAAATCAAATCCCGCATCAAGCCCTATCTCGGAACGGTCAAAATCAATTCTCTTTCTAATGTTCAGGTTCAAAAATACTACAACCTATTATCCACAGGGGACGAAAAGCACAAGCCGCTTTCAGCGAAGTCTGTGCAGAATATCCACGGAATTTTGCACAAGGCATTGGAACAGGCCGTTGTTGCCGGTCTGCTGCCTTCAAACCCGTGTGATCACATCAAATTGCCACAGGTAAAAAAACCGCCCCTAAAGCCTCTCATGGATGACAATGTGTCAAAGTTCCTGGAGGCCATAAAGGGCGACGACTACGAACGGTTATTTATGCTTGACCTTTTTTCCGGTATGCGGCAAAGCGAAATTCTTGGGTTACAATGGCAGGATATTGACTTTGAACACGGCCTAATTCACATTCGTCGTCAACTGCAACGAAACTACGAAACGAATGAATATATCTTCCTTGACGAAACGAAGAACGGGAAAGACCGAATGAAGCTCCGCGATTTCCTCCAGTTCCCGCTGCGCCGGTTCCAAAATGACCAAA
>CAYTWZ010000097.1:0-6720 GCA_964442035.1 uncultured Oscillospiraceae bacterium
GCTTCCCAAGCCGCTGCAAAGAATCCTCCAAGGACTTCCGCAATCACGGAAAACGCGCCTTTAATCGCTTCCCATACGGCTTCAAAATAAGGCTTCGCCCGATCCCAAACCGCTTGAATTGCCTCCCACGCACCAGAAAATATGGACTTGATATTTTCCCAAATTCCAATGACCGCATTCCGGAAGTCTTCATTGGTGTTCCACAGAACGATAAGGCCTGCCACTAGGGCTGCAATTGCCGTAATTATGATTCCGATTGGGTTAGCGGTCATGGCTGCGTTCATAAGCCATTGCGCAACTGTAGCCCCTTCGTTCGCCGTTTGAAACGCCTTGATAGCTGTTATCACACCTTGAATGATCGAAACCACATTCCATGCTACGAAACCGGCTCCGATGCCGGCAATAACAGAAATAATGGTAGGCCCATTGTCCATAATCGTTGACACAAAGTTTCCGATGGACTCTCCAAATGACTTCCAGTCGATCCCGCTGACAAACTCCGTCGCGGCTTGGGCTGCCGTCCGCAACCCCTCCGAAAATCCTTCATAGAGAGATATTTTGACCTCCGACAAAGCGGAATCCAAAATCGTCATGTCGCCCGCAAGATTGTCTAGCTGAGTTGATGCCTGTTCCGCAGCGGAACCCAGAGCGCTGTCCAGCCCCTCGGAGAACCGTGCCACAGTCTCTTCGCTTGCAACGGCCATCTTATTGAACGCGCTCAAACCTTGTGTTGTGAAAATCGTTGATTTATACGCCGTTGCCTCTTCCGCACTCATAGTGGACAAAGCTGCGTTCAAATCGTCCACAACATCGTTCAAATCCCTCGCATTGCCCGCGCTGTCATAAGTAGAAACGCCCAAAGCTGACAATGCGGCTTTTGCCGCATCTGTGGGAGCGTACAAATCGGCCATCGCGCGATTCAATGCCGTAGCCGCTTCCGATCCAGTCACATTCTGATCGGCCAGCCGCAGCAGTGCCAATGCAACGCCATCCGCAGTTTGCCCATAGGAAGCGGCGGTGGCCGCGCTGGTGCTCATAGCTTCGCCCAATCCCTCAACGGAGGTGTTGGCCAGCGTCGCGCCCTTTGCCATCAAGTCCGCATAATACTGGACGTTACTAATCTCATCGCCAAAGCCTTTAACAGCACCAACTGCGTAAGAAGCGGCGGACTCCATCGAGATCGCACCCGCCGCCGCCAGATCAAGCACTGTATTGATGCCCTCGATCTGTTCCTCCGCACTCAGACCCGCCATTGCAAGGATATTTAGGCCTTCCGCCGCTTCCGTAGCGGAAAACGATGTAGCCGATCCCATTTCCCGCGCCTTGTCGCGCAACTCTTGGACTTCATCTGTTGTAACACCCATTGTCGCCGCAAGTTGGGACATGGCAGTATCAAATTCGCTGCCTGTGGAAACGACATCATTTGCAAATCCCTGAAATGCGCTTGCAAGCGTTTTTACCCCGCTCACAATTGCCTCACTTAGCAAATTTCCTTTCAAAACATCTGCAAAACTTACAGCACTATTCTCTGCTGTGTCCATGCTATCTCTTGTTGCATCGATCCCCTCTTTTACGTCGCTGGAATCGATGGCTATTTTTACTTGTAAGTCAAAAAGGTCCGTATACTTTCACCTCCATTTTAGGTGTTGCAATAAAGTTGAAAATTTTGTAAAATAATTCCGTTCTCTATGTGACAAAAATTTTTAACGGGGGGATTATTCATGTTCAAAAAGAGGGAAGTCGCAGAGCCAGTTTTAACGGAAAAACCAAAACGCTTAAAAAGGCCTGTTTTTAAGCGTTGGTGGTTTTGGCTGATTATTGTTGTCGTTGTTATTGGAGTTTTCGGGACTCTCGGCGGCTCCGACGAGGGAGAGCTAGCCGAATCACCTGTAACTTCATCGCAATCGGTGGAAGAAAATACATCTACAGATGATAACGCCAAGGTTTCCGATTCATCTTCCCAAGAGACATCAGAGCAGCGGGAAAATGACGTGTTGCAGGAAAGCGATGCCAGCTTGACAATCGGGCAAAAAAACGCGCTCAGCAAAGCAAATTCTTATTTGAGCTTTTCAGCGTTTTCATATGATGGGCTGATTGCGCAATTGGAATATGACAAGTTCGATCACGAAGATGCCGTTTTTGCCGTCGACAACTGCGGAGCAGATTGGAATGAACAAGCTTTAAAAAAAGCCCTCAGTTATTTAAATTTTTCTTCGTTTTCCTATTCTGGTCTGATCGAGCAACTGCAATATGAAAAATTCACAGAAGAGCAGGCCGCCTACGCTGTTGATAATTGCGGTGCGGATTGGAATGAGCAGGCGGCAAAAAAGGCAGAATCCTATTTAAGCTTTTCTTCTTTTTCCAGAGACGGCTTGATTGATCAACTGGAATATGAGGGCTTTACTTATGAACAGGCCGTCTACGGCGTTGAACAAAATGGATATTAACCAGCTTTTCTCATTGGGCCTCCATTATGGAGGCCCTTTTTATTTGTCCAATTTCTTCTTGATATGGGCAATAATCTCATCCGCCGTCCGGGTCTCCTTCGGTTTGGGCTTGATGATATCAGCGTACCGTTTCCATATATACTCCCCATACGTAAGCGGGGCGGTATTTTTCGCTATTGACCGTAGGCAGTCGGTTACATATATCCGGTACACAGTATCCTTCGCTTGCTGTTCAATGCTAGCTGCGATATACCGGATAAACGCCTCTACTACACGGGGGCCTCTGTATTCTCCGACGCAGAGCCAGACGAGACCCCTGTCTTGCCCTGCGCACCAAAAAGCTCCATAAGCTCTTTGTCTGTTGCCAGTTCCAGGACGTTCTTCAAGACAGACGCTGCATTGCAGTGATAATCCTCCGGGTTCTGATCATTCAGAATTGCAAGCATGTCCATAACGTCCTTTGGGCTGTTCTGGAGCATTGAACAAAGGAAAGCCGCTCTGTTTTTATCCTTTGCTTTCTCGTTCTCGGGATTTGCAACGATATTGCAGATTGGTACAAGCAGTTTTGCAACTACCTCAATGCCCTTTTCATCTTTGAATTCAGATAGCTTCATCAGTCCCCCTCCGTCGCCGCAGCCTGGCTGTAAAACACCATCGGGACAACTGTCTGCTCCTTGATGGACACATGGCCGGTGATCTCCATGGAGTTCTGGCCCTTCCCGTTCTTGGTTGTCTGAAGGGAGAAGCCGCCGGTAGACAGTGCGTTTTTCAGCTGGATCGCCACCATGCCGCCGTCCGCCCGGTCGCCGACCCACCAAAGGTCGGAAAAGTCGGTTTGCTTCAAGGTCGCCCGAGGAACGACCGCGCCAGTGGTTGCGTCAATGTCTGCCGCGCCCAGCGAAAGCCGAATGGAATCCGCAGACGTACCAAGGGACGTAAACGACATTTTGCACTCCCAGCCGTCCAGGTGCTTCAGCTCCATCATGTTAGCCGGGCAATTGTCTACATCCTCGCCATAGTCAGAGTAGGTCGGGACACAGGATGCGTTGATGCCGCCGGTCGTTGCGCAGATAATATCCGCATCCGCCGGGGCTGCGCCGGTCCCAGGGTCGAAGTTTTTCAGCAGTACGCCAGCGTCGGTCTGAAGCTCAGAAAATGTATTTTCAGGAATAACCGTAAATTTACCCATTATTTCAGCTCCTTTAGTAGTGTGTCAGGTATTCGACGGTAATGTTAATGTACCGCCGCTTGATGTTTGCATCAGTATCATCGGTCAGGCTCTGGCACCACGGGGAACCGCGTTTCAGCCAGATATATCCTTCGTCACATGGAATAATCCTCCCACCGATTCCAATCTCCTTTGACAGCTCCCGCGTTTTTTCGTTGGGAGGCGCTTCATCTGTTGTGTAATACCAAAGATTGACCGTTAGGCCGACCTCGCCGCCCTCCCATGCGCTGGTAATCAGCTCGTATGTTCCCCATGGGAAAACGGCGTCATCAGGAACAGCGGAATCGGGGTAAAATGGGATATCAAACCCGTTAAAGAATGCATGCAAGGCCGCTTCTTTTGTCATAGCGCGCCGGCCTCCTGCCATGCCTTGTAGATTTTTGGTCCTTGCAGAGCCACCCAATCCACCATTTCTTCGTTTCTGGCCCAGGAACCTTCGTATTGTAATCCGCTG
The DNA here is from genome assembly GCA_964442035.1 of uncultured Oscillospiraceae bacterium. GTDB lineage: Bacteria > Bacillota > Clostridia > UMGS1883 > UMGS1883 > JAFLUQ01. The sequence goes on from CAYTWZ010000097.1 coordinate 4,130, forward strand.
GAGCACAGCCCGCTTTCGTTAAGAAAGGCGTGCACAATTTCATGGCGAATAGTTTCTTTTGTCGTTGCAGTGGCAGTATCTACCGATTCGTTCTCCCAACCTTTATATGTGGACATATCGTAGACAACAATTTTTTTAGTCGAGCCGTCGCAATATCCATCAATATGCAATCGGTCAAAAGCCTCGTCTTCGTCATACTTTTTGATTGTCAGCTCATAATTGGACCCAAGAACATTCACAATCATGTGGGCGGCACCTTCCTTTCCGCCGTGAAAAATTTCAGGCTGAAACTCGCGGAGGCGGGTGATTCCTTATCTGCCGGGTTGGAGGTCACACGATAGGTCAACCCCGTGGACGTGTCCCGGAAATAATCGTTGTATTCAATGGGAACATCCTTATCCACAAGAGCCGAATAAACGCTTGTCACGCCCTCCTGTTCCGCTCTTCTGGCCTCCATAGAAGTATCAAAAGCTTGATAGTTCTGGAACTTTGCGCCGTCCGTCCATTCTGTTGTCCATCCGCCCTCTGCGCCAAAGGCTTGTTTGTGTTCAAGGAGCACGCAGGGCCGCGCGAAATCATCAAGCAAACTCATGGTTTACCTCCATGGAAAATCAGGGTTAAACGGGCGCCTATATACCGGCACAGGCGGCCTGGAGGGCTTGACATATCCAAGCTCACGGGGCTTTTTATAAGCGCTCAGGCGGCTTCCAAATACGTCCTGCCACGTCAGCGCCGCGCCTGTGCTCTCATTGGCTGCCTTGGTATATGAATACCCGCCAAAGGATTCGCTGGTAAACGGGCTTGCCACAGTTTCTCCGTTCTTTTTCTGCCACGCTTCGATCTCCGCAGTCAGTGAGATGATCGCTTTCGGCACTGCCAGCGCCCAAATGACGCCGTCAAACACTTCGTCTGTCAGGCTCAGTTCATCGTTGTATTGGTACAGCCCATCGTTAAACACGCTGCCGATCACGCGGAAATACTGGCCGTTTTGCAGGAAAGGCAATGTGATACTGCCGTCCTGAATGGTATATGTACCCTCGTAAATGCCCATAAGGAACCAATTATTCAAGTACGTCAGAACCTGCTCCAGCATCACACTTCCTCCTTAATCACCGCAAGAATGTCAGCCTTTAACATCGAACTGCTGACCCCCTCGATCCCGTTTTCCTCCGCATATGCCAAAAGCTGGGCCTTTGTCATGCTGTCAAGGTCAACGGGATCGTCAAGGGAGGCCGCTGTCAACAGTTCATTTATTCCCCCGTGCCTTCGCCGCCGTCGGCGCCTTCATCACTTCCAGCGCCGATTGTGCCAACAACAACGCCGTCGACGCGCTCCGCGAACAGCTCCATGCCGTTGATTACGGTGTCAGAACAGGTCATGTTTGTGTAGTCGGGTTCCTCGTGGATGCCGACATAGCCGGTCTCGTCGGTGGTGAAGCTGAACACCTCGTCGAGGTCCGCGCCGTTGACAGGGATGTAGTACAGCACAATGTTGTCCTGCGCCGTGGAATAGATGGTGCCCTTGGGCACAGAGCTGTTCAGGAACACGGTTCCCATGCCCAGGAAGTTCTCGATATAAGTCATACCAAACGCGGTCTGGGTCGTAATCTGCGCCTTTGCCAGATAGTCGGCAATGTCCAGCGGGTTGATGAAATGCACCGCCTGGATCTCGTCATCCTCAAACAGCACCTGGAGCTGGCCCCAGGTCTGCGCAATGGTGGCCTGGAGGTCGTCGCCCGCCGCCGCGCCGGTACCGGTTGCCAGAAAATCAAAGAAGTCCTTGCGGATACCCTTCTGAATGTCTTTCAGCATCCGGTCAGTGGTCATATCGACCGCCTGGTCAAAGCCACGGTCAACGATGGCCTCTGCGCTGGTAGCCTTGCGCCACTTCTTCAGGGTGATCTCCTTATAGGTCAGCGCAATGGTGGTGTAGTGGCTCAGGGGAATGGTGCCGCCCTCCGCCACAGCTCCGCTCTCCAGCGTGCCGGTCGCTTTGTAGGTCTTCAAGGTAGTGCCCGCCTGTTTTGCGATCTTGCGTGTCACGCCAAGAGCTTCTACCAGCTTTTTGACGCTCTCGGTGAACATCTCGGTGAATTCGACCTCGCGCACCCGCACAAGGTCAGCTTTTTTGATCAGATTAGTCTCTGCCATTTGTTACTCTCCTTTTTGGAATAGATTCATGTTCGCGGCAATGGCCGCGCGGCGTTCGGAGCGGTCTTTGATCGCCATAATCTGGTCACGGGTCATGGTGCCGCCTGTGTTAGCCGGGGGCTTGGCCGTATCCGCGCCCTTCGTGGTGGTCGTGACGATGAAGTCCGACCACTCGTTCTTGACCGATTTTGTCAGTCCATCCGCGCCCTTGATCGCGCCCTTGTCGTCCAGCTCCACGCCGTCCACATCGGACACTTTCAAAACCGCGTCAATGCGCTTCTCGCTGATCCCCGCAGCTTTCAGGAGTTCCCGATAGGCCTTTTCCTTAGCCGCACGGCTCTCCTTCTTGGTCTGCTCGTTCTTGTAGCCCTCAAGTTCTTCTTTGATGGCCTCATACTTGACCTTGTAGCTGTCTTTCTTTCCAGCTTCCAGGTCAGCCTG
>CAYTWZ010000098.1:0-6658 GCA_964442035.1 uncultured Oscillospiraceae bacterium
TTCCTTAGTTTAAATTCCTATCTCGATAAGCTTAGCCAACAGCTTCGCGGTATTTTCCAAATCCTTAAGGCTCACTACCTCCCGGGGAGAGTGGATGTACCTGGCGGGGATGGACAGCGTACCTGCCGGAACTCCCCCGCCGGTGAGATGTATAGCCCCGGCGTCCGTGCCGCCGTAGGCCGCCGCCTCCAGCTGATAGGGGACGTCCGACTCACGGGCGCTGCGGAGCAAAAGCTCCCTTGCCTTGGGGTGAATGATGAAGGACGCGTCCTTCAGCTTTATTCCGGGGCCATTGCCCAGGGAAAGGCTGTACTTGGGGCTTTCGGGAGTGTCCCCCACCATGGAGACGTCCACCGCTATACCTAAGTCAGGCTCCACATTGCAGGCCGCTGTTTTGGCACCTCTGAGGCCAAGCTCCTCCTGCGCGGTAAACACCGCGTAAAGGTCGTTGGGGCAGTCCTTTGCCCGCTGTACGGCGCGGATAAGAGCATAGCAGCCCGCCCGGTCATCCATACTCTTTGATGAGACGCACCCTCCCATAACGCTGAGGCTGCCGCTGTAAACAGCCATACTGCCGATAGGGGTCTTTTCCTCCGCTTCGGCTCTGTCCGCGGCGCCGATATCGATATACATCTTGCTAAGGCTAAGATCCTTAAGATCCTTTTCGTAGGATATTACGCCACGGACGCCGTTTTCAAACACAACCTCACGGTTGACGCTGTTGTATGGGGATATGCCCCCCACGGCGGCAAAGCGGAGAAAGCCGCTGTCCTCAATATGAGTGACCATAAAGCCGATCTCGTCCATATGAGCCGCCAGCATCAGCCGCTTTCCGTTGCCCTTTTTCCGGCAGATAAGGTTGCCTAAGGCGTCCCTGTACACATCGGTCACATAGGGCTCCATTTCCGCCGCAATGATCTCACGTATACGATCCTCCCTGCCTGAGGGAGAATAACACTCCGTAAGCTTAGCCAATAACTCCATTTTATATGTCTCTCCCTTCAAGTTCGTCAAGGACAGCCGCCGCCAGACGGCCCAGGCTGTCAAAATCCTTTTTGCTCATTACGCTCACCGGGGAATGTATATAGCGGCAGGGCGCCGCCAGTACCGCCGTTTTCACTCCGCCGCCGCTGGTCTGTATGCTCCCCGCGTCGGTGCCTCCGGCGCTTGCGCGCTTGATCTGGAGGGGGATATTCTCCCTCTCGGCAACGGATTTGATAAGCTCAAAATACTTACGGTCGCTGACAGCCGCCCGATCCATGGCTGTCATGACCGCGCCGCCCCCAAGACGGGTCACAGTCTCGTGGGGCTTAACGCCGTATACGTCGCTACAGGTGGTACCCTCCAGCACCAGCGCCAGCTCAGGCCTGACGCGGTTGGCGGCAATTATCACCCCGCGGAGGCCTACCTCCTCCTGTACGGTAAAGGCAAAATACATATCGTTTTGGTATTCCCTTTTGGCAAGCTCCAGCATTACGGCACAGCCGACGCGATCGTCAAGAGCCTTGCTTTTGACCAAGCCGTCCCCGAACTCCGTAAATTCCCCGGCAAAGGTGCCGTAATCCCCAAGGGAAAGGAGCTTTTCCGCCTCGTCCCTGCTTTTGGCGCCTATATCGATGTACAGCTCATTAAGGGGAACAGGCTTTTCCCTCTCGTCCCGTTTTTGCAGGTGAACGGCTTTGGCGCTGATGATGCCGGGGATCTTTTTTTCGCCCATGATCACCTTTTTGCTCACAAGCACGGTGGTGAGTATTCCACCCACGGTTTTGAACTTAACAAAGCCGTCGTCGGTAAAGCCGCTGACTATAAAGCCAACCTCGTCCATATGAGCCGCGACCATAATTTTCTTACCGGGGCCCTTTTTGCGGGCGATAACATTGCCCATAGTGTCCACGGTTATTTCATCGGCGCTGATGTTTTCCAGTATAAATTTACGTACCTCGTCCTCATTCCCTGACGGGCCTGAAAGACCGCACAGCTCCTTTAAAAGCACAGCCGATCACCTCCGCTGAATTTGAGTATATAGCCCGCCATCAGCCGGGCGGTGTTTTCAACATCTGTCGCGTCCCCCACCTCGTAGTTGGCGTGCATATACCTTATGGGTATTGACAAAAGGGCCGTAGGTACGCCCGTGCCGGCAACCTGAATTTCCCAAGCGTCGGTACCGGTGTCGCCGCTGTCCACATCGATATTGACAGCTATTCCCAGTTCCTTGGCCGTGTCCGTAATGCTCCGGGTCAGCTTCGGGTGAAGGTTGGGGCCGTAGGATATTACCGGCCCGCCGCCCATGGGAAAGGCGTTGTCGCTGACGCCGGGGCTGGTTGCGTGGCAGACGTCCACCGCGATTGCCGCGTCGGGCATTATGACGGCGGCGGCCGTCTTCGCGCCCCGCAGGCCTACCTCCTCCTGCACGGCAGCAACTGCCGCAACGTCGCACTTGAGCTTATAGTCCTGTATTATTTCAAGAGCCCTGACCACTGCCGCCACGCCGCCGCGGTCGTCAATGCACCGGGCCGCAAAGGCGGAGCCGCCAAGCTGGGTATAGCCCGTATTAAGGGTGATAATATCCCCTATTTTTACGATTTTTTCCGTCCGCTCCTTGGAAAATCCAATATCCACGGCCATGTTTTCAACGCTTAAGGCCTTGGATGCATCCTTTACCAGATGGGGCGGCTTTGCCCCGATAACGCCGAATAAGTCCCCCTCCCGGCAGTGGACGGTGACCTCAGCGGCGGGCAGGGTCTTGGGGTCAAAGCCCCCTATTTCCACAAACAAAAGACTGCCCTCGTCGGTTATGCCGCTGACCATAAGGCCCAGCTCGTCCTGATGAGCCTCAAGCATGATCACCGGCGCGTTCTCTATTTCGCAGCGGCGGTAGCCTATGATATTGCCCATAGTGTCCGCGTATATTTCGTCACAATACGGGGCGTAAAGGGCCTTTATCGCTTCCCCCGCGCGGGTCTCAAAGCCGCTGACTCCACGGGGGGAGTCAAGCTGTTTTAATATTTCCTCTGTTTTCAAGCTGTATTCACACTACCTTTGTCATAAATTATTTACCAAGCTTCGGAACAGCTCTCCACGTTCCTCAAAATTGCGGAACATATCAAAGCTTGTGCTGGCATTGCTCATAAGTACGGCGTCTCCCCTTTTGGCATAATTCGCCGCAAGGGATACGGCCTCCTCATAGCTTTCACAGATCTTCACGGGAATATCCCCGCCAACACCGGTTTTCGCCGCGTAATTATCCAGCGCCTCCTTGATGACGCCGGCGGTCATACCCACAAGAAAAACGGCCTTTGTCCTTGTGGCAAGGGACTCGCCCAAAGCGTCATAGGGGATGCCCTTGTCCTTGCCTCCGGCAATAAGTATGACCTTATCAAACACCTTGAGGGTGTTGATGGTGCGGTTGGGGCTGCTGTCAATGGAGCTGTTATAGTAGCGAACCCCGTCCTTTTCACGCACAAGCTCGATCCTGTGAGGTACGCCTCCGAACTCCGCCGCCACCTCACGGGCGGCGGGGATACATTCCGGCCCAAGGGCGGCGATGGCCGCCATATAGTTTTGCACATTGTGTTCACCGGGTATTTTGATAAGGGAGGCGTCCATTACCCTTTCCCCAAAGGCGTAAATCGCGCCGTCCTCGGCATAAACCGCGCAGTCCCTGTCATAGCCGAAGGCGCGCACCTGTCCCTTTGCCCCAAGGCGGCATTCGTAGCACTCCTCATTGGCCTTATTCACCACAAGTACGCCGTTTTTGTCCTGATGGAGGTAGATATTGCGCTTGGCGTCCTTGTATTCCTCATAGGATTTGTGCCAGTCAAGGTGGTTGGGGCTGAGGTTGGTGATCACTGCCACCGAGGGGCTTTTTTTCATTGTGTGCAGCTGAAAGCTACTTAGCTCCAGCACAACGGCGTCTGCGGGGTCTATGGCTTCGATCTCCGGAAGCAGAGGCTTGCCGATATTGCCTCCCAGGTGTACGGTCCTGCCCATTTTTTTGAGCATTTCGGATATCAGAGTGGTGGTAGTGGTCTTGCCGTCGCTGCCTGTGACGGCAACGATCTTAGCGGGACAGAGCTCAAAAAACACCTCCATCTCGCTGGTGACAAGGCTGCCCTTTTCTTCGGCCTTAAGCAGCCGGGGCGTGTCAAAGCGAATACCGGGGGTCTTGAAGATGACGTCTCCCCCAAGGTCATCCAAATATCCCTCCCCCGTTTTAAGGGTCACGCCCAGAGCCTTAAGCTCCCCGGCGGCGGCAATGTCCGACTCAGGCTTCTTATCGGCGGCGGTGACCCTTGCCCCCACGGCGGCGAGAAAGCGTATAAGGGGCAGATTGCTGACGCCTATGCCAAGCACTGTGACGTTTTTGTCTTTTATTCCGGCCTTAAAGGCCTCAAGCTTAGTGTTCATCTCAATCCTCCATGCCGCCCTTGGGCGGCTCAAATCCATAACGCTGAAAAGAAGCAAGCGGATCGCCTCCTTGATGGACGGGGCGTATAAATACACTCCGAGCCCCGAACGCAGGCAAAACGCGCCGCTTATTTTTCACGTTACGTCCTCTATCTTATGAAATTTGTCTTTACGGCCTCTTCCAACGTGGGCGCTTCAATTCCGTTTTCACGGGCTATGCCAATGCATTTGATGAGCCAGCCCATATTGCGACCCAGCGTCCGCATTACCTGCATGCCCTCAAGATCCTGTAAGACCTCTTCAGGCGTATTGCCGTGAACCATCGGCCAGTAGCGGCTGCTCACCACAGGCATATTATTGATGGTAAAATACTTATTCAGCTGGTCAATGGCCGCTGTGGTCCCGCCGCGTCTGGCGCTGACCACAGCCGCTCCGGGCTTAAAGCGCAGCATACCGCCCCCGGCGTAAAACAGCCTGTCCATAAAGGACGCGGCCGCGCCGCTGGCGGAGGCATAGTGCACCGGGGAGCCGATAACTATCCCATCGACGGCGCATAGCTTTTCAAGCGCCTCATTTACGCAGTCATTTGTGACGCATTTGCCGTTTTTTGCGCAATAGCCGCAGCCCATGCAGCCCTTTGTTGTGCCTCCGGCCCAGAATATTTCGCTTTCCGCGCCCTGCTCGGACAAGCCCTTGGCCACCTCACAAAGAGCGGTATATGTGCAGCCGTTTTTGTGCGGGCTTGCGTTGATCAAAAGAACTTTCACCATAAATCGATCCTTTCAAAAAAATGTATTCGGTTATTGAAATTATAACACTTTTTTTGGCGGTAGTCAAGGACTATTACCCGCCGCCCGGTGATATGACCGAAAAAAACCGGTTGCAGTCCGGGGCTGCCTTTGAAGCCGAGTTTAAAGTACGGTTTTACTCAAAAAGTAGACCAAATCTGTACTAAGCCGTTGACTTTTTGATAATAATGTGTTATAATACGATCGTAGAATTTTAAAAACGGAGTGAATGATATGGAAATCAAACGAGATTTATATTTGAACAAATTAATTAAAAGAGAATGTAACGGATTGGTAAAGGTTGTTACAGGCATAAGAAGATGCGGTAAATCCTATTTGCTTTTTCATTTATATCACGATTATTTGCTTGGTAAAGGCGTCAGAGACGATCACCTTATTGAGATTGCTCTTGACGACATTATGAACGACGAACTTAGAGACCCTAAAACATTATATTATCATATAAAAGAACAAATTAAGGATAAGGAGCAATACTACCTGTTTCTTGACGAAATACAGTACGTAGGGGATTTCACCGACTTGGTCAACGGTCTGTCGCATATAAAAAATTTAGACGTATATGTGACAGGCAGCAACTCCAAATTTTTGTCAAGCGATATCCTTACAGAATTCAGAGGCAGAGGCGATGAAATACAGGTTCATCCGCTTTCTTTCGCTGAGTACTGCTCCGTGTATGACGGCAGCGTCTCTCAGGCTTGGAAGGATTACTATACTTATGGCGGTCTTCCGCTGATTTTGACCCGCGAAGATGATGAAATGAAAGCCGAATATCTTTCTTCCCTATTAAAGAAAGTTTATATCAGCGATATTGTTGACAGAAACAAAATTCGCAACGAAGGTGAATTGGAAGACCTGATAAATATTCTCGCGTCTTCGGTGGGGTCGCTTACTAACCCGGCAAAGCTTGCCCGTACATTCAGAAGCGTGAAAAACAGTAGAATCACGGAGAAAACCGTTAAAAAGTATCTCGGATTTCTGACAGACGCCTTTTTAATGGACAAAGCTTTGAGATATGATGTTAAGGGGAAGAAATATATTGAAACACCGTCAAAATATTACTTTAGCGATGTAGGAATCAGAAACGCGCAGCTGAATTTCAGACAACAGGAAGAAAATCATATTATGGAAAATATCATTTTCAACGAGCTTAAAATCAGAGGATATCGCGTAGATGTCGGCGTTGTTGAAACAGTCGAAACAAACAATGAAGGAAAGAAAGCGCAAAAAAGACTTGAAGTCGACTTCATTGCCACTAAAGGGAACAATAAATATTATATTCAATCTGCGTTTGATATGACAAATGAAGCAAAAGAGCTGCAAGAAAAGCGTCCATTGATGAAAACAGGGGATTCCTTTAAGAAGATCATCGTTGTAAAGGATGATATTAAGCTGAAGCGGGACGACCGCGGTATTACCACAATGGGTATATTTGACTTCCTGCT
>CAYTWZ010000099.1:0-6606 GCA_964442035.1 uncultured Oscillospiraceae bacterium
CCTGCTGCGCAAAGCAACTCAAAAGAGTCCCCTCAGGAGCAAGCCCAAAGGGAGGATCGCATCATTGCAACTTCGGCGGCTGTGTGCGACATAACAGACCGGCTTGGAATAGACTTGGTGGGAGTTCCCGAAACCTCAGTGACCGCCATAGCTGCCAGATATGAGAATGTCAAGCGCATAGGCTCGCCCATGGAGCCGGATATGGAGATTATAAAATCCCTTAAGCCAACGGATGTTATAGGCCCTGACACTTTAAAGGAGGATTTGGAAATAAAATATAACAATATCGGCGTGACCTCTACCTTTGTTGATCTCCGCAGCGTACAGGGACTTTACAACAGTGTACGCCTTATCGGGGACAAATACGGGAAGTCCGCCGAGGCGGATAGAATAATTGCCGAATATACCGGCTTTATGGCCGAATACTCCGGCAGCCACAAAGGCATGAAAAGTCCGAAGGTGCTGGTTTTGATGGGCTTGCCCGGCAGTTATCTGGTTGCTACACAGAAATCATACGCCGGCTCTCTTGTGGAATTGGCAGGAGGCACAAATGTATTTCATCACAACGTCAAGGACTTTCTCAGCGTGAACCCGGAGGAAATTCTTGCAACTGACCCGGATGTTATCATACGCACCGCTCACGGTCTGCCCAAGGAGGCACTGGAAATGTTTGAAAAGGAATTTTCCCAAAACAGCATCTGGAAGCATTTCCGGGCTGTGAAGGAGGGTCGGGTCTATGACGTGGACTATATGCTTTTCGGCATGAGCGCCACCTTTGACTATCCTCAGGCTCTTGCGGAACTGGAGCCCATGCTTTACGGTGAGTGATATGCGCAAAAGAGTTTTATTAGGCTTTTTTACAGAAGCTCTTTTACTGGCTGCATTGTTTGTATTTTCTGTCAATTCAGGCAGTATAAAGGTTTCATATTCTGAGCTTTTACAAGCTCTTTTTGGAAATGTCAGCGAAAACGCGGCCATAGTTTTTGACCTGCGTCTGCCAAGAATACTTATTGCCGTCCTCACAGGAGCATCGTTGGCGGTCAGCGGAGCGCTGTTTCAGTCGGCGCTTAAAAACCCCCTGGCCGACCCCGGAATTTTGGGCATATCTTCGGCGGCGGAATTTGCCTCCGTACTGATAGTCAGCTTTGCGCCGCGGCTTTTCTTTCTGTCGCCGGTGTTTGCCTTTATCGGCGGACTTGCGGCCTGCGCCCTTGTTTACGTCCTGTCATGGAAAAACGGCTTTTCGCCCCTAAGGATCATTCTGGTTGGTGTGGCGGTAAATGCAGTGTTTTCAGGACTGACGGGCGCCTTTACCACTATGAGCGGCCAAAACTATACCGGAGCCGCATCCGTGGTGAACGCAAATATATCCCTTAAAACATGGGATGATGTGAGGCTTCTGGCCATATATACCGTTGTCGGTCTCGTCCTTGCCTGTGCTATGGCAAGGGGCTGTGATCTGATGGCCCTTGAAGACAAGACCGTCCGGGCTCTTGGAGTGAATGTCAGTCTGCTAAGAGTAATTGTTTCCTTTTCAGCGGTGCTGCTGGCATCCATAACCACCGCCGTGGCAGGGACGATAAGCTTTGTGGGGCTGATATCCCCCCACATCGGCAGACTGCTTGTAGGTAGCAGCCATAAACGGCTGATACCCTTTTCGATGCTGCTGGGGGCGATTATGACTCTTGCCGCCGACACCGCCGGTCGGCTTATCGCTTACCCTTATGAGGTGTCTCCGGCGATAATCATGTCTGTTATCGGAGGCCCGTTCTTCATAATATTGCTGAAAGGGAGCGGAAAAACCTATGGAAGTTAAAAACGTCAGCTTTTCCTACGGTGACAATCAAGCCCTTGCAGACGTAAGCCTGGAGATCCCCATAGGGAAGATAACCTCCCTCATAGGTGCAAACGGCTGTGGAAAAACCACACTGTTTGGCGTTATGACAAAAAATCTCAGGCCCCAAAGCGGCAGCGTTACCATTGACGGACAGGATATAAGCCGCATCCCCCTTAAGACCTTTGCCCGTCAGGTGGCCATTGTACACCAAAACAATACTGTCCCGGCGGATATTAATGTCCGGACTCTGGTAGGCTATGGCCGTCTGGCCCATCGCAGACTTAGCGGCAGGGATGAGAACCAGCGCTTCATCGATGACGCCATCAAAGCAGCCGGGCTTGAGGCCATGGCAGGGAAGCCATTGTCCCAGCTTTCCGGCGGTCAGCGGCAAAGGGCGTGGATAGCTATGGCGCTGGCCCAGAATACAAAAATCCTGCTGCTGGACGAACCGACTACTTATCTTGATATACGCTACCAGATAGAGGTGCTCCGGCTTGTCCGGCGGCTCAACAGCGAGCTTGGCCTGACGGTAGTAATGGTGCTCCACGACATAAATCAGGCCATACATTACAGCGACTGCATCTATGTTATGAAAAGCGGCCGCATTATAGCCGGTGGCAAACCGGAAAAAATCATTACCCCCGATCTGCTTCAGAAAACCTACGGCGTGGAGCTTGAGGTTGACAGTATCGGCGGAAAACGGTTTGTAATGACCGTATAGGTCTTTACGATAAATAAATTTTTTAAGGAGAGTGTTTACATGAAATCACAGAAGCTCAAAAAGGCTGCGGCTTTTATCCTTTCCCTTGCAATGGCGCTGTCACTGCTTGGGACCGTAGCCTTTGCCCAAGGATCCATTACACCGGGTACTTACATTGTTCCCATTAAGAGCCTTACCAGCAAGGCTCCGCTTGAAGCTGTACAGCAGGCCTTTGCCAAGGCATTCGGCGACAGCGTGACTATCACTGTCAGCGACGACGGAACAATGGTAATGGAAGCCACAAACAATCACATGACAATCGAAAACCTTTTCGGAAATAACTATGAGGCCAATGTGGCTTGGATACAGGGCGCAGAGGTCGTTACCGAAAGGGAGAGTGTATATACCAATATACACGGTAATATCACGGATACTTCTTCACATACTATGGAAACAATTACTGTTCCTAATGTGTTCAGATATCCTCTCAGCCTTGATGAAAACGACAGTCAGACGCTGACTATAAGCGTAGACTTTATGGCTGGGATGAATGGCAAGGCAATAGACGAATATTCCACTGATATCACCCTTACGCTGGATATGGAAAACGCTGCGCTCGACGACACATTCCTGTTCGGTACGGCTCCCACTGAGCTTAAGCCCGGCACATACAGTCTGCCCCTTGAAATGAAGAATGCAAACAACATTGCTAATAATTCCATGGCCGCCGGCTGCATAGTAAAGGCGGAGCTCATGGTGTGCGAGGACGGCACAGCCACAGTGACAGTTGACCTTCAGCCCGTGACCTTCGCCGGTTTTACTATTGCGGCAGCGGACTGGAAGATATACCAAAACGGAAAGGGCAGCGACCTTGTGTCCGCCGCATTTAAGACAAATGATAATGGGGAGATAGACGGAATAAAATTCACCCTTCCCGACAAAGCAACCGATGGAACCTATGTAAATATGTTCATATCCGACCCCATGAATATTGCCCAGGACGCATACTTTGCTATGGACTTTGTCAATACGGAGAAGATTAGCGATGTTACCGCCCCCACCAGTGATCCTTCTTACCCTGTGGAGGTAAAGCTGCCCACACCAGTCCTTGGCTGGAACGGCGAAAGGTTTACCATCGACTTTATGTTTGACGGCTTTGAAAACGGCAGCTATGCCATAGACATTATTGCCAAGGGCAAGAGCGATACCGTTGCTGCCGAAGGCATGGAGGTTGAAGTTACAGATGAATACAAGGGCATCGCCCTTGCCCCATCTGACACCAACACCCTTTATACGGCCAAAGCAGTCGTTGGCAGCAGCAAGAGCGGCGAAACCGAGCCTGTAAGCGTGTACAGCCTTGTGTCATCAGCTTTTGAAAGCTTTGCGGCGGACATCATAACAGCCGATCAGGTAGCTGCGGTAAACGATGTTATTACCAAGGGCGGACTTTATATAGTTGACGGTCAGCTCACTGACGAGACCGCAAAGTTCTTTGACCTTGACGAGACAGCTAATACCCTGAGTCTTAAGAAAAAGCTCACTGACTCCGGCGTAAGCATAAAGAGTATTATCTGCATCATGGACGGTCAGACGACCACCCTCACTCCTGATGAAAACGGCGTTATCCATCTGAGCGCCGCGGACAGTGATACCGATCCGGTGAGCCTTGAGGCCGTGGAACCGGATTTTGAGAACACAAAGGTCACCGAAAGCGCCGGAAACGAGGCCAATACAGGCCTTGTTAACGAACAGTAAGGAGAGTGTTAATTTATGAAAAAGAAATTTGTTATTCCCAGAATCAACTGTATGGAGTTAAATCCGGAGCGGGATATTATGCTGACCTCTGCAAATCTCGGTAAAAGTAACGCTGTGAATTACGCCAATACATTTGCAGAAAATACAAAGGCGGATTATGATTATTGGAGCGGTAAAAAATGGTTAGATGCAGAATAAAAAAACTGATCGCGACGGTCTTGACCATGGCACTGCTGCTCTCCGTTGCCTATGCTGTCGGCTTCGGCAGCGGAGGAGCCCAGCTCTCTACCGGAAAGTACAGCGTGCCGATTTCCCTGCGTAACGCCGGCAATATCGCAAATCCCAGTGCGGCCGCCGCGGCCTTCCCGGCCACGGCGGAGCTGACAATCAATGAGGATGGCAGCGCCGTTTTGACAACTACTCTGCACGAGGTCAAGATGGGTTCCATAAGCGATATGGCCCACGATTTTAAAATCTATCAGGAAAACAGCGTCACCGGAGAAACCGTTGACGCCGAGGTAGTGGAAACTACGGTCTACACCGACTCAAGCGGAAATACCAAAACCGTGCCCGGCAAAATATCCTTTGTGATACCTGATGTGTCTCTGGACGGCGTATATCTCAATATGTATGTTGACGCCATGGGCTATGCTCCCGATGCGTACTTAGCCATCGATTATACCGGCGCGGCCTCGCCCGGCACGTCTGTCACATACAGCGGTACGGCCAAGGTCACGCAATTCGGCAAATATGACGTAAATGTACAGGTTACGGTGACAGACGGAGTTATCAGCGGTGTGGACATCGCCGGAGATAACTTCGGAGGCACTTACGCCGACTTCAACAAGTCCAAGCTGCAAATGGCCATTGACGGCCTTAAAAACTGGTGGAACGGCAAAAAGGCCGGTCAGGAAAACGCCAAAGAACTGTATCAGGTTGACGCTGTTTCCAGCGCCACTGTTTCATCAAACACTATTAGGGACGCTGTTATGAACGCCCTTTCCGTAACCTATGAGGAGGAAGTGATCAATGTTCCTTCTTCTGTGGAACCGGGCGTGTACGAGGTGGAGGTAAGCTGCCGTACTGATATAGTAGAGCACTATCTCACGGGCGGCGACAGGAAGGAAAAAGCTGTGCTGACTGTGAGCAAGGACAATGCTATGACCTTGGATTTTGAAATTATCAACGACACCCCCGAGGAGCCTCTTTATGTGTTGGGCTTTAACGGCTGCTACGAGGACAATGACCGCACAAAGGCGCTGACCCTTGCAGGCAGCAAAGCTGTTATGGGCACTACAGGCTATTCCGATGAATACTTTGCCCTTAATACGCCGGTAGTAACGCACCTGACCGTTCCTCTGTCAGGGGAGCTTACAAAGGAATATAACATTAATACCTACCTTTACGTTCCCGCCATGAACAATCTGAACGGGGTTGTGTCCGGTGTAGAATTTGAGCATGGAAAATTCAACGTGGACAGCTTTGTAAAAATTTATTGGGACAGCCTCAAGGCAAAGGCCCCCGATATCAGCAAGAACGGAAAATACATCGTAGAGGTAGCCCTTTGGAATGCCTCATCCGACCAACCCTCCATGGGCAACAAGGCATTTACTGATAACAACCGGGCAATAATTACCACACGGGGAGGCGTTTCCACCATTCGTATCGAGACCAATCCCGTGACCATAACTCCGTTTTATTCCGCTCTGGAAAACGCCCGCTTTAAAAACGCTGACGGAATAACTCAGTATGTCACACCTGTAGCAAAGCGGGATATTGTAGCCACGGACGGGACAGACGAGTACCCCATGGAATACCTGCGGCGCTTTGAGTTTGTACTGCCTGATATGTCGGAATATATCGACTTTGCTATAAAGGTGCCGCACACTCCCATGGACTCTATAAGCCCAAGCGGATATATTGATGCGAGGCTCAAAATTGATTGGAGTACTTTGCGGGAATACGGCTGTGACATAACCCTCGAATCTGTGACCCAGACGGGCGGCGCGGTTACAGTCAAAACCGACAACATAGGTGATAAGACCACGGCAATAGCATATCTTGTGCTGTATGACAGCGAAAAGAAGCTGATTTCCACCCAAAGTAAGGCTGTTACTATCGACAGCGGAGCTGGCAGTATCCTTTTTGAGGGAGTGGACACCTCCGGTGCTGCCACTGTAAAGGCCATGCTTTGGAACAGCGCCGGGACGCTGTCACCTGCTGCCGAAGCGGTAATAAAATAGCCATTTTCCTCCTTTTGTATTAGGGCGCACTTCAATGAGAGGTGCGCTCTTTTAAAATAGTTTATCTTAAG
>CAYTWZ010000100.1:0-6438 GCA_964442035.1 uncultured Oscillospiraceae bacterium
CTCTATCAAATCCTTAGGTTCCTCATTCATTTTAAAACGCCTCCCGCATTAAGTGTTATTGTTAAGTCAAGCCGCGCAGCTTCTGCACACGTCTTTCCTTAAATACTATTCTGTTATTATTTTCCATGAGCGTCCAAATACCCCTGCAATATAAGCACAGCTGCAATTTTGTCAACCTTAGTCTTACGCTTTTTCCCGCTTACGCCCCCCGCCTCCAGAAGGCGGTGCGCCTCAGCACTGGAAAATCGTTCATCCCACATTTCATACGGCAGCCCTGTCAAAATCGAAAGATCTCGAGCAAAAGCCTCGGTATACTCCGCCCTGTGTCCATGAGTGCCATCCATACGCATAGGCAAGCCAAGCACAAGCTTTTCAACCCTGTTTTCCCGCGCTAAAGCGGCGCAACTTTCAAGCTGCTTTTCCCGGTCATGTGTTGATATTGTCTCCAGCGGAGTAGCTACTATTCCAAAAACATCACTGACGGCAACTCCGATCCTCGCCTCGCCGTAATCAAGTCCAAGGATTTTCATACCAAAAATTCCTCTCTACGTATAGTATAACACATTATTTTAAGTATTGCAAGTACTTTTACATAAGCGGAGCAAAAATTCTTAACACCGCGCTGACAAACCTTTTTATCACGCTGCGAGAGTCCAGTTCCTCATCGGTAAGAAGATGGCATTCCTTGAGCGTTTCGTTAAAATCCTCTTCAACAGCCTCCACTGCCGGAGATGCGTACATCCATGTGGCACACTCAAAATGAAGGTAAAGGCTACGATAATCAAGATTAATGCTTCCTACTACAGCCACCTCATCGTCGCTGACAAAGTTCTTGGCATGTATAAATCCGGGGTCATAGATGTAAATCTTGACTCCCTTTGACAGGAGCTCCTTGGCATAGTCCATAGCAACATAATACGCATACCAGTGATCAGCCACTCCGGGGATTATGATTTTTACATCTATACCGCTTCTTGCCGCATTTACAAGAGCGGTCATCATTTCATTGTCAAGTATAAGGTACGGGGTGGTAATATGAATATAGCTTTTGGCCTTGTTGACAATTTCAAGGTAGACAAACTCCCCCACCTGATAGTCATCATTTGGAGTGTCGGAGAACGGCATAATATAACCCTCGGTTTTAGCCTTATAATTCCAGTCCGGCTTTATATCGGGCAATTCTGGCGTCTTACGCTCGGTAGCCAGCCACATCTGAAGGAACATTACGGCAAAGCTGTAGGCTCCGTCGCCTGTAAGTCGAACAGCAGTATCCTTCCAGCGGCCATAGACCACTTTTTTGTTGATATACTCATCAGCAAGGTTGATGCCTCCGTTAAAGGCCACCTTACCATCGATAGCCATGATCTTACGGTGGTCACGGTTGTTCTGCATAGTGGACAGAAACGGTACAAGGGGAATAAACGCACGACATTTTATCCCCGCGGCGCATATCTCCCGGGAGCACTTTTTTGGCATTTGGACAAGACTGCCGACTCCGTCATACAAAACCCTCACGTCCACGCCCTGTGCCGCTTTACGCTTAAGTATTTCAAATATGCTGTTCCACATTTCGCCGGGTTCAATGATAAAATATTCCAGATAAATATACTTTTCCGCCTTTTCCAGCTCCGTAAGCATATCCTTCCAGCACAGCTCCCCGGTAGGATAATAGGTCACATCTGTATTTTTGAAAGCCGAGTAACCCACGTCATCATTGCGGGCACAGTAATTTACGGTATTAAATCTGGCGGGAGACTTGCGGTAAATTTCATCTAATATTGCGCTATCCTGTTCTATGTCGGGGCAAAGAGATTTTTCAATCTTTTTTACATGATGAAAAAACCGCCTTGTAAGGCCCTGTCCGTTGATAAATATATACATCAGTCCGCCGAAAAGCGGAAATATCATCATAGGTATCAGCCACGACATTTTATATGCGGGATTTTTGTTGCTGTTAATCACAGCGATCACCGCCAAAAAGGTGATAATAAAGAACAACAGACTAATGATTTTGGAATACTGGTTGAGCTTAAAAACCATTACGGCAATAGCCGCGATCTGCACCAACATCAGAAGCACCACAATAGACGTCTGACTGAAAAATATCTTTAGTAATTTTCGCAAATGTCGCGCCCCCTTATTTGCTGAGTTTTACGCAGTTGGACTCTCCATCCCAGGCCACCTCATATTCAAAAATATTCGCAAAAGCCCTTATAGGGAACATTGTCTGCCCACTCATAATGATAAGCGGCGACTCAAGCTCAGCGGCCCTTTGATTGACTGATATATCCTTACTGTCAATACGAGCTGTAACTGTTGTAGCTCCATCACTGGCTGTAAGATAGCCCCGGCCGTCCCAACTGAGCTCAACACCCATAGCTTCTAACACAGTCCTCATGGGCGCATAGGTAACACCGTTTAAAGAAATGGGAGCTACGTCAAAGACAAGCGGCGTTGCGTTTATCTCCACATTCACTGGCTGAGAAAATCTGATCCCATTAATGGCTGCGTAATATTCCGCATAAGTCCCTGAGGAGGCAAAAACGACCACCTCCGGAGAATTATTAAATGCGTAATCCGCAATCCACTGTACCTCGTCGGGAATATAAACCGCACACAGGGACTTCAACTCACTGAACGCAGCCTCGTTTATTGTACGAATAGACTGAGGTAGATACACGGCCTTAATCTTATCATTTGACATAAAAACGCCGCTACCCAATGAAACTATCCCTTCCGGTACGCTGACATATTCGCCGGATCCATTGTATGCAATAAGAATTCCGTTGATGCTGACAAACTCCTCTGTCCGGCTCCGAAGCCACACTGTATCATCAAATGCGCCGATGCCGATATACAGCACAGACGAGGGGAAATCAATATTTTCAAGGTTCTGGCAGTGTACAAATGCATTGTCCCCTATTTCAATGAGCCCCTCCGGCAAGGCGACACGCTCTACAGCTGTATTATACGAAAATGCCGAAGGCGCTATTCTTTCCACTCCGGCAGGCACAATCACATCACTTGCCGATCCGTTGTATCTGATAAGGAGCGTCCCACCTGCAACAACAAACTCGCTTACACCGCTGTCCGTCCATGGAGTGTTTTCGAAGGCATCAATGGGAATGTTTGACACCTTACCCAAGAAGTTAACATTACTCAGATCAGTGCAGTTTTTAAAGGCGCCGGAGCCAATACTCGTCACAGTTTCGGGTATGGACACAGATACAAGTGTCTTACAGTTGCCAAAGGCATTTTCTCCGATAGAAACGACCCTGTACCCGCCTATGAACGACGGTATCGTCAGATATACGGGTTCGCCTGCGAAGCCGGTTATTTCGCCGGTATTTTTGTCAAAGAAAAGATACGCGTCATCCACACGGTAGACAGGTATTCTCGGCGCAGCATAGGCTGCCTGAACAAAAATCAATACAGTCAGCAGCAAAGGCAGACATAGCTTTTTCATAGTTATAACCTCCTTTGGTTTCGATTAATGGCTTATCCGATAGCTTAACGTCATTAGGCTATCCGACATATGTACGCTTTCCACCGGTATTGAGCACTCAAAATCCGCATGGGAAAAGTTCCATATCCCCAGTATTCCGCATTCCTCCAGCACACCGACAAGCTCCTCCGCCACAGACCGTGGCACAGCAATAGCCGCAATATGAGGCTTTTTTTCAAGGCAGTAGCTTTTAAGCTCGGCCACATCATATATGGGAATATTGTTGATCTTCTGACCTATAAGTTGAGGCTTGACATCGAACAGGGCCTCTATATCAAAGCCCCTACGTCTGAAGCCCGCATAATTCGCCACAGCACTTCCCACATTGCCCGCGCCGATTATTATCATACGATAGTGGTTGTTGAGCCCAAGTATCTCACCTATAGCCTCGTGCAGCTCATAAACGTTATATCCGTACCCCTGCTGTCCAAAGCCGCCAAAGCAGTTAAGATCCTGACGAATCTGAGAAGCTGTGACCTTCATTTTTTCACTCAGAGCCCGGGAGGATATTCTTACTACGCCTTTTTCAAGCTGATCACCTAAATACCGATAGTACCGCGGCAGTCTGCGGGCAACCACCTCCGGGACATTTTTCACCATAAGAATCACTACTCCCATAAGTTATTGTGTTTATTCTAATACAAAAAGACACACTTGTCAATCTTTTTAACAATCTTTTAATATTACGGGCTTGATTTCGACCCTGCTTTTATGCTACACTATTATTTAAGAAAGCACTGATAATTCACGTCTACGACTTTAAACGCCTCCTGACGGTTAATTTCCTTCGCAGCTACGTTAAAAGGCCAAAAACGCATAAAGTATTAATGCGTTTTTTCCTTGTTGCGAGAAAAATTTCCTCCCCAATCAGTACCTCAAAATTAATCAGTGCTTTCTTGATATGATTATCGGGAGATGGAACCATGAACATAAACAGCCTTAACGATAGAGAGCTTGCACAACTTATAAGTACGGACAGGTATGACAGCGAACTACGCAAAGAAGCCGATGACCTTCGCAGAAAATATTACGGCATCGATGTTTATATACGAGGCCTTGTTGAGATATCTAATATATGTAAAAATGACTGTCTCTACTGCGGAATACGCCGAAGCAACCGTAACACCGACCGCTATAGGCTTAGCCGTGAACAGATACTTTCCTGCTGTGAAAGCGGCTATAATTTAGGATTTCGCACTTTTGTGCTTCAGGGCGGAGAGGATCCATATTACACAGACGAGTTGATATGCCGGATAGTTTCGGACATCAAGAGAAGATATCCCGACTGCGCTGTGACCCTTTCCCTTGGTGAAAAGGAAAAGGCCAGCTTCCAAGCCTACAGAGATGCCGGAGCTGACCGATATCTGCTTCGGCACGAAACTGCGGACGATGAGCATTATTCAAAGCTACACCCAGCCGAAATGAGCCTTAAACATCGGAAGGACTGTCTTTTTAACCTTAAGGAACTGGGCTATCAGGTGGGCAGCGGCTTTATGGTAGGATCTCCTTGGCAGACGGCGGAAAATCTTGTGCAGGATCTGCGCTTTCTTCAGGAGTTAAGCCCCGACATGATTGGCATAGGCCCTTTTATCCCACACAGGGACACCCCCTTTGGTAGCTTTCCCGGAGGAACATTGGATCTGACATTGAGGATGGTGTCGATCATAAGACTAATGTTCCCTTACGCGCTAATCCCGTCTACTACAGCCCTTGGCACTATCCATCCTCGAGGCCGTGAGCTTGGGCTTCAGGCCGGAGCAAATGTGGTAATGCCAAACCTTTCCCCTGTAAAGGTGCGGAAACTTTACACACTGTATGACAACAAGATATGCACCGGCGAAGAAGCCGCCGAATGCAAGGTATGTTTGGAAAACCGGGTAAAAAGCGCCGGATACAGGATCGTTACAGCACGTGGCGACGTATACGGAAAAGATAACAACTAAACGCTGCGATTAACGAAGATAATAAGAAAAAGGGTTGACCTATGTGGGTCTGCCCTTTTTCTTGTTTGTCTCCTTCAAATTTTTTGGTGATATGAGATAATTGACAACATTCATTGAACACTGTCTATATAGTCCAAGCCTTGAATTTGCAACCTTCAATAAGGGCTGAAAGCCCGTCATGGGGCGTTTCGGTGGGAGAAAGGAACTCCCGCCGACTTAGAGGGTGCCCTCTGCCGGTGGCAGCCTCTGTAAAGCAGAAGCGCCGACCGAGTCGGTAGACGAGACCCGGAGACATCTCTCGTTTAGTTATATGCAACCCGAATACAATCCGAATATGGGAATTCGGAGCTTAAATTACTTGTCTTGCGATATGTTGACGAATTCAGCTATGATATAGCCGCTTTTATTTGTCTGTGACAATAGAAACGATGAGATCGGAAGCGCCGTCAATACCAAACCAGTCGGTGTCAATACACAGATCATACCCTTTTGCGTCACCCCAGCATGTTCCGGAATGCTGATTATAGTACGCGGTTCGCTCTTTATCGACCTTGATTTTTTTCTTTTTAGCTTCTACCGCCGATATTTGGTCTCTCTCCATAATGCGCCTGATACAACAGTCTTCGCCGGATGTAATAAACACACGGAATAACTTGTGCGTCCCGGCAAGAACCTGATCTGCGGATCGCCCAACAATCACACAGGGGCCTTCTGACGCAATTTTCTCAATGATCTCCCTTTGTGCCTTCTGAGCCAGCCCCGCAATGGGCTGATATTCATTGGTACCAAACCCGACAGAGCAGTACAGCATACTGCTGTTGATCGGCTTTTCATCGAAGCTTTGCAGGAACTTCCGGCTCAGGCCGCTACTTTTGGCAGCCTGTTCCAGCAGTGCGGAATCATAATATGGGATATGCAGCTGTTCCGCTACTTTTTTCCCGATACTTCTTCCGCCCGCGCCGTAAGAACGACCGATCGTAATAATATAAT
>CAYTWZ010000101.1:0-1139 GCA_964442035.1 uncultured Oscillospiraceae bacterium
CACTCCTCAGGATTTCAGCCCTTATTGAATTGATTATTTTGGTGAAAGTGAGTGGAGAAAATGAAATCATATGTTATGTGGATGATGGCGCTAATCATAGCTTTCTATCCTGCCTACAATGTATTTGCGAATGAGAGTCAGGCAATTGATATATTTCACGAATATGGGCTTATTCAGGGAGACGGAGAAAATCTTTTCCCAAACCGTGGCATGACATATGGAGAGTTTGCAACTGTTGCTGCAAGGATGTATGCGGGTGCGGAAGAATACAACTCCATGATGAGCAGCTTTTCAAATTGGAAAGAGGTAACGTTATACTACGGCGGATTTCTTTTTGCTGATTATGATGAATATGAACAAATAAAGGACAATTTTGATAAGACCATAACGACTGAGGCTGCTCAAAATATTATGCTTTGCATGTTAAAGCCCAATTTTAAGAATGGGAAGGCTATAGGATACTATTATTATACTGAAAAAAACAGAGAGGATGTAATTACTTTTGATGGTTTGGAGGAATTTGGCTACAGAACGTCAATTATACCCAGATCTGAGTACATAACTCGTGAGGAAGGGTGTAGGATGCTTTGTGAGTTAATGTATCTTGAGTTTCCCCTTATAGGGGACTACAGTACAAACAGCATATCCATAGTACAATATACCATTGAAGGTATGATGAATGTACGCTATATAACCGAAAAAGATGATATTGAAAGCATCATGCAAGCGCTTACCAACCGACCAAAGCGGAAGGATGATGGGCAGTGGAGCTTTCCGGCGGAGATAAGCACAAAAAATTTTCCTGAAGAAAAGATAAGTGTTGAAATGGTCAGTGAAGTTAAAGCTGATATGGATAAAAAAGGCTGGAAAAATGTAGAAGTATCAGAGGGTTTATTGGATGAAAAAATTAGAGAACAAACAGGTTTAGTTCTCGAGCGTACAGATGAGGAGAAGAAAATGCATATTATCTCCGTCTCAGGACAAATCGAAGGCAAGTACGGTAATCCGTTATTTGCTGTTGTAGAATTAGTTTATGATGACGAAATGTCTCAAGGAGAAATCTATCAGATTTTCTATGTCTCAAGCTCCGGCCGTATAATGACCCGAGAATACAATGATATTTCAGACGATCCAAACAG
>CAYTWZ010000101.1:1239-6417 GCA_964442035.1 uncultured Oscillospiraceae bacterium
AACGGCTGGATTAACACTTTCCTCAGATATCTTTGTCCCTCAGATCAAGGAGCCGTATATTCCTTAACAATACTTCTTTGCCACGCCATGCAAAAGCGTAGTCCCCGTATCTGCGTTTAAATTCCCGGTTGCTCAGGCCTTCAAACATTTCCTCAGTCAAATTAAATATTCTGTTTTCAAGAAATTCCGGCATAGGGGAGAAGCTAAGTCTGTTGTGCGGGCATACTTTTTGGCAGATATCACAGCCAAAGGCATAGCCGGCTTTTTTTATAAGCTCTTCCTCCTCTGTCGTGAGCTCGCCCTTTTTCTGATTGATGGCAGAAACACAGCGAGTAAGGTCAAACCCGTTTTTCAATGCGTTCCCCGGGCACGCGGCAGCGCATTTTCCGCAACCGATACAGCTTTCTGTCATAGGAGAGTCAGGCTCCGTCTTCAGATCCGTAAGCACATATCCGATAAAAAAGTAGCTCCCCAGCCTTGGATTTATCATAAGTGTGTTTTTTCCGTAAAAGCCCAGCCCGGCGCAGTAGCACAGATTTTTGTCAACGCTTGGACCTATGTCGGCGAAGCCCTCCGCCTCGGTGGCGGAGGTGCTTTTGAGAATGTATTCGCATATAAGGTTCAGCTTTTCCTTTGTTATGATATGATAATCTGTAGAATAAGCGTAAGCCGAAAGATTGCCCTCATGATAGCCATCAAAGTATGGGAAAAGGCATACAATGGCTGTTTTGTCCCCAAGAGTTGTAAAACCTATTTCGCTGATGCCTATTGATCTTGCAAAGTTAATAATCTGTGTTTTCATTGTTTCTCCTTGCTGCCAGCTGAAGCTTTTGTACCAAGCCAGTGTAACGCTTCGTCCGACGGTTGTTATGAACCATAGTGGACACGGCAGAGCTTGTCCCCACCAGAACCACCAGATCTTTTGCCCGTGTAATTGCGGTGTAAAGCAGATTTCGCGTCATAAGAAGCGGCATAAAATTGCACACAGGAACAATTATGGCCCTAAATTCACCACCCTGACTTTTGTGAACTGTCAGGGCGTAAGCCAGTTCCAGGTTGTCGAGGGAGGCAAAGTCGTATTCTACCTGCTTCCCGTCGTCGAATTCCACCGTCAACAGCTTGTCAGCGGGAAAAATTTTTTTCACAATTCCGATATCTCCATTGTATACCCCAAAGCCCTCACTATTGTCTGTGGGGTTTTTCCATTCTGTGTCATAACTGTTTTTTATCTGTATAACCTTGTCTCCTTCACGAAATATTACGTTGCCTCGATGCTGTTCCCCTTTAAGGCGAGATGGGGGATTAAGCCCTTCCTGAAGAATGGAGTTGAGGCTTACCGTCCCTGCCACCCCCTTTTTTGACGGGGAGAGAACCTGAATATCGATCAGTGGGTCATAGCCGTAGGCCTTTGGCAGACGCAGACGAACAAGATCCATGATAACATCAGCTGTGGACTGGTGATCAGGTCGATTGATAAAGAAAAAATCCTTGCTTTTGTTGGTGAGGTTTGGCATTTTGCCGTCATTTATTCGGTGAGCATTGACAACGATCATGCTTTCCTCTGCCTGCCTGAATACGGTGCTAAGTCTGACCACTGGAATCACCGCGCCTTCAATAATGTCGTTAAGTACATTACCGGCGCCCACAGAAGGAAGCTGGTCCACATCTCCCGCCATAATTATTCCCGATCCCCGTTTCATGGCCTTGAGCAGAGCATCCATGAGCTGAAGATCCACCATACTCATTTCGTCCACGATTATGTAATCTGCGTCAATGGGGTTGGTTTCGTTCTTTGCAAAGCAGCGGCTGCTTTCGTCAATTCCCCCAGCTTCAAGCAGCCGGTGTATTGTCTTGGCCTGATGACCGCAGGCCTCTTCAAGCCGCTTGGCTGCTTTGCCTGTAGGGGCACAGAGCGCCACGTCAAGGCCCCGGCGCTCCATCACATACAGCACAGCCTTCATGATTGTGGTTTTTCCCGTGCCGGGCCCGCCGGTTATTACTATAGCCCTTTTTTCGTTAGCGGTAGTAATGGCGTAAAGCTGTTCCTTCGAAAGCCTGATACTGCTTTTTTGGGCAAATTCCTCCAGATATTGACTTATATTGTCGTCAGGACACGTGCTCCGGGCAAGCTGTGTCAGCCGACTTGCCACTGACAACTCCATGTTGTAAAAAACAGGAAGATAGGCGATCCCGTTTTCGGCAATGATACTGCCGGAGAGTACACAGTCGCTGAAGCAGTCCTTTACAATATCAGATCCGCAACCCAGAAGCTTAGAAGCGTATTCCACCAGCGCCGCCGCCGGATAGCAGGTGTGACCGTTGACTGCCGCCTCAGACAGGGAATAGCGTAAGCCGCTTTTGATCCTGTTCCGGCTGTCAAATGGCAGTCCCATAGTTACAGCTATCTTGTCGCAGATTTTGAAGCCGATGCCCTGCACACTGTCACATAGGGTGTATGGATTGTCCTTTACGATCTCCACAGCCTGTGGGCCGTATTTTTTGTATATTTTCATTGACATATTAGGCGCTATGCCAAACCTCTGGAAAAACATCACCGTTTCGGCAGTATCCTGCCGGAGAATGAATGCTTCACTGATTGCATCAGCCTTACTGACAGAAA
The DNA here is from genome assembly GCA_964442035.1 of uncultured Oscillospiraceae bacterium. Taxonomy (GTDB): domain Bacteria; phylum Bacillota; class Clostridia; order UMGS1883; family UMGS1883; genus JAFLUQ01. The sequence continues at coordinate 3,860 of CAYTWZ010000101.1, forward strand.
TACCCTTGATCTCCGAAAGTCTTTGGGGACTGTTTCGTATTACATCAAAGGTTTCCTCACCAAATCGGTCAACGATCTTGCGAGCTGTGGATGCGCCTATACCGCTTATTGCACCGGATGCCAGATAGGTGTAAATTGCATTGACGCTTTGTGGCAGTATCCTTTCAAGGCTTTCGGTCTTGAATTGGAGTCCGTATTCCGGATGAGTAGTCCACACGCCCTTAAGCCGCACGGTCTCACCTGCGGCTATAAACGGCATATGTCCAACGGCAACAGTCAAATCACTCCCTGTGTTGATCTCACATACAGTGTAACCATTGTCCTCGTTAATATAAACGATTTGGTAAACTTCGCCTTCCAAGGTTTCAAGTTCCGTAAAAATCAGTCCTGTCTTTTATCAAATGAAATGTATATCCTTGCCCCGTCAGGAATACCGCGTAATATTTCTATCAATTCATCCTTACCGTAAACCCCACAGCATCCGCCGCAGCGTCTGCTGCTGTGGATCAGCACTCCCAAGCAGCTTCCAATCAACAACGCTATAATTATCGATATAAAAAGTTCCGGCATTATAATTATCACCCCGATAACAAAATATGCATATCGGGGTGATAATGTAACTATAGATATTTCTTAAGATCTTCTGCTGCGTTGGTCTTTTCCCAAGGAAGATCCAGATCGTTGCGCCCGAAATGCCCATAGGCTGCTGTCTGACGGTAGATAGGACGTCTCAGATCAAGGCGCTTGATAATGGCTGCCGGACGGAGGTCAAAATTTTCGGCAACAATTTCCGCAAGCCTGTCATCACTAAGTTTACCTGTACCAAAGGTGTCGATACGCACGGAAACAGGCTTTGCCACTCCGATAGCGTAGGCAAGTTGCAGCTGACATTTGTCCGCGAGGCCTGATGCCACAAGGTTCTTAGCTATGTAACGCGCCATATAAGTGGCGCTGCGGTCAACCTTAGTGGGATCCTTGCCACTGAAGCTGCCGCCGCCGTGTGGCGCATATCCGCCGTAGGTATCAACTATGATCTTGCGTCCTGTAAGTCCGCTGTCTCCGTGCGGACCACCGATAACGAAGCGTCCGGTGGGATTGACAAATATCTTTGTGTCCTTGTCAACCATTTTCTCAGGCAGAGAAGGAAGTATAACGTGTTCGATCATATCCTTACGAATTGTTTCAAGGGATACGTCCGGCGTATGCTGGGTGGAAAGCACCACCGCGTCCGCACGGATGGGCTTATCGTTGTCGTATTCAATGGTCACTTGCGTCTTCCCGTCGGGACGGAGGTAGGGGACAAGGCCGGACTTGCGCACCTCGGCAAGCCTTTTGGCCATTTTCTGTGCGTAATATATCGGAGCGGGCATAAAGGCGTCAGTCTCGTTGGTAGCGTAGCCAAACATCATTCCCTGATCTCCCGCGCCGGTGTCAAACTCCGAGTTGTCACCGTTTTTTGCCTCAAGACTTTTGTTTACGCCCATGGCGATATCCGGTGACTGCTCGTTAAGGGTGTTGATCACGGCACAGTTGTCAAAATGAAAGCCCATTTCGGGATCGGTATAGCCGATCTCCTTGATAGTATTGCGGGCAATGGAGCGTATATCACTGTAATGGTCGGTAGTTATCTCCCCAAAAACCATTACCAGTCCTGTGGCGGCACACACCTCACAGGCCACCCTTGCCATAGGGTCATGGGCAAGGATGTCGTCCAGCACCGCATCGGCGATCTGGTCACAAACCTTGTCCGGATGCCCCTCGGTAACGGATTCGGAGGTAAAAAGCTTCTTGTTAATCATAAGTAAATCTCCTTTTGCAAATCAAAATAAGCGAACAATCAAATCTATCAGTCCGTATGAAATCGCCGTCATAATTACTCCGGCGGTCATCACACCCAAAGCCACTGCCAAGAAGGACTTCTTTTTGTCAAAATCCAGAAAGCTGGCTATCAGGCTGCCGGTCCAGGCGCCTGTCCCGGGCAGCGGTATGGCTACAAAAGCAAACAATCCCCAAAACGCGTATTTTTCAACCTTGTGCCTGTTTTTCTGAACCTTTGCATCCAGCCACTTTGGGAACCATGCCAGCAGTCGGGTCTTTTTCATCAGGCTGCACAATGGAGTAATCAACAACAGTATAAATGGTACCGGAATAAGATTGCCGATTACCGACACCACATAGGCCGCCGCCGGGCTGAGTTTCATGGCGTAGGCTACCGGTATAGCGCCCCTAAGCTCCACAATAGGGACCATTGATATAAGGAATACGTAAAAATAATTTGCCGCTGCTTCGCCAAAGCCCAAAGCTGTCACCGCTCCTACAGCAAAAGTGTGCATCGCATTCTTAATATGTTCGACCATCTATGTCACCTCAATTCATACCATTTAATAAGGGCTGAAAGCTCTCACGGGGTGCCATGGTGGGAGAAAAAGACTCCCGCCGAAAAACGAAAGGGTCGCCCGCCCCCGGCGGAGGGTGCCCTCTGCCGGGGGCAGACTCTGCGAATCAGAAGCACCGACCGAGTCGGTAGACGAGACCCGGGGGACATTTTTCGTTTAGTT
>CAYTWZ010000102.1:0-4060 GCA_964442035.1 uncultured Oscillospiraceae bacterium
TGTCACCTTGCCAAGGTGAAAGTCGCGAGTTCGAATCTCGTCTTCCGCTCCAAAATGACAGATAAGAGATAATAGTGAATAATCAGTAAGGTTACTTATGTATTATTCTCTATTATCTCTTATCTTTTTTCCTTTTTGTTTTATTTGAAAGATTGATAAACTACCCGTAAATACCGGATCTATCCGAGCCTTACGGAAAGCAAGGTTATTTCGGTGAGAGATCAATCTCCCACCGAGAACGCCCCATGACGGGCTTTCAGCCTTTATTGAATTCCTCACCAAAGTAATATTTCAAAAGTTTTTAGAAAAACCGAGCTCACAAGCAGCCTGCTTAATCCGCATTTGAAATCTCAAATACGTCGCCCACGCCGTTCTGTACAACGCTTCCGTCAGAACCTACCGCCAGATACAATCCGGAGGAAACGCTTTTGATCATATAGCATCCGTCAGACTGCTTTTCAAAAATCCAACGCTGGTTATCGTCTGATGATGCGGCATACGTGATGATGGGGTCGCCCTCCTTTGTAGAGTTGTTGGCCACATCCATGCCCTTGCCTCCGTTCTTTGTATTGACGGCATAATTGCCTCCGGATGAAGGAACAAGCTCCCAAGCCTGTTCGTCTGATCCGTCGTAGGCAGCGGCCTTAAGGTCGGTAGCGTCAAGGCTGTAGGTCAGGGCATTGGTTGTGTTTTTAAGAATAATATTTTTGTATTCTATTACATCCTCACCTTCCTCAACAGATACATCAGCGGATTCTATCAACCAATTTTGTACGGAGCTAGTCCTGTCTGAGTTCTGCTTTACATCGCCGGCAGAGACCTCAATCGGCAGCATGGAGTTTTTAGAATATATCTTATATGAGTCGTCCCCATTGGCCACAAGCATAAACTTCTGGTTGTCACCCGTACCTGAATTGTATTGGAGTATCTTTGCGCCCGGAGACTTACTTGCCCCGTTTACGTCCATAGCGCATCCGCTTGCACAGTTAACCAGCTGATAAAAGCCGTCTTCCCCCTCAACGGGGACAAATTTCCATAGCTGGGCTTCCGTGCCGTCAAAGGGCTTCACCTCAAGAGCGGCGCCGCTGTTGTTTCCCGCAGGGGTAACAACGCTGGATGTACCCTGAGCCACAAGCTTATACTGCTTGCCGGTGTCTATTCGGGTGCTGTCCTTGATAAGCACGCTTGAGGTCTCGCCGTCCCAATCGACCTTTTTGGCAAAGGCCTGAGCTATGGCACGGACAGGGAGGTACGTTGTGCCGTCCTTTGCGATTGGGGAAACCTCCCTGCCGTTCACGTCAGTGGGAACAAACCTTTTGCCGTTGATATAAATATTGATCACTTCGCCCTTTTCGGGAACGACCTCTCCCCTTTCACCTATAAAAACAGTATTGGTGTCTCCATCCCACTGGATTTTGATATTCAGGGCTGAGGCAATAGCCCGCACAGGAACATATGTAGTCCCATCCTCTGCAAAGGGTGGCACATCAAGACCGTTTACATCCTTGGTATCAATAGGCTCCCCGTTAAGCCTGACGGTTATCCCGGCGCCAAGCGCCGAAAGCGGCATGATCAGGACAAGAGCAAGGGCTAAAATGCAAAATATTTTTTTCATCATTATATTTCCTCCTGATAATATGTTAAAATAATTGTACTATATTTTTGTACAAATGTCAATTATATTCTTGCAATTTTTTTGTTGATAGTGTATAATTATAGTATATGATTAAAAAACGGGGGTACTATTCCTAAAAAGGAGATGAGTCCTATGACTTCAAGGCTTCAAAAGCTGGCTTTATGTCTTGTTTGCCTGACGGCGGTGTTAATTACCACTCATGCTCAGGAAACACCATCACCGCCTGAATTTTCCATAGACGGCGGAATTTACGAAAGTCCATTTTTGCTGGCTCTCAATGGAGAAGGGAAAATTTACTACACCACTGACGGCTCAGTCCCTGACACAAGCTCACAGCTTTATACCTCCCCTATCAGCATTGGAGAGCGTACAAATGAAATTTACGGCTTTCAGGGCGAGGTTACGGACACTATTCCAGGAGCGTCCACCATTCGTGCCGCAGTAATCAAGAACGGGCAGTCAAGCAAGGTTGTCACACAGACGTATTTTGTGGGCAGCGACACAGCAAGCTTCTTTGGCTCCATACCGCTTGTCAATCTTGTCGTTGATCCCTATGACCTTTGGGATGACCACAACGGCATATATACAAATTACAACTACGAGCATAAGGTGGACGCGGTATTCCAATACATTTCCACCGATGGGCAAAGCAGGATCAACCGGGCTGCACAGGTAAAGGTCAGCGGTCACGGCTCACGCTCCGCACCCAAAAAAAACCTCAGGGTATATTTCAAAAATCTTGATCCCGAGCAGGGAAAATATCTGGAATATGACCTGATACCGGGAACAAACATGAATTGGCAGGATGATGACCCGGTAACCACGTTTTCTAAGGTGACATTCCGCGTTTCGGACTGGCAGTTTACTAATATGAGGGATGTTGTGGCTCAGGAAATAGCAAAATTCACCCGCGCCGACACTGCCAGCAGCATCCCCGCCGCATTGTTCCTCAACGGGGAATATTGGGGCATGTACGAATGCCGCGAGCAGTATGACGAGGACTATGTGGCCGCGCATTACGCCATCGATAACGATGATGTAGTATTCCTTGACAGAGATTGGACCCTTGAGCCGCAGTATGACGCCTTGTCCGATACGGGAAAAATATACACGGACAAGATCGACTACTCTTCCGGCCCAAAGGATGGCAACAAAAACGGAAGGCTTGGGGAAAGCTACTACCGTGACCAGTGGCGCTATATTCAAAGCCTATGTGCCGACAGGGATATTACCGACTCACATATTTACAGCGAGTTTTGTGCCCTTGTTGATGTGGACAACCTTATAGATTATCTCATCGTATACATATTCTCCGGAAATGATGACTGGCCGGGAAACAATTTTAAGCTTTGGAGGGTAACGGAAGAAAACATTGATCCGAACAAATACGGAGCCGACGGACGGTGGAGATTTATGGTACATGACTTTGACATTGCCTTTGAGTCATCGGATCATCAGACCCTCACCCTCAGCGCCCTGACCAAGGGCGATGTTTCTGACGCAAGGCATCCGGCCTTTGCCACCGCTTTTTTGGAAGGCTTACTGCGAAATGACGAATTTCGCAGTGAATTTGCCCAGCGTACCGCGACGTATCTTTCTACCTGTATGAGCAAGGACAATGTGCAAAAAATAGTTGATCGTCTTGTCGAACAGCGCCAAGCTGCCAAAAAAGCCGACCTGATAAAATGGGGCTGGGGCCGTCCAGATGAGGACAGGACTGCCCGTTGGGTAGAAAACATGGGTAGCTTTGTAAAATTTGCCGGTGAAAGGAACTCCAAGCTTCGCAGGCAGTACATGGACGTACTTAACAACAGCTATAGCGCCGGAATTGACGGAGAGGCCTATTTCCGATTTGTTTCAGACAGCTGTGAATTCAACATAAACGGCGCACTGATAACCAAGGAGTTGTACGGTGAAAAAGCTCTGCGCTTTTCCTCCACACAATTTTCCGGCATACCTGTCACCATAAGCGCAAATTCCCCGGATGGCAGACCGGTGGAAATTGCCATAACCCACAACGGGGTTCTTAACACCTACAAAAACGAGGTCAGCTTTGTCCCGGAAAACGGACTTTACAGTGTAACTGCCACCCCTGTTAACGACGCAATCGAGGATGAGACTGTCAGTCTTTCAGGCATAGCGCGTGCCGGAAGGTTTATGACCCTCGCCATAGGCGACCGCTACCCTATTACAGCTTATGCTTCCGACGGCAGCCGGGTTTTGGCCGACATTACTTTCAGCGGCGAATGCGCTGTTATCGAGGACGGAATACTGAGGGCTGTTGACAAGGGCAGCGGGACGATAACAGTAGAATATAACGGCAAAACCGTTACAGCTGAGGTTATGGTCAAATAAGTTTAACAATAAGAAATAAAAAATCACGCACACCTAAATGCGTGATTTTTTACGTAAGGCTCTAATTTA
>CAYTWZ010000102.1:4160-5898 GCA_964442035.1 uncultured Oscillospiraceae bacterium
GTATACAACGCTTGAAATTAAGCTACTTAGGAAGCTTAAATCCACTGTCTCAATTCTTTTTTTATTCCTTGCCGTTCCAGCAGTATGTGCAAATCCTTTCGGGGTCTATACCAATGGAGTCAAGCATATCATCAAGACGGTGATACTTAAGAGATGTAAAATGCTGTTTCTCACAGATCCTTTCGACCATAGTGTTGTACTGCTCTGTATCCGGGTCGGCGTACAGAGCAAGTGTGGCTTGATCGGGTGCGTGTCCCTCCAGATCCACGATTACTTGACGGGCAATAAGCTCCATATCAGATGTGGAGCGGGAAAAATTGAGGTACTTACAGCCGTAAAGCAACGGAGGGCAACCGGTTCTGACATGAACCTCACGGGCGCCGCTGTCATAAAGGAATTCCGTAGTTTCCCGAAGCTGAGTGCCCCGGACAATGGAATCGTCAATTAGCAACAGGCTCTTACCGTCAATAAGATCATGTACAGGTATAAGCTTCATTTTGGCAATAAGATTACGTTTGCTTTGCATTGTAGGCATAAACGATCTGGGCCAAGTAGGTGTATACTTGATAAATGGGCGAAGGAACGGAATTCCGGACTCATTGGCGTAACCAATAGCATGGGCCGTCCCCGAATCGGGTACACCGGCCACAAGGTCAGGAGAAAGCCGCTCCGAGCTGTCCTTATCTCTGCGGGCCAAGTGCATACCGCAGTTGTATCGCATCTTCTCTACGCTTTGACCCTCGTATGAGGAGGACGGGTAACCAAAATACACCCACAAAAACGCGCATATCTTCATTTTCTTGCCGGGAGAAACAAGGGTCTTGACATAGTCGGGAGTTATAACCGCGATCTCGCCGGGGCCAAGCTCCTTGCAGTCGCTGTAGCCAAGGTTGAGATAGGCAAAGCTTTCGAAGCTGGCACAAAAGCCGTTTTCCTTCTGACCTATTACTATAGGCGTCCTGCCTAGGCGATCTCTGGCGGCATATATACCCTTGGGTGTAAGAGCAAGCATGCTTATGGAGCCATCGATTATCGACTGGGCAAACTGTATGCCTTCAATAAAATTTTCCTTTTGATTGATGATAGCGGCAATAAGCTCGGTGGAGTTTATTTCACCGTTTTGCATTTCAAAGAAGTGGACGCTTTTGCCGATTGTGTTTTTTACAATCTCCTCGGCGTTGTTGATTTTTCCCACAGTGGTCAATGCAAACGTACCATGACGTGAACGTACCAGCACAGGCTGAGCCTCATAATCCGAGATACATCCAATTCCTAAGTTACCGTGCATGGTATTGGATTCGGTGTCAAACTTTGTCCTAAACGGTGCGTTTTCAATGTTATGAATAGCCTTGTCAAAGCCGTTTTCATCACTGTAAACAGCCATGCCCGCCCGGCGTGTGCCCAGATGGGAGTGATAGTCGGTTCCGAAAAACAGGTCAAAAACACAGTCTTCCTTAGATGCAACGCCAAAAAATCCGCCCATATTTATACCTCATTTCATTACTTCGTTTATTTGACACAATACTTTGTAATTTTAACAGATAATGTCTGACAAGTCAATATAAATACTTAACAAATTTTATACAAACTCATAGTTAATAATATATGTTCTTTTTTTTAGCCAAAAAAATACACTCTGCTCATAATTTGTCTTGACAAAAAAGAAAAATTTATATACAATATAACTAAACGAAAAATGTCCCCCGGGTCTCGTCTACCGACTCGGTCGGTGCTTCTG
>CAYTWZ010000103.1:0-5820 GCA_964442035.1 uncultured Oscillospiraceae bacterium
ATCATAAGCCCAGCCGTCGCCGCCGAAGATCCAAACGGACTTCTTGCTGAGATATTCCTTATCCTTAAGGATCTCAGCCGCCTCAGGCGTGTTCATCTTAGCAAGAACCTCGACAAGCTCGGCAGTGGCAACCTTGTTGGCCTTGCCGTCTTCCTTGGTTTCAACAAACTTGTCAATGATCGCCTTAGCGGCGTCATCGGCGGTTTCCTTAACAGCCTCTACCTTCTTGATAAGATCCTCGCGGAGAGTATTCTGAGCAAGGAACATACCGTAGCCGTACTCAGCGTTGTCCTCAAACAGGGAGTTAGCCCATGCGGGGCCTTCGCCGTCGGCGTTGGTGGTATAAGGTGTGGAGGGAGAGCTGCCGCCCCAGATGGAAGAGCAGCCTGTAGCATTGGCAATGTACATACGGTCGCCGTAAAGCTGAGTAACAAGCTTTGCGTAAGGAGTCTCGCCGCAGCCCGCGCACGCGCCGGAGAACTCAAGGAGGGGCTGCTTGAACTGGCTGCCCTTAACGGTCGTTTCCTTAAACTTCTCGTGAACCTCGGGCTTGTCGGGAAGCGTAACCGCAAAGTCAAAGATGGCCTGCTTACTTTCCTGAGTTTCAAGAGGCTTCAAGGAAAGAGCCTTGTTGCCCTTCTTGCCGGGACATACATTTACGCAGGAGCCGCAGCCTGTGCAGTCCATAACAGATACAGCCATACCAAAGTAGTAGCCGTTCATACCTGTCATATTGATATATTTGATACCCTCGGGAGCGTTGTTCATCTCATCCTCGGTGAGTACAACGGGACGGATGCAGGCGTGGGGGCATACATAAGAGCAGAAATTACACTGGATACAGTTCTCGCTGTTCCACTCGGGAACATCAACAGCTATGCCGCGCTTCTCAAAAGCGGCGCTGCCCAGAGGAACCTCACCGTCAACATACTTTGTGAACGCGGAAACGGGGAGCTTCATGCCCGCAAAAGCGTTGATGGGCTGAAGAATGCCGTTAACATAATCCACAAGACGGCCCTCACCGGCAACCTTAACGCTGAGGTCCTCATCCTTCGCGTACTTCCAGCTTTCGGGAACCTCTACCTTAACGACCTGCTTAGCGCCGGCGTCAATAGCGTCATGGTTCATCTTAACGATGGCCTCACCCTTTTTGCTGTAGGAGGCTGTAGCAGCGTCCTTCATATACTGGATAGCGTCGTCAGCGGGAATAATTTTCGCGAGCTTAAAGAACGCGGACTGAAGGACTGTATTAATTCTGTTGCCAAGACCGATCTCCTTACCGATCTTAACACCGTCAATCACATAGAACTGAATATTGTTCTCGGCGATATAGCGCTTGACCTGACCGGGGATGTGAACCTCCATCTCCTCGGGAGTCCAAGAGCAGTTGAGCAGGAATACGCCGCCGGGCTTAATGTCGCTTACCATATCGTACTTTCTTATGTAAGAAGCCTTATGGCAGGCAACAAAGTCAGCCTTGTTGATGAGATATGTGCTTGTGATTTTGGCATTGCCAAAGCGCAGGTGAGAAACCGTAAGGCCGCCGGACTTCTTGGAGTCATAGTCAAAGTAAGCCTGAACGTTCATATCGGTGTGGTCGCCGATGATCTTAACGGAGTTCTTGTTAGCGCCTACAGTACCGTCAGCGCCAAGGCCCCAGAACTTACAGCTGGTGATACCCGCGGGTGTGGTGTCGATGCTGTCGTCAATGGGAAGAGAAAGATTTGTAACATCGTCCTCGATACCGATAACGAATGTCTTCTTTTCCGTGTTCTTGTAAACCGCGACGATCTGAGCGGGCGTGGTGTCCTTGCTGCCCAAGCCGTAGCGACCGCCGTAAATATCAACATCCTGGAAAGCTGTTCCGCGTACAGCGGCACAAACGTCAAGGTAAAGAGGCTCGCCGACGCTTCCGCTTTCCTTGGTTCTGTCAAGGACGGAGATTTTCTTAACTGTGGCGGGGATAGCGGCAACAAGATGCTTGGCGGAGAAGGGACGGTACAGGCGTACCTGAACGAGACCGACCTTTTCACCGGCGGCGTTAAGGTAGTCAACAGTCTCCTTGATAGTGTCGCACACGCTGCCCATCGCGACAATAACCTGCTCGGCGTCATCCGCGCCGTAATAGTTGAACAGCTTGTAATCTGTGCCGATTTTGGCATTGACCTTGTCCATATATTCCTGACACTTGTCGGGAACAGCCTCATAGAACTTGTTGGCCGCTTCCCTTGCCTGGAAGAACACGTCGGGATTCTGAGCGGTACCGCGCTGAGCGGGATGCTCGGGGTTAAGGCTGCGGCGGCGGAAAGCTTCGATAGCGTCAAAATCCGTCATCTCGGCCAGATCCTCGTTATCCCATACTTCGACCTTCTGATATTCGTGAGAGGTCCTGAAACCGTCAAAGAAATGGATGAAAGGAACTCTTGAAGATATTGTGGTAAGGTGAGCTACCGCGCCGAGATCCATAGCCTCCTGAGGATTGGTGGAGCAGAGCATAGCGTATCCGGTCTGGCGACAGGCGTAAACGTCCTGATGGTCGCCGAATATGGACAGCGCGTGAGAAGCAAGCGCGCGAGCGGAAACATTGATAACATTGGGAAGAAGCTCACCGGCGATCTTGTACATATTCGGAATCATGAGAAGAAGTCCCTGAGACGCTGTGTAGGTGGTCGTAAGAGCGCCTGCCGTAAGAGAGCCGTGAACCGCGCCGGCGGCGCCGCCCTCGGACTGCATTTCGGTAATTTTCACCTTCCTGCCGAAAATATTGAGCTTTCCTTTGGTTGCCCATTCGTCAGTAACCTCCGCCATTGTAGAGGAAGGCGTAATGGGGTAGATGGCCGCAACGTCGGTAAACGCGTATGACGCCCATGCGGCGGCGTTGTTACCATCCATGGTTTTCTTTTTTCTTGCCATTTTTATAAAAGCCTCCTTATGTTAATATAATTTAAAGCTAAATTACATTTTAACCTTTTTATATTGTATAACTTTTTTGCTTATTAGTCAAGTGTTTTGATTGATTTTTATAAATTTTTTTGTATATTATCGCGAAAAAAAGCTTGCCAAAACGCGCAATCTGTGGTATTCTTAAACCAACGGAATACTATGCTTTGGGATTTGGCGCGTTACGCGCCGATTAACAGGGAAAGCGAGGTGGAATTCCTCCGCAGTCCCGCTGCCGTATGAAAGGACATTTCCGAAAAATCATGTAAGGAGAATCCTTTTCAAAGCCGGAATGCCTGCCCAGGGGTCTTTCTCAGGGAGCTTATGCCTCCGACGCCGCGATGAACGGCGTGAGAAACAACATCAAGTCTGTGTTCTTGCAGGCTGTTTTTGTGTTGTTTTCGGGAAGGACGAAGGCGTCCTCCCCGTTTTTTTGACCCGCCTTTAGTACTCCCGTAAAAATATTTTTATAGGAGGTTGTTTTTATGAAAAACAACGTAAAACGAGTCGCGGCTTTGGCGATCGCGCTTGTATTCTGCCTAAGCCTCTGCGCCTTCGGTGCGGAAAACACATTTTCCCTCAGGATCGAGGGCTGCTGGGAGACCTTTTACAGCGGAGATGTACAGCTTCCCGAGGACGGTATCCTTTGGACCGCGCTTAAGGCCGTAATGGACGAAAACAGCATCAGCTACACTGTTTCCGAGTCCGGGACCGATGTATTCATCTCCTCCATTGGCGGAGAAGCCACCGGCATGTTTGAGTGGCTGGACGGATGGATGTACATGGTAAACGGAGTTTCTCCCAGCGACTACATCAGCTCGTACAAAATCAATGCCGGGGACGAGGTTGTCGTATATTACGGAGATATGCTTGACACAGTGGAGCCGATAATCACGGTTTCTCCGGCTGTTCCCAAGGCGGGAGACGATGTGACCCTTACCGTAAGCGGCAAATATGACATACTGGACAACAACTGGAATGTAATAGGGAACCGTCTTGACCCTATAGAGGGCGCCGTGATCACCTTTGACGGACAGGAGCTTTTGACCGACGAAAACGGACAGGCTGTAATTGCCGGAATTACCCGCGGAATACACAAATACTATGTAAGTAAGGATGACCCCGACGCCTATCCCGACCTGATCCGCACGGGAGAGCTCACCCTTACAGCGGGGAACGGTCTGCCCGTATATATTGAGGAAACACCTGTTGAAGGCGGCGTAAGCCTCGATTTTTATCCCTGCGAGGGAATTACTCAGGTCACTGTAGCCTACACTGTAATGAACGGGCGTACTCCCGTAAGCTGCACAGTAAAGGCCGTTGATATTTCCGGCGGATACAGCGAGATTATTTCTCTGCCTGAGGGTTGCGAGGTAAAATGCACGGTTCTTTCCGGCGTTACTGCCGGTCAGCCTCTGATTGGCGGCAATATAGGCACGGCAATAGGCTGTAACAACATTTGACGCGGCAATAAAAATCAAATCAAAAAAGATCCGAGGCTCACCGACTTAGTGAACCTCGGATTTTTTGAGCTGTTTTTTCAGCCGCTTTGATTTTGTTTACCGGGCCGCGGTCAAGTCCGCTCACTCTGATCCGCCGCCATATTCCTGTGGTACAATTCCTTATTTTCGTACATCTTCATATCAGCCTCTTTGATTAAGCTGTTAAGCTCAGCCTTTGAGCCAAAGGCCATGCCGACAGACATGTGACAAATCTGATCCTCCCCATGCTTTTGCTTTCGATGATTTATCTCGTCGATGGCTTTTTCCCACTGAAGAAGTTTGTTTTCGACTACAGCGGGATCGTTGGTATCCACAAGCACAACAAATTCGTCTCCGCCTATTCTGAAGCCCAGGCTGTTACTGTCAAGAATCCGCTTAACGCTTTCCGCGCAGTGCTTCAAAAGCAGGTCCCCGCTTTCGTGTCCGTTAATATCGTTGATTTTTTTGAGTCCGTCCACATCAAAAAATATCACGCCTATGCAGCCTTCCGAATGCTCATCATCCAAAAGCTCGTTATAAACATTTTGGTTATACAAGCCGGTCAAAACATCAAGTCTGCTCATCTCAAGAATTTTAATCTGGTTGCCGACATTTTCAGCGCCCTTTTTCGTCATAGAAAGAGTCAATCTGCCAAGCATTATGATGCACATAAGCCATGGGAATGAAATATACAGCGATACTCCTATCACGGCGGTGGAGACGCTGACATTGTCCAAAAAAGCAATTTTCACATTGGCGCCCGCGGACCACGACAGCAAAAGCTTCATAAAGCTGCTGTCCCAAAGTCCGGCAATACAGCCCAACGGCAGCGTAACAGACGCGGCAATTCCGGAGCCGACTATCGCGAAATTTGAAAATTTGACAGAATTGTATTGCGACGCCAGAAGCATCGGCAACACACAAACCGGCGCTACGAATATAAAAAGCGAAAGCTCAAGCACAAATACCATAATACATACAAGCGTCAAGATTACATACTTGCACCAAGGCTTCGATATTATATTATTGTTAGCCGACAATATTTGAGGAATAAAAGAACATATAAGCGAGATAGAACAGCAGCGGCGCATAATCAGCTTATTTACATGGAAAATCCCTATCTCGTTCAGCAAAAGACTTAGCGCAAGAGCAATTATTGCCACCTGCAGTGTTTTAGCCGTGTATATGTTGGGTTTTACTTCATTTTCCTGTATTTTCAGTCCTACGCTGTCCCTAAAAACATACATTGCCATCCCATCCATCCTATGTTTTACGTATAATGAAAGATGTACCCCCCCGGGTCTTGTCCGCCGACCCGGTCGGCGCTTCCGCTTCGCAGAGCCTGCCGCCGGCAGAGGGCACCCTCTATAAACGGCGGGCGACCCTATCGAACGATACT
>CAYTWZ010000104.1:0-5806 GCA_964442035.1 uncultured Oscillospiraceae bacterium
GGTGAGCAGGTAAAGTAACCGCTCTCCATAATTGAATACGGTATATGAAGCAGAGAAATCAGTTTTTTGGTTGCTCTGCTTTTATTATGACTGAAAGGAGTAGCCTATGTTTGAAAAGAGTGCAAATTTAGAGGTTCTTGCCAAGACGGTCATCAGCGAGAACGATGACCTGAAGCATCTCGACAATCCAACCTTACGCATTCATTGTCATAGGTATAGATAATGGATTTTTTAAGTTCGGTATTTTCCGCAGTGTAATACCTAAGCTTTTGTGGAAGAGGAATTCCATAGAACATTCCACTATAACTAAACGAAAGATGTCCCCCGCCTCTATAGGCGGCGGGCTCCGCTTTCGTTTTTCGGTGGGAGATCAATCTCCCACCGAAACGTTGAATGAGGGCTTTCAGCCCTTATTGAAGCAACGCTGGGGAGCGACCTCCATTAATGACCTTTTTAGACGAAAATGTTCTCTGCTTCTTGGCTGCTTTAGATAATGGCGGAAATGATTGTGGAAGGTAAAATTTTTTACGCACAAAAAAAGGGCTGTTCAAAAGCCCTGTAAGAAAGGTTTCCGGGCCGCATTTATGCGGCCCTTACGAGAAAATTCGTCAATTTTATTTAATTGTCGCGAGAGGCTTATCCTGCCTGCTCCGTACGTATGCCTTTTATCAGTCCCGAGCAGTACTGCAGAATATCCTTACGGGTCACTATTCCGATAAATACATTCGTGTCGTCAATTACGGGTACAAAATTCTGATTGACGGCAAGGGACATAAGATCCTCCATATTGGAGCTTACCCCTATGGGAGCCTTGTGTGAATGTCGTTCCACTGCGCTTAAGGGCGTCTGCTCGGCGATCCTCATATCAAAGTCACACTTGTTTTTCAGCGACCAGAGTATGTCTCCCTCTGTAAGAATATCCACATATTCACCGTTATGGTTGATTACCGGCACCGCACTGTAGCGGTGGTACTCCATTTTTTCCATAGCCTGACGAAGGGTAAAATCGTCATAAAGGTAAACCACGTCATTTTTTGGGGTCAAAAACCTCAGTATGTTCAAAAATAATCACCTCTTTAGCTGCATTATAGCAATAGATTGCAAATAAATAATGTGCTTATTTAAAATTTTATGTTAAAAATTTATGCTAAAATTTTACAAGCTTATCAACGGCCCGTGGAACCGCGTCCTTGCTGTTCTTCCAGTCATCGTCCTTGTGATTGAAATCAAATTTTTTTGTAAACCAGTTTACATCCTCATTAAGCGTCTCAAGCTTTTCCAGCTGGGTTTCGATTATGAATTTCACAAATTCGTCCAGCTTTTTCCCTGTCAGTTCCTGAGGAGCAGTACCCAGCACAAGCCTCAGGTGGGGGAGACAAAGGCCCTTGGAGCTTTCAAGCTTTTTGCGGAATTCCGGCTCAACATCCCACAGGTACACAAGGTTTGCCGCAGCATCGCTGAGGTTGGAGCCAAGCTTATCGCATACGACGCAGCCTCCGATTATTTTGTCAAGCTCGTCACAGATGGCGGCAATGTTTTTTGAACGGCCGAAAAGTCCCCCAAGCCCGCCCCGCTTGTCAAGGCGTCCCCGTATTTCGTCAATGTGGGTGTCAAGAATAAGCGCAAGCCCTAAGGGGCTGCCTCCCTGTTCCATCATGTGGAGATGACGGCGGCAGAAGCCTGTTTTGTTGGTCATGATCCTTACGTCCGGCTCCATTTTTGACGCGCCCATAAAGTAATCCAGACAGTCCTGCTCAAGCTTTTTTTCGAGAGTACACATGACACAGTCACAATCTGCATTGAGAGCGTCGGTAAGCGGTATGCTGTAAATTCTTTCCTTCATTTTAATCACGCTGTGAAGCGTTTTCCTCCTTTTTATCTTATTGTATGTTTAAAAAGCCTGAAATCTTTCCTATATGTTTGCATGAGAAGCTCTTTAAACATCCGTTCTATCTTTTAGTATATCATATACTGCAGAAAAAAGCTATACTGATTTTGAAATTATGTATAATAATTTTGAGATTACGTTTTACTTCGCTTTTAGCCGGAGGGTGATCTCCCGCGCCCGCTCTTCGTATTTGTGCTTAGTGGCCATGCCGCCCCTTATGTGGCGTTCGGCTTTGTTACGCTCAAGCACAAGCTTTGTCTTTGCCGCAAGGGCGGGATTTATTTTGCACAGCCGCTCCGTTACGTCCTTATGGACGCTGGATTTGGAAAGAGCAAATACCTTTGCGGTACTCCTCACCGTAGCGTTATTTTCAATTATGTAATTTGCCAGTTCCACGGCTCGCTCCTCAATGTAATCCTTCATGAAAATCCCCCTTTTCGTTACAGACTATGAAAAGGGGGAGAAGGATATGATATTAAATTTTATTGGTTCTTTTCAAATATATCTGCACCCAGCTTGATCTTTGCGTATTCAATTATAACGTTTACGCAGTCATCCCAGCTGATGCTGCTACTGTTAAGAAAAATATCATAATTGATCGGATCGTTCCACTGCTTGCCGCCGGAATAGTATTTGTAGTAGTCGCTGCGGTATTTGTCGGTCTTAGAAATAAGCCGCGCCGCTTCCTCGGGGGAAACTCCCATTTTTGCCTCCACTGTTTTGACGCACTCCTGAGCAGGAGCGCCTACAAACACGCTTACTACATTGTCGTAATCCCGGAGTATGTGGTCGGCGCATTTTCCCACAATGATACAGCTTTCGCTATTGGCAAGCTCCCGGATGATTTTAGCCTGATAATTGTACAAATTAGTATCCGAAACAAAGTTTTTCTCCGATGGCTGGATTATGTATTCCGATGGCAGACCCATCAGCCGCTTGGTTATGTAACTGCCCCGGAGCTTTTCGTCCACCTCTGCAAACAACTCCCGGTTTATGCCGCTGTCATCCGAGGCCATTGTGAGTATCTGACTGTCATAGCATGGTATACCCAGTTTCTTTGACAGCCGTACACCTATCTGCTTCCCTCCGCTGCCAAAGCCTCTGGCAATGGTTATTACAAAATTTTTCATGGCCATCAAACTCCTTTTTTGACAATCTTTTTACAAAAGCCCCTATTGAAATACAATGGGGCTTTTGTGGTAATATTTAACTTACTTACCTCTTGCTTCTTTTACCTTGCGTACAAATTCCTTAGCTGTAGCAGTGATCGCGGCATAGTCGCCTGTCTTCGCGCCGCCGGTAAGGGCTCCGCCAACTCCGATAGCGCAGGCACCGGCCTTGATCCATTCGCCAACATTGTTTACGTCAACGCCGCCGGTAGGCATAAGCTTTGCCTGAGGAACAGGTCCCTTGATGGCCTTAAGTATCTTGGGTCCAAAGGCTTCCCCGGGGAATACCTTAACCACGTCCGCACCCGCTTCCATAGCGGAAACAACTTCTTTGATAGTCATTGCGCCGGGCATTGCCGGTACGCGGTAACGGTTGCACAGACGTACTGTTTCGGGATCAAAGTATGGGCTTACGATATACTGTGCGCCGCTGAGTATAGCGATACGCGCGGTTTCACTGTCCATAACGGTACCTGCGCCAAGTATCATAGAACCGTCGGAATATTCCTTTGCAAGATCTTCAATAACCTTGTGCGCAAAGGGTACTGTAAACGTAAGCTCAATAGCGGGAATGCCACCTTCCATGCACGCGTCAGCTATTCTTTTGGCTTTTTCGCCGCTCTCAGCGCGCACTACCGCAACAACACCTACATCGGTGATTTTGGTGAGAACAAGTTCCTTATCCATTTTCAAAACTCCTTTTCGATTTTATATTTTTACATGAGTCAGGTGAAAAGTCAGCGACTCATGCTTTTGACGCGATTTCTTCAAGTATTTTTTCCGCAAAAGCTTCAACACTCATAGAGCCAAGGTCGCCGTCCTTGCGGTTGCGGACGCTGATCACGTTGTTTTCAATATCCTTATCGCCGGCGATAATCATATATGGAATCTTCTCCAGCTGAGCCTCACGGATCTTGAAGCCGATTTTTTCGTTGCGCTCGTCAACCTCGGTACGGACGCCCTTTGCCTCAAGAATATCCCTAACCTGACGCACATAATCAATGTGACGGTCAGCTATTGGCATAAGCTTAACCTGTACGGGATTGAGCCATGTGGGGAAGGCCCCGGCGTAATGCTCGGTGATTACACCGATAAATCTTTCGATAGAGCCCAAAACGACCCTGTGTATCATTACGGGGCGGTGCTTAACACCGTCAGCACCCATATATTCAAGCTCAAAGCGCTCAGGCATCTGCATATCCAGCTGAATGGTGCCGCACTGCCATGTACGTCCAAGGGAGTCTGCAAGATGAAAGTCGAGTTTGGGGCCGTAAAAAGCGCCGTCACCTTCATTGATAACATATTCCTTGCCCATACCGGAAATTGCGCTTTTTAGTGTTTCCGTAGCAAAATTCCATGTTTCCTCATCACCTATATGATCCTCCGGCATTGTGGAAACTTCGATCTGGTAGGAAAGGCCGAATACGGAGTATACCTCATCAAACAGCCTTACAACGTTTTGTATTTCTGCTTCCATCTGATCCCATGTCATGAAAATATGGGCGTCGTCCTGGGTGAAACAGCGCACCCGAAACAATCCGTGGAGGGCACCGGACTTCTCGTGGCGGTGAACCAGACCCAGCTCCGCCATTCTCAGGGGAAGATCACGGTAGGACCGGGGCTTGCTCTTGTAAACCAGCATTCCGCCGGGACAGTTCATAGGCTTTATGGCATAGTCCTGATCGTCAATGACGGTAGTATACATATTATCTTTGTAATGATCCCAGTGCCCGCTGCGGTGCCAAAGCTCCTGATTAAGGATAATGGGGGTGGATATTTCAACGTAGCCGTATTTTTTGTGTACCTCTCTCCAATAGTCGAGAAGAGTGTTGCGCAGTACCATTCCCTTGGGGAGGAAGAAGGGAAAGCCCGGCCCCTCATCCATAAAGGTAAACAGATCAAGTTCCTTGCCTAATTTCCGATGGTCACGCTTTTTCGCTTCCTCTACAGCCGCAAGATATGCATCCAGCTCACTTGCCTTGGGGAAGGCGGTTGCGTAAATACGGGTCAGCATCTTGTTTTTTTCACTGCCCCTCCAATAAGCTCCCGCGGTGCCGGTAAGCTTGAAAGCCTTTACAGCGCCGGTAGTCATAAGGTGAGGCCCGGCGCACAGATCCGTAAAGTCACCCTGCTTATAAAATGAAATAACAGCGTCCTCAGGGAGGTCATTGATAAGCTCGACCTTGTACGGCTCGTTCTTTCCCGTCATAAAAGCAATAGCTTCGCTGCGGGGAAGCTCAAAATACTCCAAAGGAAGGTTTTCCTTCACGATTTTTTTCATCTCAGCCTCGATTTTGGGCAGATCCTCCAGCGTCAGCGCACCGTCTGAGTCAAAGTCATAGTAAAATCCGTTGTCAATAGCGGGTCCTATGGCCAGCTTTATATCGGGATAAAGCCGCTTTACGGCCTGAGCCATAATGTGGCTGGCAGTGTGGCGGAAGGTGCGGCGTCCCTCATCAGTGTCAAAATTGCAGAATTCCACTGTGCAGTCGGTAGTCACCGAAGTCCTCAGGTCGGTCATTTTGCCGTCCACAAGGGCACAGTAGGTGTTCCTGGCCAGACCTTCACTTATCGACCTGGCAATGTCAATAAGCTTTACTCCGGGCTCGTATTCTCTTACATCGCCCTTAAGGCTTACTTTTATCATCAATAGGACACATCCTTTCTTTGTCAGGGACAAGCTGTCCCATTAGATAAATTATATCACACATGTGAAAAGTTGTCAATAATAACTTGCCAATAAAAATCA
>CAYTWZ010000105.1:0-5579 GCA_964442035.1 uncultured Oscillospiraceae bacterium
AAAAGAAAAAGAAGTATTCTGC
Organism: uncultured Oscillospiraceae bacterium; assembly: GCA_964442035.1. Taxonomy (GTDB): domain Bacteria; phylum Bacillota; class Clostridia; order UMGS1883; family UMGS1883; genus JAFLUQ01. The sequence goes on from CAYTWZ010000105.1 coordinate 23, forward strand.
ATCCAAGTGTCCGGAGCCGCTAAATACCATGATTGATTTGGCGGGTGCCCTTGCAATGGGTGCCTATGCCAAACATAGAGTAAAAAAAGATTATCAGCGAGGGCAGGGCGAAGAATCGTCAAGGCAGCAACAGATGTGGTAAATTTGTGGTAGAAAATTTTCGATTCTTCCAAAAGTACACAATATATTGTGCAAATGCAGCTCATGCAACATTATATCTTGTATATTAGTCGCTTAAAGGCTTCATCGTGGGGAACAACAAAACGTCCCTTATGGAATAGCTGTCGGTGAGAAGCATTACCAGACGGTCAACGCCAATTCCCAATCCGCCTGTAGGAGGCATACCGTATTCAAGCGCTTTGATAAAGTCTTCGTCCATCATCTCTGTCTCATCATCACCCTTGGCACGGAGAGCGACCTGACTTTCAAAGCGGGCCTTCTGGTCAATGGGATCATTGAGTTCACTGAAGGCATTGCCGAACTCGCGGCCGGTAATAAACACCTCAAAGCGCTCGGTCAGCTCCGGCTTATCAGGCTTACGCTTAGCAAGGGGAGAAATCTCTACCGGGTAGTCCATTATAAAGGTAGGCTGAACAAGATTTTCCTCCACAAACTGGTCAAAGAACAGGGCAATAATGTTACCCCGGGTCTCCTTGGTCTTGTCCACCTCTACGCCCTTTTCCTTGGCCACAGCTATGGCCTCGGCGTCGGTCTTGATCTCGTTGAAGTCTACACCGGAATACTTCTTGACAGCGTCAATCATAGTAAGGCGATCAAAATGACCCAAATCTATATCCGTGCCCTGATAATTTACTACAGTGGAGCCGCAGGCAGCTTCAGCACAGTACCGGAACAGGTTTTCGGTAAGATCCATCATCCCGTAGTAGTCGGTAAAGGCCTCATATATTTCAATGGTGGTAAACTCCGGATTGTGCTTAATATCCATGCCTTCGTTACGGAACTGACGGCCCATCTCGTATACCTTTTCCATTCCGCCGACAATAAGGCGCTTAAGGTTAAGCTCAGTGGCTATGCGGAGGTACATATCCATATCAAGTGTGTTGTGATGAGTAATAAAAGGGCGAGCCGCCGCTCCGCCGGCAATGGTGTTAAGTATGGGAGTTTCTACCTCAAGATATCCGCGACTGTCAAGGTAATTGCGGATAGCGCTCACTATCTTTGAGCGGCGGATAAAGGTTTCCTTAACATCGGCGTTCATAATAAGATCCAAATACCTCTGACGGTAGCGAAGATCCGGGTCGCTGAGGCCGTGGAACTTTTCGGGAAGGGGAAGCAATGATTTGGAAAGGAGCGTTACTCTGCTGGCTCTGATGGATATTTCGCCGGTCTGAGTAGTAAACACCTCTCCCTCTACACCGATAATATCACCTATGTCAAGCTTTTTAAACCGGTTATAATCATCCTCACCAAGTATGTCCTTTTTGACAAATATCTGGATCTGACCGCCGATATCGGCAACATGGCCGAAGCTGACCTTGCCCATGCCTCTTTTTGACATAAGACGACCCGCGATGCGGACTACCTGACCGTCAAGGGGCGATATCTTTGCTGTTACATGCTTCTCTCCCTCCCGGGTGGTGACATCTCTTTCCTCGGTTGTATAGCCGTCACAGATATCTTTTGATGTGTGAGTACGGTCATATTTTGTTATCTCAAATGGATCCGCGTTTTCGTCCTGAAGCTGCCGGAGCTTCTCACGGCGGACTTTAAGCAGCTGCTTCATATCAGGCTCAGCCGCATTATTGTTCTTAAGATTGTTATTTTCTTCTGCCATTGGTTTGCAGTCCTTTCTTGTTGAGTTCATTAAAGCCTATTATACAGCACCCGGCCAGATTTTGCAAGAGCTTTTTCCAAAAAATCCTACATATTTATATTACCGGCCAGCCTCCGAACGCCATTGCAAGCGTAGCGGCATACACTCAACTAAATTATCCGCGTCAATTATGCCGGACGTAGGTTTCCGGAACGCCGCCCACAATAAGCGTCTGACCCAAAAGTATAGTAGTGTCCACAGTCTCAATGCTGTTTTTTATCGGCAGCAGTACCTCAATATCTACCGAAATGTCAAGATAGACGGTGTGAAGAGTCTGATTAATACCCTGAGAGGTAAATTCGTGGCGCGTATTCACGTTGACGATATTGAGCGGGAAAAAATGCACCTTTATCCTCGGGCCGCCGCTGAAAAACACATCCGTCCCCATCAGCACATACAGAGGTATGGAGGTTTCCATAAGTTTTTCCTCCAGTTCACTGCCTATTTCGTCATCCATGCGGGCAATGATGGCGTCAACTTTGGCAGTGTCAGCAGTGACGGAGGTGATAGCCCCGTTTTGATCAAAGGTGGCTTGGATAAGCTTACCATAGGTGATCTCGTTGGTTTCCATATAGCTGAGGATTGCCTCATCGATTTCCGAGCTGGCCTTGTTACGGGCAGCGTTGGCGATAATTTTCTTCATACGTGGTAAGGCGCGAAAAAACATGACCGATGCCAACAGCAAGGCAGCAAAAAGAACCATTATGAAAAAGACAAACACTCGTTTCCAAAACGGCATTTTACGTTTTCGCTCCGGTTCAGGCTCTGCTGTAAAAAGCCGCACTGCCATCACCTCTCCCCTAACCAATATATTCAAAAACAAGCTTTTGGTGAACTTTTTATTAATATGCAACAAAGTTCTTGCAAATTTTTCGCTGTTGTGTTATGATATACAAAGAGAGGAATGATTACATGAAAGAAAAAAACCAGCAACACATTACCTCCATCGGCGGCAGCGCCATTATGGAGGGGGTAATGATGCGTGGACCAAAGGATATTGCTTCGGCGGTACGCAAGCCCGACGGCGAAATTATAGTTGACAAAAGACCTGTCAGCAGCCTTGTGACAAAATACCATGTGAACAAGATACCTATCGTACGAGGTGTGTTTTCATTTTTTGATTCAATAATATGCAGCATGAGGGCTTTGATGTGGAGCGCGGAGTTTTTTGACATTGAGGATGACAATCCGCAGGAAGAGTCCAAGTTTGACAAGTGGCTTACGGAAAAGCTCGGAGACAAGATGAAGGATTACGTAATATATTTTTCGGTTGTGCTTTCCTTAATAATGTCAATTGGCCTTTTCTTCATACTGCCAAATCTTGTGACAGGGCTTCTGAAAAGGCTGACAGACAACAACGTCCTGCTTACGCTGATAGAAGGACTGATACGTATCGGCATATTTTTGTGTTATATTTTGCTCGTTTCCAGAATGGATGAGATCAAGCGCGTGTTCCAGTATCACGGTGCGGAGCACAAAACCATATTCTGCTATGAAGCGGGACTCCCTCTGACAGTGGAAAACGCCCGGAAAATGAAGCGTCTGCACCCACGGTGCGGAACAAGCTTCCTTGTATTTGTAATGATAATCAGTATAATACTGTTTTCCTTCATATCATGGGACACAATGCTTATGCGAATTGTTCTGAGGCTTGCTTTGCTACCTGTTGTAGCGGGAATATCCTACGAGGTAATACGCTGGGCCGGACGAAGCCAGAACAAGCTGGTATCCATTATATCCAAGCCCGGGATGTGGCTTCAGCTGATAACCACTCAGGAGCCTGACGATTCTCAGCTGGAGGTAGCCATCGAATCCATGAAGGCCGTACTTACCGGCAACAAAGAGGACGACAAATGGTGATCCATCAGGCCGCAAAGCGGCTTACAAATTCGGAAACACCCGTGCTTGACGCTCGGGTGCTTCTTTCGTATGCGGTTAATAACGGCGGGAGGCCGGTGTTCCGGGATCTGACCCCCGACGAAATCAACAAATTTGAAAAACTGCTCCAACGCAGGATAGCCGGAGAACCGGTAGCATATATTATAGGTGAAAAAGAGTTTATGGGGTTGAGCTTCAAGCTTAACAGGGACTGTCTCATTCCTCGCCCCGATACCGAAACTGTGGTGGAATATCTTATGGAAAGGCTGAAGGGCGCTTCTCCGGCAATTCTGGATCTTTGCTGCGGCAGCGGCTGCATTGGGTTGAGCCTGGCTCATTATATCAAAGGTGCGCATGTCACCTTGGTGGATATTTCTCCGGGAGCGCTGGACGCAACAAATGAAAATGTCCGGCTTCACGGATTGACAGAGAGGTGCAAGGTGATCAAAAAAGATGTTCTTAATGACAGCTATGGCTGCGGTTGGGACGTTATAGTGTCAAATCCGCCTTATATTCCCACAGACACGGTAAAAAGCCTTGATGTTGCAAAAACCGAGCCGATATTCGCTCTTGACGGAGGGACTGACGGACTGGATTTTTATCGGGCTATTACGCCTAAAGCCTATGCGGCGCTTAACGACGGCGGGTGTCTTGCCTTTGAAATAGGCTATGATCAGGGGGAAGCCGTAAGCGGACTGCTTAAGGACAGCGGCTTTAAGAATGTAATTATAAAAAAAGACTATGGCGGCAATCCCCGCCTGTGCTTTGGAGAAAAGCTATGATAAATGATGTTGAGTACGGAATTTTGAATTTTATTCAGGGAATAAGATCCCCCTCCCTTGACGTACTGATGATAATTATTACCTATATCGGCAGTACTGCCATACTTGGCATATTGCCCGCACTGATACTCATGCTCAAAAAGGGCTCTCGCCATTACGGGTTTACTATAGCTGTGTCCATGATTTTGGGGCAAATAGCAGGGTCGCTGTTACTGAAAAATATTGTTATGCGTCCGAGACCCTTTAATCTACCTCAGGGAATACTTGCGGCTGACACACTGCTTATCTCTCCGCCAATGGGGGAATATTCATTCCCATCGGGGCATTCGGTAACGGCTTTTTCCTCCGCGTCGGCGTTGTATTTTTATAACAAAAAGCTTGGAGTGGCCGCATATATAATTGCGGCTTTCATTGGGTTAAGCAGAATATATCTTTATGTACACTTTCCAACCGACGTATTAGCCGGCGCCGCGTTAGGTATAATGTGCGGATTTTTTAGCAGATTTATTGTGAACAAGGTATTAGCCAAAGCAAAGGCGCAAAATTGAGCAATCCCATTATACATTCATAGTAGCGGGAAAGTAGCTTATTTTGTCATCCGAAGCATTAGTATTCCGCCATTGTCCTTAAGCCACCTGTTCCATTTCCAATATTCAGGGAAAACCCGCAGTACCTCAGCATAAAATCTGTCTGAGTGGTTCATTTCCTTCCGGTGGCACAGTTCATGGACGACCACGCTGTCAATGACTTCCGGCGGGGTAAGCATCAGAAGGCAGTTAAAGTTGAGATTGCCATTAGAGGAGCAGCTTCCCCATCTGGAGCGTTGGTTGCGGATAGTAATGCGTCCGTATGTCACTCCTACCTTTGGAGCGTAGTATCTGACCCGCTCCGGTATGATATTTAAAGCCTTGTCCGCCAGATCCCGAATCTCATCCATTGAAAGGGCCGGAATATCAGCAAGCTTATCCTTAAGCTGTCGAGTCTTTTGCATGCTTTTTTCAATCCATGCCTTATGTTGGAGAAGAAACTCGTTTATCTGCTGTTCTGTTACGTATAAGGGCGC
>CAYTWZ010000106.1:0-5557 GCA_964442035.1 uncultured Oscillospiraceae bacterium
TAGCGCCGTCCATCTGAGCAGCACCGGTGATCATGTTCTTAACGTAGTCAGCATGGCCGGGGCAGTCAACGTGAGCGTAATGACGGTTGTCTGTTTCATACTCAACGTGAGCGGTGGATATCGTGATTCCACGTGCCTTCTCCTCAGGAGCCTTATCGATCTGATCGTATGCTGTGTATTTAGCCTGACCCTTCATGCCGAGAACCTTAGTGATTGCAGCGGTAAGAGTTGTTTTGCCGTGGTCAACGTGACCAATTGTACCAATGTTTACGTGTGGCTTAGTCCTTGAAAATTTTTCCTTAGCCATTGTAAATTACCTCCTTTAATGATATTATTTTTGATAATTATATTATAAAATAAAACCTGATAAAAATCAATACTTTTTTACAATAATTATTGAAAATTATACTGAAGATGCCCTGTAATGATTAGTCTTTCTTGGTTCTGGCACTGATAATATCGTCCATAATGTTCTTGGGAACGACCTCATAATGGTCAGGAGTCATAGTGTAAGCGCCGCGACCCTGTGTCTTGCTGCGCAAATCTGTGGCGTAGCCAAACATTTCGCTGAGGGGAACATAAGCGCTTATTTGCTTGGTGCCATTGATATCGTCCATACCAAGTATACGTCCGCGACGAGAGGAAAGGTCACCTATTACATCGCCCATATACTCCTCAGGTACAGTTACATCAACCTTGGTTATGGGTTCCTTAAGCACGGGATCGGCCTTCTTGCAGCCTTCCTTGAACGCCATTGAGCCGGCAATCTTGAACGCCATTTCGGAGGAGTCAACCTCGTGGTAGGAGCCGTCAAACAGTGTTACGCGAACGTCAACAACGTTGTATCCCGCAAGCACACCAGACTGCATAGCGCCTTGAATACCTGCGTCAACAGCGGGAATATATTCCTTAGGAATAGCGCCGCCCACGATCTTGTTGACAAATTCGTAGCCCTTACCCGGTTCAAGGGGCTCAATTTCGATAAATACATGACCGTACTGACCCTTACCACCGCTCTGACGGGCATACTTATGCTCGATCTTAACGGACTTCTGGATAGTCTCACGATAGGATACCTGAGGCTTACCGACATTCGCCTCCACCTTGAACTCACGAAGCAGACGGTCAACAATAATTTCCAGGTGAAGCTCGCCCATACCTGAGATAATAGTCTGGCCTGTTTCCTGATCTGTGTAGGTCTTGAATGTGGGATCCTCCTCGGCCAGCTTTGAAAGGGCTATGCCCATCTTTTCCTGACCGGCTTTGGTCTTGGGCTCAATGGCTACGCTGATAACGGGATCGGGGAACTCCATCTTCTCAAGTATAATGGGGTGCTTCTCGTCACAGAGTGTATCACCTGTGCCGGTGTTTTTAAGACCAACAGCTGCGGCAATGTCACCGCTGTATACCTTTTCCAGATCCTTACGCTTGTCAGCGTGCATCTGGAGGATACGGCCCATACGCTCCTTGTTGCCCTTAGAACTGTTGAGAACATAGGAGCCGGTTTCTACTGTACCGGAATATACTCTAAAGAAAGCCAATTTACCAACGAACGGGTCGGTAATGATTTTGAAGGCAAGCGCCGCAAAGGGCTCGTCATCGCTGGACGGACGCTCCTCTTCTTCCTCTGTGTCAGGGTTGATGCCTTTGATGTGGGGAACGTCAAGAGGCGACGGCATATAGTCAACTATAGCGTCAAGTAGCTTCTGAACGCCCTTATTACGGTAGGATGTTCCGCATGTCACGGGAACCATTTCATTGGCGATAGTACTCTTCCGGATGCAGCTCTTGATCTCGTCAATGGTAAGCTCCTCGCCATCGAGGTACTTCATCATAAGCTCCTCATCCATCTCGGCCACATGCTCTACCATGTCGGCATGATACTGCTCAGCCAGTTCACGCATGTCCTCGGGAATTTCCTCACAACGGATATCCTTTCCAAGGTCATCGTAATAGACATAAGCCTTCATCTCAACCAAGTCAACAATACCCTTAAAGGTATCCTCAGCCCCTATAGGAAGCTGAATGGGAACAGCATTGCATTTGAGGCGATCCTTCATCATCTTAACGACATTAAAGAAATCGGCGCCCATGATGTCCATCTTGTTTACATAAGCCATGCGGGGTACATGATACTTGTCCGCCTGACGCCAAACAGTCTCGGACTGGGGTTCAACGCCGCCCTTAGCGCACAATACCGTAACGCTACCGTCAAGGACACGGAGGGAACGCTGAACCTCAACTGTGAAGTCAACGTGTCCGGGAGTGTCAATGATATTTATCCTGTGCTTTTTCCAAAATGCAGTTGTAGCAGCGGATGTGATAGTGATACCACGCTCCTGCTCCTGAGCCATGTAATCCATAGTAGCGGAGCCTTCATGTGTCTCGCCTATCTTGTGGTTGATGCCTGTATAGTAAAGAATTCTTTCGGTCGTTGTTGTCTTACCGGCGTCAATATGAGCCATGATGCCGATATTACGTGTTTTTTCCAAGCTGTATTCTCTTGGCATGATTATCCTCCTTCCTTCGGATAATAAATATAATGAATAAAATTTCTGATTTTATGCAGTCAGGCAAAGACTACCAGCGGTAATGAGCGAAAGCCTTGTTGGCCTCAGCCATTCTGTGGGTCTCCTCACGCTTCTTAACTGCTCCGCCCAGACTGTTAGTGGCGTCCATGATCTCACCCGCAAGACGCTCGCACATTGTTCTCTCGCTTCTGCTACGGCTGTAGGTCGTAAGCCAGCGAAGGCCCAGAGTCTGACGACGCTCGGGACGCACCTCCATAGGAACCTGATAGGTAGCGCCGCCCACACGTCTTGCCTTGACCTCAAGCACGGGCATAATGTTGTCCATAGCGGCACGGAAAACATCAAGGGGATCCTTGCCTGTCTTCTCCTTAATAATATCGAAAGCGTCATAGACAATCTTCTGAGCAACGCCCTTCTTGCCGTCAAGCATAATGTTGTTGATAAGGCGTGTAACTACCTTATCGTTGTATACGGGATCTGGTAATACATCACGTTTGGGAACAAAACCTCTTCTTGGCACTTGTCTTCCCTCCTTCATTAAAATTTGATGAATTCACAGGTACTCGGCCACATTGGGCCGTCAGTGCAACAACAAAATATATAAATCCGCAGTCGCACTATTCTTTTCCGCCTTCTGCGGAGGAAAATTCAAAAAAAACGATTTTGTGAAGCAGGCCTTACCGCCTTACTTCTTGGGTCTCTTTGCGCCGTACTTGCTGCGGCTCTGCATTCTCTTTGCAACGCCTGCCGCATCCAGTGTACCACGGATAATGTGGTATCTTACACCGGGCAGATCCTTAACTCTTCCGCCGCGGATAAGAACAACGCTGTGCTCCTGAAGGTTGTGACCTACACCGGGAATGTAGCTGGTAACCTCAATACCGTTGGAAAGACGAACCCTCGCGATCTTACGAAGCGCAGAGTTAGGCTTCTTAGGCGTGGAAGTTTTAACTGCGGTGCAAACGCCTCTCTTCTGGGGAGCGCTTTGGTCAGTGGGAGCCTTCTTAAGGGAATTAAGACCCTTCTGAAGAGCGGGAGCCTTAGACTTAGAAGTGCTTACCTCTCTGCCCTTTCTGACAAGCTGGTTAAATGTTGGCATGATTTCACCTCCGATTTTAGTGTGTGCAAGTCCTTGCACCATTTGTGTATTATATCAATTTTTTCTATTAATGTCAAGAGCTTTAAGGGAAAAACATTAAAAAAATTTCATAATTTTTGTGATTTTTTCTGAGCATTTTTGCACAGGTTTAAGCTTCGGCGCCCGTCTGCGTCAGCTTGTAAGAGCTGATACAGACGGGCGAAACAATATTCAATAAGGACTGAAAGCCCGTCATGAGGCGTTTTCGGTGGGAGATCGATCTCCCGCCGAAAAACGAAAGGGTCGCCCGCCACCGGCGGAGGGTGCCCTCTGCCGGTGGCAGCCTCTGCGAAGCGGAAGCACCGACCGAGTCGGTAGACAGACCCGGGGGACATCTTTCGTTTAGTTATATATACTGTGTCGTGTCCAGTACCGCACACTTGCACAGCGGCGTTTCCCCATCCCAGATAAAGGCCTTGTATACAGCGGAAGGCGGCACATGAACGCTGATATTTGCAAGATCAAGCCGGCACACAAATACAATTTCTCCCTCAGTGTCATAGCCTGCCGCGTATATACGCGGCTCACCCTCGTAAGACTCATCCGCCGTAAAGCTCACCGTAAGCTGTTCCTCACAAACGTCAATACCTGTTATTGCAAATTTCTTTGGAACAAGAAGGGCTTCAAGATCAACGGGAATTTTGCTGTTTTTCTCATTTACGTATTTATCCCCCACCCACAGTACGGCCTTATCACCGTTCACCGCCATACCGTAAATGCAGCCCGCACTGTCAAGCGAATATATTTTCCTTGTGCTCTTGCTTTCTGTATCCATAGCATAGAGGCCGTCATGGGTATTGCAGATTATATATTCCTTATAAGCTCCGATATTGAAGGAATACGAGTTGTTAAACTGCCACCCAAGGGGCGCGTCTGACAAATCCGGCGAATATAACGGCTGAGTCTCGCCGGTGAATGGGTCAATAACACTGATTCTGCCGTTTTTAGATCCGTACCAAATCCCGTTATGGAATGCAAGAGCCGTGCTGTAGTCGTTAAGGAAGCTGTAATCAAAAGCAACGCTGTCCGCCGGATAGTCAAAGCTCCAGCCGTAATGGGAGTGACTGTTCATATAGCTGTCGCTTTTAAGGAAATAATCATGCCCGCACATACCGGGGATATCAAACCCGTACCCGGTATCGTTCCATGTTACATCCAGATGGTACCACTCAGAATTGACCATTACCATGTTCCATGCGTGTCCCATGGTATCACTGGGGATAGTAGAGCATTTTACGCCAAGTCTACGGAGAAGGTACGTGGATGCCAGTGCATATGCCTGACAAACGCCCTTTTTCCGAGTAAACAAATTGTACATATCATATACGGGATCACTGCTGTGATCATACTCATAATTAAGACACAGATACTCATTTACCAGCAGTATCCGTTCGTAATCCGTTGTGTCGGCGTTTACCTGAGCGACCAGCTTTTCGGCCTCCGCCTCTACAAGCCGTATTCTTTCCGGTATTTCCGTTTTTTCGCAATTATAAAACAGTGAAATGCTGCCGGCCATACCTGTAAAGTTATTTTGTGTATACATATAATGAGATTCAAGATAAAAAAATTCCGGATTGTTGTTGACTATTTGTCCGAAAACCGTATTAAGCTCATCGGGTGTGATGCTGTATGCACTTACATCAACCCATTCTGCAAGGTTTTTTATGCCGAAATACAACGCCTCATATGCCCCGGACAAATCCCCGCTTTGCGTCAGAACCACCTCATCGCCGGAAGGAAGTCCGCCATACTGGTACAGTCGATTTTTCATGTCAACATATACCTCTGTTGGCTCCGCGGCAAATGCCGAAACGGTTATCAGTGCCGCAAAAATTAAAAACGCAAAATTTATTTTTTTCATACAATATTTCCTCCACTATTTTACTTT
>CAYTWZ010000107.1:0-5493 GCA_964442035.1 uncultured Oscillospiraceae bacterium
CCGTATTGGGTGGTTTCATCGGTGTTGACGGTCACGGCTTTAAGTCGGCCGCAGGGGTCGTAGGCGCAACTTGTTTCGTTTCCTTGCTATATTAAAAATTTCATAATGCAGCAAGTATTCGTACGCTTTTTGCCTTGTCGCGAGAAAGATTTCTTCGCCAATCAGCATTTTAGAATTAATCAGCGCTTCCCCTTATTTCCTCTTTAGTGCCAACAATCTCATCAAAGGTTTCTCGTATTCTTGCGACGCTGAGACTGCCCCCGTATTTTGAATGAGTGCGGGCAAGCTCATCCGTGTAGTCCTCAAGCATATACACTGTATATTGTCCTCCAGACACATGAGTGAAGCAAGGCTCAAGGGAAAAGCTGTCTACCCGGGCACCGTCCTTGTCCTTTATAAGCGTGATCCTCGCCATGCCCCCAAGCTCCTTGACAATGGAACTTTGGTTTGAGACAAAGTTGCCAAGTGAGTAAAACACTACCGTTTTAAAACCGTTTTCACCCACATACTCCTCTGCAGGCTGTATAACATGAGGATGAGAGCCGATTATGACGTCAACTCCGTTTTCGTTAAAAAACTTCAGCCAGTCCTTCTGGTAACTGTCAGGCGAGGTATCGTACTCCGTCCCCCAATGAACAAACATGATCAGCATATCGCTTTCGGCCTTTGCCTTAGCAATCTGCGCGGCAATTTGCGGCCGGGCATCCTCGTCCAAAACGTTGACGAGATGTTCCTTTCCTGAAGGCAGAACATAGCCGTTAAGCCCGTAGGTATAGTTCATCATTGCTACAGTAAAGCCATCCTTGGTAAACTTATCTACACGTTCAGCTTCTTCAGGGGTTTCGTTTACTCCTAAAAGTGTTACGGCCTGACTTTTCCAGTAAGCGACAGTGTCCCTCAATCCGTCCTGGCCCTTGTCATAGGAGTGATTGGACGCCTGCTGAATAACATTGAAGCCTGCCCGGACTACGCTGTCCCCTACTGCGGTGGGGCCTCCAAAGGATGGGTATCCGCTATAGCGGGAAGGGTCGTTTATAAATACGGTCTCCTGATTAATAGCCTTGATATCCATACCCTCAAGATAAGGTACAATATGCTGGTATATACCATCAAAATTATAACCGTAATCGCCTCGGCAGCTGTTAATGATCGGCATATGCATAAGGTTGTCTCCCACAGCGGCTATCTCTATTGTCACAGGCTCTGGTTCAACAGATACAGGAGTTTGAACCTGCCCTGGAGTATTATCCGATGAAATCTCGGATATAATAAGAACAAGAGCCGATGCCAGCAATATCATACACAGGGCAAGTAGGATTAGATTAGTTTTTGTCAGTTTTATCAGCCTATAGCTATCTTTGGTGCGTTTCATAATAATACACCGTCCGTAAAATAAAGCGGACGACCTGACGCCGTCCGCTTTTAATGCTTGGTGCCGATGGCCGGACTCGAACCGGCACGGTATCGCTACCGGTGGATTTTGAGTCCACTACGTCTACCAATTCCATCACATCGGCGTTTACTTTAACAGTATAGCACAAGAGAAAAAATAAATCAAGTGATTTTTATGTTTTTTTAAAAATTTTTAAAAAAAAACAAAAAACACTTGCATTTAAAATATGATTGTGGTAGAATAACAAAGAATAGTGTTCGAGTACTAAACGGAGGTGTGATAAAAATGAAACTGGCTGCTACTTTGGTTTACATCATAATTGCAGTTGTGCTTACGGTGATTGTTTTGCTTCAGGAAGGCAAGGACCCCAGGGATGCCGCTATTATGGGAGGTTCTTCCGAAACTTTCTTCGGGAAAAACAAGGCTCACACAATGGAAGGCTTTATGGAAAAGCTTACAAGCGTGTTTGCTGTTCTGTTCTTTGTTCTTTCAATTGTTCTTTCGCTTATCTTTAAGTAGAAAGATTGTCAGGCACTCACCGTTTGCGAGTGCCTGTTTTTCATAATTGGCAAGCCCCCGTTACACACAGTTTTCGGCGGGGATTTGATCCTCGTCGAGAAACCAAGATGTCCTCCGTCTTATGTCGGCGAGGGACATCTTGATTTCGTTATGCTCTGTTTCTACAATTTTTAACGATATATTTTTAAGGGATAATTTATGACAAGAAAAGAAAAAATCAATACAATTGTACAGTCTTCCGATTATACTCCGCAAACCCGTCAGGCATTTAAAGAAGCTATGAACATCACCGAGAAAAGCGAGAAGCGCTTCTTTAAGGAAATAGACGAGCTTATTGAGGACGGAATAATAATTGAGAGCCGCAATGGCAAGCTGTTTTCCGCCAAGCAGGCAGGCATGGTCAAGGGCATACTCCGTGTCAACCCCAAGGGCTTTGGCTTTGTCGTAAGGAGCGACGGAGAGGGAGAAGATCTGTATGTCAGCGAAGATGACTTTGCCGGTGCTATAAACGGCGATACAGTTTTGGCCAAAAAAGCTCCCGTGCGAAGGACATCAAAGGATAAATGGATGGTGCACTCCGTGCTCAGGCGGGGCAATCAGGATATTGTGGGCACACTTAAGCTGTATTCAGGCCTTGGGATAGTTGTGCCGGACAACGAAAAGCTTCCCCGAGAGGTTTTTGTTACAGATTGTTCCAAAGCCTCTGACGGTCAGAAGGTCGTGGTTCGTATAACGGATTATCCACGCGGCGGCAGTCTTAACGGACGTATTGTTGAGGTTTTGGGATATCCGAACGACTTTGGTATTGACGTTTTGTCTATAATAAAGGATCATGGTTTTGAAACCGAATTTCCCAAAAAGGTTCTTAGCGCCGCCGAAAAAATTCCGGAGCAGATTTCGCCTGCGGATATTGAAGGGCGGCTTGACCTGAGGGACACACTCATCATTACTATTGACGGTGATGACTCCAAGGATCTGGACGATGCGGTCTCGCTGGAAAAAACAAAAGAGGGCTACCGGCTTGGAGTCCATATTGCAGATGTAAGTAACTATGTACTTCCCATGTCACCTATTGACAAGGAAGCTTTAGCACGGGGAACCAGCGTTTATCTGGTAGACAGAGTAATTCCCATGCTTCCCCAGCGTCTAAGCAACGGTATATGCTCCCTTAACGAGGGCGTTGATCGTCTTACGCTGTCGGTAATTATGGACATGGACGAAAACGGGGAAGTCAAAAACAGCCGGTTCCGCAAATCAATTATCCGTTCTGCCCACAGGATGACATATAGCAATGTGTGGAAGTTGCTGTGCGGTGAAGGCGATTTCCTTGAGCAACAGTATGCCGATATTTTACCAATGCTTAAGGATATGTATGAGTTAAGCCTTAAACTTAAAGCGCTGTCACGTGAAAGAGGCTATATTGAACTGAATGTGCCTGAAGCAAAGGCTGTGCTTGACAGTAGCGGACGTGCCATTGATATTAAACTCCGGGAAACTAACGGCGCCACCGAGCTTATCGAACAGTTTATGATATGCGCCAATATGACGGTTGCGGAATTTCTTTGGAAAAACAGCTATTCTGCGATTTACCGCATTCATGACCTGCCTGACGAGGAGAAAATTTCCGCATTACGCAGGTTTGCGGCCGGTTTTGGCCTAAGCCCAAAGCTGGATCTGCAATCTATGGTCGAAAAATCCGCCAATATGCCGGAGGGAAGAATTATCAGCGCTATGACCCTAAGGAGCATGGCAAAAGCTAAATACAGTCCCAAAAACACCGGACATTACGGCCTTGGCCTCGAGAATTACTGCCATTTTACCTCGCCCATACGCCGCTATCCGGATCTTGTATGTCACCGTGCGATCAAAGCCGCTATTGAAGCGGACAGCGACACTCTGCGAGCCATAGGACGCACAAATGCCCAAACCGCGGAGAGCAGCAGCGAACGGGAAATGGCAGCCGAGCATTGCGAAAGAGATGTGCTGGACATGAAAAAGGCGCAGTATATGGAGCAGTTTATCGGTCAGGATTTTGAGGCCGTGATCTCAGGCGTAACGAATTTTGGTTTTTTTGTTTCGTTGCCAAACACGGTAGAGGGGCTTGTAAGCATAAATTCCTTGGCGGACGATTACTATATTTTTGATGAAGACAGTCTCACCTTGATAGGTGAGCATACTCGCCGCCAGTACAGGATAGGAGACCAGATCGATGTTACCCTTGTAGCTGCAAGCAGTGAAAGCCGCAAGGTTGAATTTGTGGTCAAGGGCATTCAGCCCCGAAAGTTTAATGTCAAGGAGGAAAAAACCAATGTCAGAAAACGAGAACATAAAAATTCTGGCTCAAAACAAAAGCGCGTATCACGAGTTTTTCATAGACGAAAAAATAGAGGCCGGAATTGAGCTTTTCGGCACCGAGGTCAAATCTGTCCGTCAAGGTAAAGTCAACCTGAAGGAAAGCTATTGCGAAATCGACAACGGACAGATGTTTGTTCACGGTATGCATATTTCTCCTTATGAAAAAGGGAATATTTTTAACAAGGATCCTTTGCGTCAGCGCCGTTTGCTCCTGCATAAGGCCGAGATACTGCGGCTTTTCGGCAAGGTAAAGCAAAAAGGCGTTACGCTGGTGCCGCTGAATGTATACCTTAAGGGTTCCCTTGTAAAAATGACCATTGCTGTAGCCCGAGGCAAAAAGCTTTACGATAAGCGGGATGACATTGCCAGTCGGGACGCCAAGCGGGAAATTGAGCGGGCAATGAAAGCGAGGAACAGATGATGTCAATTAAACATTCCGACGTTTCAAGTGGTTTAAAATATTTCTTCAAGGTTTTCCTTATATGTGCGGCATTGCTGTTTGTAATCCCGCTGGCCGCCATTAAGCTTTTGGATGGAGACAACGGACTTGCCGTATGCTTTGTTTTGTTTTATCTGATTGCTCCCATGCTTTCCATTGCAGTGGGCGTAAATGCCGGGCGCAACCTTAAAAGTCGGTTTTGGGCTTCACTCCTACCTGCCGGGATTTTTGCCGTGTCAATGTGGATATTATTTGATTTTGCGGACCCGGCCTTCGGCCAATATGCCGCCGCTTATCTGGCCATAGGAGTCGGAGCTATGCTGTTACGTCATTTATTTACAAAAAAGAGGGGTTGATTTTTTAGTTTTTTTATGATAAAATAATCCTATATGGGGTAGTAACGGCTTCGACGGGGACGTTGAAGCTTGGGAAGCGAGCCGCAGCGGGTACTGCGTAATAAACCCAAATTAAAATTAAACGCTAACAATAATAGAGTAGCACTCGCTGCCTAAATAAAGGCAGCCGTCCTTCCCGGGATCACCGCGGCTCGGATAAGGGCGTCACTTAGCGGTGAACGTGATACGGTCAAGCTTTGCGCCGTACATGACAAATGAAGCTACTGAACCCGGAAGGCCGTCAATAGCCGCCCGGCAGAGGGAATGTTAAAATGTTGACTGCGCTCGGAGATGCCTGGGTGGATATGTTTTCGGACAGGGGTTCAACTCCCCTCTACTCCACCATTACGCACAGGTACGAACTTTTTTGGTTTCAAAATGTGTTCTGCCTG
>CAYTWZ010000108.1:0-5407 GCA_964442035.1 uncultured Oscillospiraceae bacterium
TTCCTCAGCACTCTTCCATCATAATATCCAGTATCCTTTTTGCGGACTGATTTGGGTACATATCGCTTACGTCAATTGTATAGTCACAGTTCCGATAGTAGGGCTCCCTGTATTCAAGCATGGCCTCTACCTCCTGACGGGACTTGCCGCTTAAAAGAGGGCGGTTGGTATCTCCGGCGGTATTGCGCATGATTTTGTCCGCACAGGCCTTGATCCGAAATACACGCCCGTTTTGGCGGAGAGCATCGATGTTCCGAGGACGCAGCACCGCTCCGCCCCCAAGGGAGATTATGACCCCTTTTCGGGCACTCAGCTCATCGATACAGCGGCTTTCAATATCCCGGAAGCCCTGCTCGCCAACTTGGGCAAATATTTCCGGGATGGTCTTGCCCTGAGAGGCCATGATGTAATCGTCACAGTCTATCAGCTGGGAACCGCTCATCTGCGCAAGCTCACGGCCTATGGCGCTTTTTCCGCAGCCCATAAATCCCGTCAGTATTATGCTGCGCTTCATTTCAAGACGACGGAACAGCTTTTCCACAATATTGTCACTGACCTTTTCATCGGTAAAAAGCTCAAAGGCGATAACAGCCTGATATATGAGCATACCTATGCCGCCCACCGTCTTAAAGCCCTTTTCTCCCGCCAGACGCAGGAACTCTGTTTCCCGGGGGCAGTACACAACATCGCAGACTACACATCCGGGGTCAAGCACGTCAAAGCTGTCAAAGGGAGTCTGTATTGACTTCATACCCACGGAGGTTGCGTTGACAAGCAGTTGAGAGCCGTCAACGCAGTCCGAGGCGTACACCTTGGGGCCGTAATACCTTTGCAGCTCAGAGGCCATTTTTTCGGCTCGCTCCCGGGTGCGGTTGACTATCCTCAGCTCGGAAGCACCGTTTTCAAGAAGGGCTGCGGCTACGCCCTTGGCCGCTCCCCCCGCGCCAAGAACGGAAGCTCTTTTCCCCTCAGGGGAAACTCCGCTACGCCTCAGATTGGCCATAAAGCCCGGAGCGTCGGTATTGTAGCCCTTTAGTTTGCCGCTTTCGTTTACTACAGTGTTCACCGCACCTATCTTTTGAGCATAGGGATCAAGCTCATGGCACAGCCGCAATGTCTCCTCCTTATGAGGGACGGTAACGTTAAGGCCCCGTATGCCAAGAGCGGCTGCCCCCTTCAATGCGTCGGAGAGGTCTTCGGGGAGAACATGATACCCGCAGTAAAAATAGTTAAGCTCCAGACAGTCTATGATAAAATTGTGTATCTCGGGAGATATGGAATGGGCTATGGGGTGACCTATAACTCCCAAAGGCAGTGTTTTGGCAGTAATATTCATCTGATCATACCTTTCATTGTTAAATACAAAAGCACCGGCTTTTCAAGCAGACGCTTAATGGCGATAAAAACTCCCTCGCCCCCCTTGTGTATGGGCCGGAGCAAAACCGCGTAGCACCCCGCCCGACGGGCGCCCCACACATCTGTATATATCTGATCTCCCACGGCGGCGGTCTCTTGGGGACTGAGACCCATTATCTCCGCAGCCTTTGCGTAGCCCTTGGCCGCGGGCTTAAGGGCGTCCCACACAAAGTCCTTTACACCTATTTTTTCACAGAAGGCGCTGACTCGCTGACGGCGATTGTTGGACACGACACACAATTTTATGCCGTTTTGCCGGTGCTTATCCAGCAGCTCCATCACGTCGGGATCGGGAAGTGGAACATTGTGGCCTATCAGGGTGTTATCAATATCAAGAATTATTCCCTTGAGCCCGTGAGACGCCATATATTCGGGAGTGACCTCCAGTATTGAGTTAAGGTAATCCTGTGGAATAAGGTTGCATTTCATTTTTGTAAGGCCCTCTTCCTCTTTGTGCTGTAATAATTTTACCATATACATATAAATAAATCAAGCTCTATTTTTTTACGTCGGAAGCTTTGCGGGCTTCCTCTTTCAGCTGTAAAGGCGTCAAAATATGGCGGTTTTTCATATGTTTTTTGATCATATATGACTGATCATGACATAAAAACCATTGACAGCAAAGCTAAGGAGTGTTATAATAAATAATCAATGATACAAAAATCGCTTGCTTTCACTTGTTGTATATTTTGTGTTTTTCGATATATCTAAACGAAAAAGTGGAAGACATCCCACTGAAACGTCACATGACAGGCTTTCAGCCCTTATTGAATTTAATTTTTCGAAAGGAAGTAGGAGGATATGTTTAAAATACTTGAAAAAAAGGCTCTTAACCCGACAGTAACAAAAATGGTCGTGGACGCGCCTTTGATTGCCAAAAAGGCCGAACCGGGACAATTTATCATATTCCGGGCCACCGAGGACGGTGAAAGAGTTCCCTTGACAATAGCGGACTACGACAGGGAAAAGGGCACTGTCACTATTATTTTTCAGATAGTGGGCGGAGCCACAATGGAACTAAACACCCTTAACGAGGGGGACTGCATCCATGATTTTGTGGGGCCCTTGGGTGTAGCCAGCCACGTGGAAGGGCTTAAAAGGGTTTGCGTGGTAGGGGGCGGCGTAGGCTGCGCCATTGCATACCCCATTGCCAAGAAGCTGCACGCCTTAGGGTGCGAGGTGCATTCCATAGTGGGCTTCAGGAGCAAGGATCTGCTTATACTTGAGGATGAATTTAACAGCGTGAGCGACAAGCTTGTTATCATGACCGACGACGGAAGCTATGGGGAAAAGGGGCTTGTTACCGCCGCCCTTGAAAAGCTTATCAACGAGGGCAATGAGTACGATCAGGTAATCGCCATTGGCCCCCTCATCATGATGAAATTCGTGTGCGCCGTCACCAAAAAATACGGAGTTAAAACCGTTGTTTCCATGAATCCAATTATGATAGACGGCACGGGGATGTGCGGCGGTTGCCGTCTTACGGTAGGCGGTCAAACCAAATTTGCCTGCGTGGACGGGCCTGACTTTGACGGCCATCTTGTGGACTTTGACGAGGCTATGAGCCGAAGCAGCATGTACAGGGACTTTGAAGGTCACGCAAGGGAAGCCGGCTGTAGGCTTCTTAACAAGGAGGTCAAATAAAAATGGCTGAACGTAATATGAGCAATACAAAATGTCCCATGCCCTCACAGGATCCCAAAATACGGGCAAGGAACTTTGACGAGGTAGCTACGGGCTACACAAGGGAAATGGCGGTCAATGAAGCGCGCCGATGTCTTAATTGCAAAAACAAGCCCTGTGTAAGCGCCTGCCCTGTAGCAATTGACATCCCCGCCTTTATTGAGCGGGTGGCCAATGATGATATCGAAGGCGCCTTTGAGATAATCAGCCGCAGTAGCGCCCTTCCCGCCGTGTGCGGAAGGGTATGCCCTCAGGAAAACCAGTGCGAGGGCAAGTGCGTACGGGGCATCAAGGGCGAAAGCGTAGGCATCGGACGGCTTGAACGGTTTGTAGCGGACTACCACAGGGAGCATTCCGCCGAGGCTCCCAAAATGCCGACCCCCAACGGGCACAAGGTAGCCGTCATCGGCGCGGGTCCCAGCGGCCTTACGGCAGCGGGAGATCTGGCAAAGTTGGGCTACAAGGTGACAGTTTACGAGGCTCTTCACACTGCCGGAGGGGTACTGGTATACGGAATTCCCGAATTCCGTCTGCCAAAGAGCATAGTGCAGAAGGAGATCGACAATCTTAAGGCTATAGGCGTTGATATAGAGACCAACATGGTCATCGGCAAGGTGCTAACCGTTGACGAGCTGTTTGAAATGGGCAACGAAGCCGTATACATCGGAAGCGGAGCGGGCCTTCCGCGATTTATGAACATTCCCGGCGAAAGCCTCAAGGGTGTTTACAGCGCCAACGAGTACCTTACCCGTGTAAACCTGATGAAGGCGTATAAGCCGGACAGCAAAACGCCTATCAAAAAGAGCAGGAACGTCGCCGTCGTAGGCGGCGGAAACGTGGCCATGGACGCAGCCCGTAGCGCAATGCGTCTGGGTGCGGAAAACGTATACATCGTATACCGCCGTAGCATGACAGAGCTTCCCGCCCGTAAGGAAGAGGTCGAGCACGCGCGGGAGGAGGGCATCATCTTCAAGACCCTCAACAATCCTGTTGAAATATTGGGTGACGAAAACAACAACGTCAGGGGCATACGCTGCATACAGATGGAGTTGGGCGAGCCTGACGCCGGCGGCCGCCGCCGTCCTGTGGAAATTCCCGGCAGCGAATTTGAGCTTGAGGCGGACACGGTAATCATGGCCATCGGCACCAGCCCCAACCCCCTTATCAGAAGCACCACCCCCGGTCTTGAGGCCAACAGGCACGGCTGCATAATCACAAACGGCGACGACGGCCTTACCTCCCGTGAAGGGGTATACGCCGGCGGCGACGCGGTAACAGGCGCTGCCACCGTGATTTTGGCTATGGGCGCCGGAAAAAATGCCGCCAAGGCCATACACGAATATATACAATCCAAATAAATTCAGTCAGCCGGTAAAGAAGGAGGATGCGCAATGATATTAGAAGAAACAATAAATTTTGAATACAATGAGGATCGAACCGTGATTTACAAAGTACCTGAGGACGTAATGGGCGAGGTCATCATCCCCGACGGTGTAAAAGAACTGGGAGATGACGCGTTCAGGGGCTGTTCACAGCTTACCAAGGTCACTCTCCCCTACAGCCTTACAAGAATCGGCGTACTATGCTTTGAGGGCTGCCGTAGCCTTAAATCCATTAAGATACCAAAGGCTGTGCGCTATATAGGGGAATTCGCGTTTATGGGTTGCGCATTTTTGAAAGGAATGGAGCTGCCACATCATCTTCAGTATCTGGGCCAGGGAGCCTTTGAAAACTGCACCTCCTTAGAGAATATAGCCATACCCGGTACAGTGCCGGCAGTTCCCGCTTGGTGCTTCCACGGCTGCTCGACGCTTCGTTTTGTAGCCTTGGGCGAGGGTATCAAGGCCATTGAAGACAATGCTTTCCGTCAGTGCCCCAACCTTAAGTGTGTTGTCCTGCCCGAAAGTCTCCGCAAAATAGGGGGCTGGAGCTTCTGCGAGTGTGACAGCCTCACGGAATTCACCATTCCCGAAAAGGTCAAAAAAATCGGCTCGTGTCCCTTTGCTCTGGCTAAGAACCTTAAGAGCATCGAGGTGGACCGGGACAACAAAAACTTTGTCAGCGTTGACGGCGCGGTTTACGCGGAGGATATGCACAGGCTTATCTGCTGCCCTATCGGCTACGAGGGCGTATTTGTTGTGCCGGAGGGCGTTACGCATATAGGAAGCGGCGCGTTCAGGGGCTGCATCGGCATCACTGATATCAAGCTTCCTGAGGGGCTTGAATCCATAGGCAATTACGCCTTTGAGGGCTGCCGCAGCCTTGGCAGCATACATATTCCCGAATCTGTCACTGACGTGGGAGAAAA
>CAYTWZ010000109.1:0-5123 GCA_964442035.1 uncultured Oscillospiraceae bacterium
TTCCTTACCCTCGTCGGTATGTGTGAAAGCATACACCTCATCTTTGTAATCTTCCTAAACATGACGGCTATGGCTTTTCGTCTTCTGCTTCTCACTTAAACATTCCTCTAAGTGAGTACTGTCAGTGTATAGAATTTTTCCATCAACAAGTTTATGAGCTATTGCCTGCTTTAAGATGTTTTCAAATATTTGCATTGGAATGTCCGTTCCGTTAAATCTGCGTAATCTGTTTTGCCATATTACACTGGCGTCAGGTATTTTGTCTTCTATGCCGTAGCCCAAAAACCATCTGTACGCTATGTTTACCTTAACCTCTTCAACAAGACGCCTTTCGCTTCTTATTCCGAACAGGTAGCCAATGAACAACATTTTAAACATAACTTCCGGCTCTATTGCAGGTCTGCCGTTGTTTTCGCAGTAATACGGCATGCATATATCATTTATGAATGAAAAATCTATATATTTATCTATTTTCCTTAAGATGTGGTCTTCCGGTACCAAATCTTCTATGTAAACTGTCTCAAATTTTCTTTGCATAGTTATTCCTCTTAAAAGCATCTTAAAGCCCCATTTCACGCGATTTTCTATGATTTTAGTTATACCATATTTCTCGTGATTTTTAAAGTATTTTTGTAAAAAATGACTGCTGACATTGACTTTGTCAGCAGTCTGAATAAGCTGTAAAACAGTTCATTTTTATGTACTCACATTGCTGCAAAGATTTTTAAGGCGTTTTGTTACATATATTTGGCTATGTCTTTCCGCAGACGGGCAATGATCTTTTTCTCCAGACGGGAAATATAGCTCTGGCTTATTCCAAGGAGGTCAGCCACCTCCTTTTGTGTAAGCTCTCGCCGCCCTCCAAGACCGTAGCGTAGCTCTACAATCTGTTTTTCCCGTCGGCTCAGCTTATTCATGGCTTGGTGAAGCAACTGGTAATCCACCTCGTCCTCAATGTGCTTGTCAACGCTGTCAGCGTCAGAGCCCAAGACATCTCCCAATAGCAGCTCATTGCCGTCCCAGTCCACATTAAGGGGTTCATCAAAGGATACCATGATCTTACTGTTGTTGTTCTTCCGGAGGTACATCAGTATTTCGTTCTCAATACAGCGGCTGGCATATGTGGCAAGCTTGATGTTTTTGTCTGCCTTGAAGGTGTTTATGGCCTTGATCAGACCTATGGTACCAATGGATATCAAATCGT
Source organism: uncultured Oscillospiraceae bacterium (assembly GCA_964442035.1). Taxonomy (GTDB): domain Bacteria; phylum Bacillota; class Clostridia; order UMGS1883; family UMGS1883; genus JAFLUQ01. The sequence goes on from CAYTWZ010000109.1 coordinate 1,205, forward strand.
CCGGACATATGCCTGTGTTATCAAAGCGCCTTGCGATATACACTACCAATCTCAGGTTCCTTTCGATAAGGGTGTTGCGGCAGACGGGATCGCGGATATTAGCCGTACATCGAGCCTCTTCCTCCGGGGAAAGAGGCGGGGGAAGGTATTCGTTGCTACCGATATAGTTGATTTCCTTAAGGCTTCCGTATATGTATGGGGCGAAAACCGTTTTGAACAGGTTCATGTAATGCATTCCTTTCTTTATGCCAGAGGATCAAATTACTCAATTGGGATTGTACAGTGCGTCATAGCTCTTGTCAGCCGAAAGTGTCCCTGTACAAACTCCTATGACGCAACCGTCCATCGGCCTCAGGCCTCCGCCAATCCTTAATGCCGCTCTGTCCGGTACAAAGCCAAGCATCATGCCTCCGCTATTGCCGACGGAGGAAAACGGAATCAGCCTTGCCCGTACACCCCTTTCCGCCATCAGACCCAGCACTGCCTGAAGGTCATCTGAGCTGAGGCTTTGGCGAAGGCTGTAGTCAAAAAGCTCCTTTAGGGCGTCCAGTTCAGCTACGATGACCGGGGCGTGGCTTACAGGGTCAACAAGGATGTTGCCCGTATCCGCAAGGGCTGTAAGCACTGCCGTCCGACCGCTCAGTTCGATCACCATTTTATGCCTTATGCCCCGTTGGCGAATGATACGGGACAAGGCAGCGCCGAGACTGAGCAACGCATAGAACACTGCCGCCCCTGCCAGCATCACCCATGCCGGAATGTCCATGTAAATTATTCCGTTGGAATAGATCGCACCCACATTTGCTCCAAGCTCCGTAAAGAAGAAAATCCCCATGGCTATCCCGCCAAACAGGAGGTTCACTCCGTAAAAGCAACCCAGCAGACAAAAAAATTCACCCAGTCCGTAAACAGGGAACGCCGCCGCCACAATGATTCCGGAGGCCAAAGCCTTAAACACCGCCGAATAAAACAGGCTTAGATCCGGGAAAAACATTGCCGCTGCGTATAACGCTCCCAGAGCCGCCCCGCCAAGGCTACGAAGACGGGAAGGGTGGCGTTTGCAGATTGCCCCTGCCGCCCGGAGCATGATATAGTTTATGAACAGATTTATACCGAAAAGGACGTCTATGTAAACAACAGGCATATCAGATCACCTGATATAATTATACCGCTTTTTTGTGGTATTGTATGTCGCAACAGGGTAGTGGCCGGAGAGAATTTATCTACAAATTTTCTCATATTGCTGTGAATTTGTGCAAGTTTAATGTTGCAATGGCGATCCTTCTGTGCTAAAATATGTGGTTGAAGAATATATTGACGCGGGTGAAGATGTATGTCATACGAAATCTTTAAGGATCTGGCAATAATTATTGTGGCAGCAAAGTTTTTCGGATTGCTGGCACGCAAGCTGAAGGCTCCACAGGTGGTGGGAATGATCATTGCGGGCATTATCATCGGCCCCAGCGTTCTTGGACTGGTGAAGCAGAGTGATTTTATCCTCAATATGGCTGAAATCGGCGTTATGTTGCTGATGTTTGAGGCCGGACTTGACACCGATCTGAAGGAACTGATTAAAACCGGCCCCGCCGCACTGCTTGTGGCCTGCGCTGGAGTTTTTGTGCCTCTTGTGGGCGGATACCTCCTTTACAGCTGTATGTACGGCTTTGCTCCTTTTAGCAGTCTGGAATTTTACAAGGCCGTATTCATCGGTGTGATCATGACAGCCACCTCTGTTTCCATAACGGTGCAGGCACTGATGGAGCTTGGAAAGCTTAAGACCCGGGTGGGTACGCTGATACTCAGCGCTGCCATAATCGATGACGTTATCGGCATCATAGTACTGACCTTTGTCATAGGCTTTAAGAACCCCGACTCTAACCCCATGAGTGTTATTGTAAACACGGTACTGTTCTTTGCCTTTTGCGCGGCCTTTGGCTTTGGATTTTATTATCTGTTCAAATTCCTCGACAAGCGGTATGAGCACACCCGGCGTATACCCATAATGGGTCTCGCCCTTTGCTTTGCCTTTTCCTATGTGGCCGAGCACTTTTTCGGCATAGCGGACATTACCGGAGCGTATGTGGCCGGTATAATACTCTGCAACATCAGGGACAGCAAGTATATTGCGGAAAAAATGGATATCAGCAGCTATATGCTTTTTGGACCCATTTTCTTTGCCAGTATAGGCCTTAAGACAAATCTTTCCTCCATCGATTCAAAGATACTAATCTTTTCAATCCTGTTTGTATTGGCGGCTCTCGTGACAAAGATTATAGGTTGCGGCCTTACCTCAAGACTGTTCGGCTATAAGGGGAAGGACGCCCTTAAGGTCGGCGTTGGAATGATGACACGTGGCGAGGTGGCCCTTATCGTAGCTCAGAAGGGCATGGGGGTAGGTTTGCTTGATTCGTCATATTTCACAGCAGTAATATTGCTGATAGTGATATCGTCCATTTCCACGCCCATACTGCTGAAACTGCTGTATAAGGGCGATGCAGAAGCGTAAAAAATAACTAAACGAAAGATCTCCCCGGAGCTCATCTACCGACTCGGTCAGTGCTTCTGCTTCGCAGAGGCTGCCATCGGCAGAGGGCACCAGCTATAGTTAGCGGGTGACCCTTCGATTTTCGGTGGGAGAGCAATCTCCCGCCGAAAACGCCCTATGGCGGGCTTTCATCCCTTATTGAACGGCCTGTCAGACAGGGCGCGAAAAATCGGCGTATCACATAATCGTGATACGCCGATTTTCCGGTGTGTATATGTAATTGTTTTCAATAAGGGAGGAAACCCCTTATTGAATCATTCATAACACTCCAAATCCCGATTTATTGATTTGTAATATACCGTCCCAGATAGGCACCGGTTTTGCTGCGCTTACATGCGCAGATTTCTTCGGGCGTGCCAGCCGCTACAATTTCCCCGCCGTGAACGCCGCCGTCGGGCCCCATGTCGATTACATAATCGGCATTTTTGATTACATCCAAATCGTGTTCAATCACAATAACCGTCGCGCCGCTCTCAATCAGACGCGTAAACACATTCAGCAGCGTTTTGACATCCAGTGGATGCAGACCGATGGTTGGCTCGTCAAATACAAATACCGTATCCGCCTGCCCTTTCCCAATCTCGCCGGCGAGCTTCAGCCGCTGTGCCTCTCCGCCTGAAAGACTCGGTGTTTGTTCACCCAACGTCAAATACCCCAAGCCAAGCTCGCTCAACACTCGCAGCCTTCGTTCTACTCTCGGAATGTCCGTGCATACTGTAAGCGCTTCGTCCACGCTCATATCCATAAGCTCAGGTAGCGTACTTGCCTGCCCGCCTTTTTTCGGTATACGCTGAATCAGACTCGCGTCCTTTCCATAACGCGATCCCCCGCAATCCGGACATGGAATTTCCACGTCCGGCAAAAACTGCACGTCAAGATTTATAGTACCTGTGCCGTCACATGTCGTACACCGCAGTTTTCCCGTGTTATAGGAAAAATCCCCCGCCTTATAGCCTCTTTTCTTTGCGTCGGGCGTTCTCGCGTACGCCTTCCGTAATTCGTCATGCACATCCGCGTAAGTCGCGACAGTGGAACGCACGTTAATTCCTATGGGCGTGGCGTCAATAAGCTTGACTTGCGCAATTCCGTTGGCAGAGACGCTTTTCACGTGAGCGGGTAGCTTGTCCCCTTTGATAGACGCTTCCAGAGCGGGAATCAGACTTTCCAAAATCATTGTGGTTTTTCCAGAGCCGGACACGCCGGTCACAGCTATCAGCCGTCCTTTTGGAAAATCCGTTTCCAACGGCTTTACAGTATGGATTTGCGATGTTGACAGATGAATTGTTCCAAGGGAGAACATCTGCTCCGGCGGAATGTGGTTTCCCACATCAATTACTGCATTACCGGTCAAAAATCCGCCGATTTTTGAGTTTG
>CAYTWZ010000110.1:0-5121 GCA_964442035.1 uncultured Oscillospiraceae bacterium
AACGCCCCATGACGGGCTTTCAGCCCTTATTGAACAACACAATAAAAAACAAGGAGGAAAATTAAAAATGGCAAACAGATTTATACTCAACGAAACCAGCTATTTCGGCGCGGGAGCAAGGGAAAACCTTGTGCCGGAGCTCAAGGCCAGAGGGGTGGAAAAGGTGCTTTTTGTCACCGATGACACACTTATCGAATGCAAGGTGGCGACCAAGGTCATGGACTGTCTTAAAGAGGGCAGCATTGATTTTGAGGTGTTCAGCGATATTAAGCCCAACCCCACAGTCAAAAACGTTACCGACGGCGTCTATGCCTACAAGGCGGCCTGTGCCGGCGCAATTGTGGCAGTAGGCGGCGGCAGCGTTATGGACACGGCCAAGGGTGTTGGCATCATCACAAACAATCCCGAATTTGCGGATGTGGTGTCACTTGAAGGCACAGCGCCCACCAAGAGGCCTTCTGTTCCCATAATTGCCCTTCCTACCACAAGCGGTACAGCGGCAGAGGTGACAATTAACTATGTTATCACCGATGAGGCAAACCGCAAAAAGATGGTGTGCGTTGACCCCCACGATATTCCCGTATGCGCTATTGTGGACAGCGACCTTATGATGGGTATGCCTAAGGGTCTATGCGCCTCCACAGGTATGGATGCCCTGACCCACGCTATCGAGGGATATATCACAAAGGGAGCATGGGAAATGAGCGACATGGTGGAGCTCAGGGCTATCGAGCTTATCCACCAAAGTCTTTATGACAGCGTAAACGGCGACGCCAAGGCTCGTGAGACCATGGCTCTGGCTCAGTACATTGCCGGTATGGGATTTTCCAATGTTGGCTTAGGCATAGTTCACTCTATGGCTCATCCTCTGGGCGCGTTCTACGATACACCTCACGGTGTGGCAAACGCTCTTCTTCTGCCCTACGTAATGGAATATAACGCCGAAAGCCCCGCTAAACCCAAGTTCAAGGCCATAGCTAAGGCCATGGGCGTAGGGGGTACCGAAAGCATGACTGACGATGAGGGCGTAAAGGCAGCTATTGACGCGGTACGGGCTCTGTCCGTTTCCATCAATATTCCCCAGAAGCTTGTTGATATCAACGTAAAGGAAGAGGATCTTGAAGCCCTCAGCGTAGCGGCGTACAATGATGTCTGCACCGGCGGCAATCCCCGTGAGACCAATCCGGCCGAAATCCTTGAAATATATAAGAAGGCATACAAGTAAAATGCTTTCACCGTTTCGGGCCGCATAATGCGGCCCGGAAGTCTTTCAACGGGACGGATAAATTCTTTTCCTGTGTCTATATGAAATCAATTAAGTTATACACAAAAAGCCGCTGAAGCTTGGCAACTCAGTGGCTTTCGCAATATTTTTAATAACTCTTTGTAAAACGGATCCTACGCATTTTCCTTAACACAGTCCACGCCGTTAAGGTATTCCTTACCCCAATGGCACAGGTCTATAAGCACCGGGGAAAGGCTTTTCCCTTGCTCAGTAAGAGAATACTCCGTCCGGGGCGGCACTACGGGGTACACCTTCCGCTCCACAAGCCGATCCCGTTCCAGCTCCCGCAACTGCTGGGTCAGCATTTTTGCCGTAGCCTGAGGGATAAGCTTTTGCAGTTGGTTAAAGCGCAGAGTCTTGTTAATAAGATGCCACAGGATTATGGCCTTGTATTTTCCTCCGATGAGGCTTATTGTGACTTCAATAGGGCAGTTGTAGCCCTCACACTGACAGCATATGTTCATTAATATTTCCCCTTTCATAGTTTCCAAAAGGATAGTATATTACTTTAAAGTGCGTTCTTGCCAAAAAGATAATTATATGTTAGTATAATTATAGCATAAGAGAATAAAAATTTCAAGCTCTGGCATAAATATTTTTCTCCTTGAAAAACTAAGGAAGCGCTGATTAATTTAAAATGCTGATTGGCGAGGAAATTTTTTTCGCGGAAAGGCAAAAGGCGCATGAATACTTGCTGTATCTCTGGCTTTTTAACCGAGCTGTGGAAACTCCCCGTCAGGGGTTGTTTTAAGCGTAGGCGTGAATTATTCAGAACTTCATTAGTAAAAAAGTGTTATGAAAGGGAGAGTGTTTGTGAGAAGAACAGATCTTGCGGTTGAGGCACGGGAAATGCACGGTGAAGGAGTGCTTGGAGTAGAAAGCCGCACCGGTGACAGGGGCGGCGTCAAGGTCACCACCGTTGAGATAACCTCCCCTCAGGGAGCCGAAAAGATGGGTAAGCCCATGGGCGTTTATGTCACACTTGAGACCGGCGATCTTGAGGAAGCGGATAACCGGGAAAGGGCCGTCCGCGCTCTGACCGGGGAGCTTAAGGCTATGATGGACGGCAAGGACGCGTCGAATGTTCTGGTGGTGGGACTGGGTAACGACCGCATGACCCCTGACAGCGTGGGTGTAAATACCGCCAAGGAAATATTTGTGACCCGGCATCTTAAGGAATATATGCCCGAGGAATTTGGCTCCGCACGGAGCGTCAGCGCCGTTGCCCCGGGAGTACTTGGGACTACCGGCATCGAGACAGGGGAGAGCGTGGCAGGTATTGCTCAACGGATCAAGCCAACGCTTATCATAGTGGTGGATGCGCTGGCTTCCCGAAGCATGACCCGCATAGGCCGCACAATTCAACTTACAGATACGGGCATCAGCCCCGGTAGCGGGGTAGGCAACAGCCGCAAGGAGCTTTCCAAGGAAACCTTGGGAATTCCGGTGCTGGCAGTGGGCGTACCCATGGTGGCGGACGCAGCCACGGTAGCTGATGACGCCATTGGCATGGTTATCGGCGCAATGAAAGATACAGCCGCCGGTGAGTTGCTGACAATGCTTCAGTCATTGGAGGACGGTGACCGTTACGCCCTGATCTATGAGGCTATGGAGCCTGCCGCCGCCAATATGTTTGTCACTCCCAAGGAAATCGACGCCATAGCGGATAGGGCGCAGGAGGTGCTTCGCAAGGGTATAAACGCAGCGCTGCACAATGAAGAGTATGAAATTTTTTATTAAATAGCAAATTTTACTATTGCATCTGCGGCAATTTAGTGCTATGCTGTAATATAACTAAACGAAAGATGTCCCCCGGGTCTCGTCTGCCGACTCGGTCGGGGGCTTCTGCTTCGCAGAGGCTGCCACCGGCAGAGGGCACCCTCTACAGGCGGGGGCGACCCTTTCGTTTTTCGGTGGGAGTTCAATCTCCCACCGAAACGTTGAATGACGGGCTTTCAGCCCTTATTGAATGAAAGAAGGTGTCTGACTGTGGTTTATTTTGACAATGCAGCAACCACAAAGGTAAAAAAAGAGGTTCTGGACGCAATGCTTCCAATGTTTACCGAAAATTACGGAAACGCGTCCTCAACATACACAACGCCGGGTATAAATGCCCGGACATCCCTTACTTGGGCTCGCCAGACTGTGGCCGCAGCTCTTAACGCCGGTGAAAGGGAAATATACTTTACCGCCGGGGGCAGCGAGTCCGACAACTGGGCTATTAAGGGCTACGCTCTTAAAAACAGGGCCAAGGGCAATCACATTATTACTACTACCGTAGAGCATCATGCGGTGCTTCACACCTGCGAGTTTTTGGAAAAAAACGGCTTTGAGGTAACATATGTTCCTGTGGACAGCGAAGGCATGGTTCATCCCGAGGACATTGAGGCCGCCATTAAAGAAAACACTATCTTAGTGTCGGTAATGTTTGCCAACAACGAAATCGGCACCATCAACCCCATTACCGAGATCGGCGCGCTCTGCAGAAGCAAAAACATCGTGTTCCACACAGACGCGGTGCAGGCGGCGGGGGCTGTCCCCATTGATGTGCAGGCTATGAATATTGATATGCTGTCCATTTCCGGACACAAGTTCCACGGCCCCAAAGGGATAGGTGTGCTCTACGTTAAAAAGGGCATTCGCCTTGACAACCTTATACACGGCGGCGCACAGGAAAGCGGAAAGCGCGCCGGTACTGAAAACGTCCCCGGCGCGGTAGGCCTTGCCGCCGCCCTTAAACTGGCTGTGAACAATATGGAGCAAAAGACCGCAAAGATCACGGCTATGAGGGATAAGATCATTGATACCATACTTGCCGAAATACCCTATGTCCGCCTTAACGGACACCGTACAAAGCGTTTGCCCAACAATGTCAGCATCTGTTTCCGCTACATTGAGGGCGAGTCGCTACTCCTCAGCCTTGACATGAAAGGATTTGTGGTTTCCAGCGGCAGCGCCTGTACATCCGGGTCTTTGGATCCGTCCCATGTCCTGCTGGCAATAGGTCTGCCACACGAAATAGCTCACGGCTCAATGAGGGTCAGCCTCAGCGATATGAATACCATGGAGGAAGTAGATGCTTTCCTTAAGGAGCTGCCTCCCATTGTAAAGCGACTCAGGGATATGTCGCCACTTTTTGAAGGAGTTGAACAATAATGTACAGTGAAAAGGTTATGGATCATTTTTCAAATCCCCGCAATGTGGGTGAAATTGAGGACGCTAATGCGGTAGGCACCGTAGGCAATCCCAAATGCGGCGACATCATGAAGATGTATATGAAGATCGAGGACAATATCATAAAGGACGTCAAGTTTAAGACCTTTGGGTGCGGAGCGGCTATCGCCACAAGCTCCATGGCCACGGAGCTTGTCAAGGGCAAGACTATCGAGGAGGCGTTGGAGCTTTCCAACAAGGCCGTTATTGAGGCCTTGGACGGACTTCCCGCAACAAAGATACATTGCAGTGTGCTGGCTGAAGACGCCATCAAGGCAGCTATTGACAACTATTATGAGCGCCGGGGAGAAAAACCCGTTTCCAATGAGTGCGGCGAAAACTGCCACAGCTGCGTTCACGCCCACGAGCATGGCATGGACGAGGAAGAATAAAAATATCAACAAGCGTAGATTTTCGAATCTGCGCTTGTTTACTTCGCGGCAGACCTTGTTTTTTGAGCACGGCGTTTTTAAAGAAGCGCTGAATAATTCACGCCTACGGCTAAAAACGCCGATTGACGGTTGTTTTTCCTCACCAAGGCATTTTAGAATTAATCAGCGCTTCATTAAACGAAAGATGTATTGACAAAATCCTCCTTAATGTAGTATAATATTTTTTCATAG
>CAYTWZ010000111.1:0-5017 GCA_964442035.1 uncultured Oscillospiraceae bacterium
CGGCGTACCGTGGTTTGAAGAAAAACGAGAACCGGCTATACGCCATGTTTGCCTGTGCCAATCTGTACGTGTTGGCGATCGCCGGACGAAAGTTTTCCACAACCTGATGGGGAAAAGTGCGCCCTTTTAGGGGAAATTCCCCGAAGTATGGGGCAAATAACGCGGAAACTGCGGGATTAAGCCGTCAAAGCCGCGCAGAAAAATACGCAGATGCAGCCTAAATCCAGAGTAAGTCGAATTATTCAGAGGTTCCTTAAAATAAAATGTGTTTCATGGTGAAACACATTTCGATCGCAACTGCGCTATAAAATATTGACATTGGGGGTAGATAGGTGGAAATTTTACATCCGCACAGTTCCTTGTTGCTATGCTATGCAAAGCGCCCTGAAATTTTCATCTCAGGGCGCTTCGGCTATGGTTTACACAAATAAAGTCTTTTCATTGATTTCATGTATAGCCATCTGGAGTTTCAACTGAGTTTTTCCATCGGTATACACTAAAATTAAAATCAATCGCTTACCTTCAGAACGGCCTTGATGCAACGCTGATGGGTCAAGTCATCAATGGCTTTCTCCATATCGTTGAAGTCATAATAGGTGATGAGCTTCTCAACAGGGAGCTTTCCTTCGGCAGAGATCTTCATCAGCTTCTCGATGTTCGGGACAGCCTCCCATTCGCCCATACCACCGTGCTTGTAGGTGCCATTTACGGTCATATCCGGGAAGAAGGGGAACGGCTCATGGTAGAGCGCGGCAAAATACAGCGTACCCATTTTACCGAGAACCTTGGTTGCAGCCGTGCACATCTCACTGTGACCGGTGGCCTCAACTACGATCTTGCCTCCTTCAGGGGCAATCTTCTTGATAGCGGCAATGAGGTCTTCCTCTTCCTTGCGGTTGACAATATGCGTTGCGCCCAGTTCTTTAGCCAGATCCAGCTTCCACTGGGTACCGCCAACGGCAACGATCTTTTCGCAACCGGCCAGTTTTGCGCCCATCATAGCGGACATACCGACAGTTCCAAGGCCGAAGATAATTGCCGTGTCACCCGGCTGCGGGTTGCAGGCCATCACACTGCCGATGCCGGTCATAACGCCACAACCAAAGGGGCCGGCGGTGTCGGGATCGATCCCATCGGGAACTCTGGTCACATTGGCCTCGTTGGTCAGCGTAACATTGGCAAAGGAGTTCTGAGAAAACCAGTTGGGAATAGGCCGGTTTTTATAGGTCAGGCGACCAGGGCCAAAGAAGTTGCCCATGTATGTGTCGCACAGACTGGTCTTGCCCATTTTGCACCATTTGCACTGGCCGCAAGAGGCATAGGTGATACCTACACGGTCGCCAACCTTGACTCTTGTTACATCGGGGCCAACGGCCTCTACAATACCGGCACCCTCATGACCGGCAATCAGGGGGAACATCCCGGTGCCGCCATGGATGGCGGTCATATCCGTTCCGCAGATACCCACTGCCGTGATCTTAACACGGACTTCTGTTCCAGTCGGTTCACGGACTTCCACATCATCAAAGAGAATAACATCCGGGGACGGGCAAATAGCAGCTTTTGCTTTCATTATGTTAGGCTCCTTTCTAAATTAGTCCAGCGCATATACCGTCTCGAACGCATCATGTGTCGCGTCGATAACGTTGCCTGCGCGCTTCGTGCTGCCGATCTCAATGACCTTGGCACCTTTCGCGGTGAGTTCTTCTGTGATGGTCTCATTGGGACGAAGACCGACAGAGATCACAACGCTGTCTGCCTTTAGGGTCAGACGCTCACCGGCCTTAAGGGAAGAGATAACCTCGCCTCTCGGATTGAGCTTAAACAGCTTGTTAGAAACTTCAACCACGGCGCCCTCGTCGGTAACTTCGGCCAGCTTATAGTCTGCATAAACTTCCACGCCGTATGCCTGAATCATATCAAGCAGCATCATCTTGTGCTGCTGAGGAACAAATTCAGAGGAAAGGATTGAGGGCAGCATCTCCACGATGGCTACCTTCTTACCCTGCTTTGCCAGATCGACCGCGGTCTCGCAGCCGACCATACCACCGCCGACCACGACCACGGTCTCGCCGGGATCTTTGCCGGTTTCAAGCAGTTCAACAGCGGAGATAGCTTTGTCTATGCCGGGGATGGAGGCAGGCATAACAGCAGAGGCACCGGTGGCCATAAGCACCACATCATATTTGCCAGCCTCATAGAGCGCCGAAGTGAACTCCGTGTTCAGATGGACGGGAACCTGCTTCTCCTCCAGTTCACGAATGAACCAGTCACGCAGACGATGGATATCCTCTTTGAACTCGTGAGCACCGGCGGCATTCAGTTCACCACCGAGAACAGAGGATTTTTCAAAAATCTCCGGCTGATGTCCGCACTCCACTGCCGTGACAGCCGCTTGCATACCGGCCACGCCGCCGCCGACGATAGCGATCTTCTTCGGTGCCGCGCTGGTTTTGGCCGGATGAGATGCCTCAAAGCAGGCTTTGGGATTGGAGGCGCAGGACTCATGCTGCTGGGTCTCCAGGCAGCGACCAATGCAACCCATGTTGCAGCCAATGCAAGGACGGATGCTTTCGACCTTTCCGGACGCAACCTTGTTGGGGAACTCAGGATCGGCCAAGCTGGGACGGGACAGCACAACGGCATCGGCCTGTCCGTTTTCCAGAGCGCTCAGGGCGATATCGGGGTCGCCCATACGGGAGCGAGCCAAAATCGGAATATTCACTGCATCACGCACAGGCTTATAGAGCTCCAGACCATGGCCCTTGGGCATGTAGCTGGGCGGGCAGGCATAGTAGAAGGAGTCATAGATACCGGTGTCGGTCATGATGGCCGCAATGCCTATTTCCTCAAGCTGCTTGACAATCTCGATGGATTCTTCCACGGTACGGCCTGCCTCATCCTCGCCAAAGAGGGAGGGCTGATCAAGACCCTTGATATAGCTCTTTACGCCAAGACCGACAATAACAGGATAATCTGCGCCGCACTCTCTATGGATGCCTTCCACGGTCTCTCTCACGAGGCGCAGACGGTTCTCCAGACTTCCGCCGTATTCATCCTTTCTCTGATTGGTGATAGAGAGCAGGAACTGATCCAGCAGATAGCCCCAGTGCAGGGAATGGAGGTCAACACCGGCAAAGCCGGCTTCCTTGCCGAGAACAGCCGTTTTGATGATAGCGTCGCGCTTGATGGCGATCTCTTTCCGGGTGAGCGGTGTGCTCATAAAGGTGGGGAAATTGTGGACAGGCAGAGCGGACGGAGCCTTAAAGGTCGGATAGTTGCGGCCAACGCCAAAGCCCAGCTCCAGGAACATCTTGGTGCCGTATTCGGCGACAGCAGCCGTTGTCTTGCTCGACTGCTCAACAAAATGTTTCGGATTTGCCAAAGGAACAGAGAAAGGCCCCATGGGAGGATCGACGGTCTGCTCTACCAGGTTTACACCGGTTACGATAGCGCCAAAGCCGCCCTTGGCTCTCTCGGCAAAGAAAACGGCTGCCTCGTCCGTGTAGGCACCCATGGAATCAGATTCCCAAGACATGCCCATCGGGCCCATGACGAAACGGTTCCGAATTTCTACATTGCCGATTTTAAACGGCTCAAGCAACGGTGCGTACTTGTTTACATTGCTCATAGAAAACATTTCCTTTCAGTATAATTTTTCTGCGCGGCGGGAATGCCCCACCGCCTACCTCATTAAAAATTATACCACTGGGCATCATGCAAGTCGAATGCGCGCTTTGCAACACCAAGAGCCTATTCCGTGCAAAAAACTGATACATAGTAAACCTGCGGCGCCACTTCGACACCGCAGGTCATATGATTGTGTTTGTTTACCAAGTGCTCTTTAGAAATTCCACAAATTTTTTTGCCAGCTCATTATCTTGATCGTACAAAGCCACAACATATCCCTGATCAAGCGAGCTTCTCTCAACGGGAACCACATCGATCAAATTCAGCATAGAAAAATACTCCTCGCTGGAGACGATACCGGCATGTGCTACACCGTCACCCTTTGCCAGATATAACAACTGCTCCGTAATAGACCGACAAGGGATCAACTCTGAGAAATTCACTTGCTGTTCCTTGTAATATTGTGCAACAGCCGTGACACTCTGTGCAGTAGCACCATCTATATAGTAAAGTTTTTCTCCGTTCAGATCTTCCGCGTAGAGCGGGCGTTTATTCCAAAGCCGGTGATTCCGGCCTATCATTACCGCCAGCGTATTGCGGCTCAGCAGCTCATAGGCAAATCCCTCCTGACCGCGAATTTCGCCAAACACCGTGATCCCCACATCAATTTTTCGGTTAGCCATAAAATAGGGAATATTGCTGTTTTTATCGCAGTCAAAGGATAGCTCCACATCGGGATATTTCTGCCGCATCAGAGAGATAGCCTGCACAGTCGGAGCTTGCTTGAGAGTTTGCATGACTCCAACTCGAAGATAGCCGCCCTGACCCTTTTTAAACTGATTCATTTTTATGATGGCCTGATCGTGCTGACGGAGTATTTTATTGGCTTCCTTGTAGAGCGTCTTGGCCGCATCGGTAGGCTCCATTAGAGCACCTTTTCTTTGAAATAGCTCAATTTTTAACTCGTTTTCCAAAATCTGCAAACGCCGGCTCATAGCCGATGGAGAGATAAACAGATCTTTAGCTGCTTGTGAAATACTGCCAGAGTCATATATCTCAATGAAAGAATGCAACAATTCAATTTCCATAAAGAACTTTATCCTCATATCCTGTGAATGCAAAAAATGCATTCTCTATTTTCCAAAACACCACGGCAAATTGTTATTTTCTAAATTATACTTCAAAAAGAGGCGAAATAAAAGGACTGTGAGCAGCTATTCTAAATGCAAAATTTTCAATAAAAGTGGATTCTTCTTTGAAAAAAACGCAATGATAGTAAATACATAGCATATAATGCAACCAACAAAGGTTTTTGGCCGGTTATGAAACAGCAAACATTTACAGATATTGAGTACAGCTGCCGCAAGAAGAAAACCAAACGGGAAGA
>CAYTWZ010000112.1:0-4782 GCA_964442035.1 uncultured Oscillospiraceae bacterium
TCCTTATGGTTGCCTTCCTCCACGATTTGTCCGTCTACAAGCACAAGTATCTTATCCGCATCCCTTATGGTGGAAAGACGGTGAGCGATAACAAAGCTTGTACGGCCATACATCAGGTTTTTCATGGCCTCCTGTATTTTCAGTTCGGTACGGGTATCAACCGAGCTGGTAGCTTCATCCAAAATAAGTATCTCCGGGTCGGCTATCATAGCTCTTGCGATAGACAGCAGCTGACGCTGACCCTGACTGATATTGGAGGCATCGTCATTCAGCATTGTGTCATAGCCTTCATGGAGACGTTCGATAAATTCAGCGGCGTTGGCCAGATATGCAGCGCTCTCAATATCCTCGTCGTTGGCGTCCAGCTTACCGTAACGGATGTTTTCCCTTACACTTTCACTGAACATATGGGTGTCCTGCAAAACTATCGCTATCTTCTGACGAAGTGAGTCTTTCTGCACGGAGGAAATATCAATACCGTCAACGGTTATCTTACCACTGTTTATATCGTAAAACCGGGTGATGAGGTTAACTATGGTGGTTTTACCGGCTCCGGTGGGGCCTACAAGGGCAATAGTCTCGCCGGGCTTGGCATGAATGCACACATCCTTAAGGATAAGCCTGTCGGGAGTGTAGCCAAAGTTTACGTGGTCAAGTACGACCTCGCCCTTTACATGACCAAGCTTTGGCTTTTCCGCGTCGCCGATGTATTCATTGGGAGTGTCCATGATCTCAAACACGCGCTCCGCGCCGGCAAGAGCCGACTGGAACTGAGAGAACATGTTTGAAAGCTCGTTTATAGGACGGGAGAATTGGTTGCTGTAGTTAAGGAATGTTATAACAGCGCCGATATCCATGGCCGCAAAGCCCAAAAATCCGTTTAGCGCCAAAAGTCCGCCTACAAACGCAGTGACGGCATAGTTAAGGTTGTTGAACATACCCATCATGGGCGCCATAATGCCGGAAACGGTTTGTGCCTTGACGGCGTTATGATAGTATTCCTCACTGAGGGCGTCAAACCGATCCTCCACATGCTTTTCACGGCAGAACACCTTTACGGCATATTCACCGCTGATAGTTTCCTCGATGTGACCGTTCATCTCGCCCAAAGACGCCTGCTGCGCTCCGTAGTAGCGGCGAGTATACGCGCCAATCAGCTTTGTCAGGCCAAGCATTACAGGAACTATGATCAATGTTACGATCGTCAGGGGGACGCTCAGCACAAGCATAAGTCCCAATGTGCCCACAAGTGTTATTACGCTGGAAAATATTTGGGCTATGCTGGTACTCAGGGTCTGGCTTATGGTGTCCACATCATTGGTGGTACGGCTCATAAGCTCGCCGTGAGTGTGGGAGTCAAAGAATCTGAGTGGAAGGAGTTCCATTTTGCAAAACATATCCATTCGGATATCCTTGACGGTGTTCTGGGACACGGAAGCAAGGATATATGTCTGTCCCCAGTTGGCGATCGCCCCAACAATATAAAGCGCCAGCAGCATCAATATATTTTTGACAATATCGGGTGCTACCATTGCGAATGTGGTGTCTCCGCCTATCTGTCCGATAAGGTTGATTATGGGGCGGAGCAGATATGTGCCGCCCAGATTTGCCGCGGCGCTGATACACACCAGCAGCACGACAAAAAACAGGCTGACCTTAAATTTACTGATATATTTTATAAGCCGGAGAATAGTGCCCTTTGAGTTTTTGGCCTTTTCCTCGGTCATGTTCCCTTCCGGTCCACCGGGTCTCGGTCCTCTGGGTCCCATACTACTCATCCTCCTTTTCAAGCTGAGAATAATAGATTTCCTGATACACCTTGCTGGTCTGCATAAGGGTGTCGTGATTTCCTACATCAACTATGCGTCCGTTTTCCATTACCAGAATCTTGTCGGCGTTGCGTGCGCTGGAAATACGCTGAGCTATTATAATAACGGTGGTGCCCTTCAGCTGATTGCTGAAGCAGGAGCGTATTCTGGCCTCTGTAGCTGTGTCAACGGCGCTTGTGGAATCGTCAAGGATAAGTATCTTTGGCTTTTTGATAAGGGCGCGCGCGATAGAAAGCCTCTGCTTCTGTCCGCCGGAGAAGTTTACGCCTCCCTGACCAAGCACAGCGTTATAGCCGTCAGGGTTTTTGCTTATAAATTCCTCTGCCTGTGCCATCTGCGCCGCCTCACGGATTTCATCCTCGTTTGCGTCGTCCTTGCCCCAGCGGAGGTTGTCGGCTATTGTGCCGGTAAACAAAATCACATTCTGAAGCACCATGCCTATGCCCTTGCGGAGTCCCTCAACATCGTAATCCCTTACGTCTATGCCGTCCACAAGCACCTGCCCCTCTGTTACGTCATACAGGCGGGGAATAAGGTTAACAAGGGTAGACTTACCGCTGCCGGTAGAACCTAATATGGCTACTGTTTCCCCGGGCTCCGCTTTAAAGCTGATATTCTGCACTGCAGGCTCTCCGCCGGCGCCCCGGTAACGGAAGGACACGTTTTTAAATTCAACGCTGCCGCCTTTGACTGTGTCGGCCTTCGGATTGGCAGGAGACACGATATCTATCTTCTCATCCAAAACCTCGCCGATACGAGTCGCGCTGGCCTGAGCGCGTGAAAGTGACATAAGCATCATGCTCATCATCATAAGTGAACTGAGGATACGGGTTATGTACTGAATGAACGCGCTTACCTCTCCCACTTGCATCTCATTGGCGCCTACAAGCTTTGCACCAAACCAGAGCACCGCAATTACTGTTACGTTCATAATCATAGTAATTGTAGGCATCATGAAGGACATTATCTGGTTGGCCTTTATGGAAAGCTGTACATATTCATTGTTGGCTTCACCAAAGCGGTCGTCCTCGTGCTGTGCCCGGTCAAAGGCCTTTACGACCCTTATGCCTGTAAGGTTTTCCTGAATGACAGCATTTACCCGATCAAGCTTATACTGTACCTGACTGAACAGCGGGAATGTCTTTTTTACCACAATTATTATGGTAACAAGCAGTAGCGGTATCGCCACGGTGAGTACCAAAGCAAGCGTAGCATTGATATCAATCGCATGCGCGATACCTCCCGCAAATGTCATTGGAGCTCGCACAAGCATACGAAGAGCCATACCTACAACCATCATAATGGTAACTACATCGTTGGTAGTTCTTGTGACCAGCGATGCGCTGGAAAAGTGATCGATATTGGCAAAGGAATATTCCTGTATTTTATGGAAAACATCCTTCCTCAAATTATACCCAAAATGCTGGCTGGCCTTTGTGGCAAAATACAGACTTCCCGTACCTCCCACAAAGCCTATAAGAGCTATACCCATCATCTTAAGGCCCTCCTGAAGTATATAGGAGGTTCCTGCCCCGCCCCTAATACCGATATCCACGATATCCGCCATAATATCCGGTTGCATAAGGTCACACAGAACCTCAAGAATCATCATGACTGGAGCGAGGATAACTGCGAGCCAGCATCCCTTAAGGTATTTCACAAATCGCTTCATCCCTGTTTTCTTCCTTTCTCATTCAAATTCATTCATCTCTTTCTCATAAGGCGCGTTAAGCTTAGCGAGGATAGCGTGAAGCTGAATTCGCTCTCCATCACTCAGCACGCCAAAAAATGCTTTGTCACCGCTGTTCACAGCTTCCCTGCCGAGCTTTTCAACCTTACGTCCGGTATCGGTAATATAAATACGCATACATCTCAGGTCCGTCTCATCCGTCCGCCGCACAATAAGCCCGTTTTTTTCCATAGACTGAAGCATTACAGTAGTTGTAGCAGCCGAAACATTACAAACCCTATTTACCTCTGACTGAAGACAGCCGTCATTATGGCAGATATAGCCCAAAACGTGGGGCATCATCCGCCCCACGCCCAGTTTGGCCACAGCGCTGTTAATTACATGGCTATGAAATCGAGCCGCGTCAGTAAAAAGCTTTCCCAACGGTTCCATTTTATTCCTCCTTCTTTTTAATTTTACTTAGCATACTAATTTTAGCATACTAAGCATTATTTGTCAATATTGTATATCAAATTTTTTGTTAAATTCTTGTTAACAAATCGGCAAAGGTATTCAGTGTTTCGCACTTTATTGAAAAATCTCCTATGGATACAGCATAATTTGCTACATCCATAGGAGACGTATTTATCTGTACTGTATCCTGCTATTATATTCAATAAGGGCTGAAAGCTCTTATTGAATCTCAAAAATCTGAATTTCAAAAATCAGGTTTAGATTTTTGAAATTCATTGCTGCTCCTCCATAAGCTTGTGATCCTAAAGAAGTGAATCAGGCTGTCAGACCGTTTTCGCGCAGATACTGAATAAACGCACTCATGATGCGCTCACATCTTTGCTCTATGCTTGCCTCAGTAAAATCAGTGATGGAGTTAGCCATTTCAACCAATTCACGGATTTTGGTGCCTTCTTTCTTTTGCCCGCGCTTTGTAAACCCGATATAATACTTCTGTTTATCTTCAAAACGATAATCGGAGGCTCCGATGTTGATGCGTTTTTCGAGCAAGGCTTTATTCCCAAGGGACTCCAAGTTACGGACATCAGAAAGCGACTTCTCCTTGTCATATCTATTCCGGGCATAGATATGTTCAACTTCAAATACAGTTTCCAGAGACAGAAGCTCTTGAGCGTCATCCTGGAAAGCCCACCAAGCAACCATAGATTTTGTGATGGGTCTTGCGTTATTGAAACTAAAGTTGGCGAACATACTTTCAACCGTTGCAGGATTGAATTTATAATCTGCAAAGGTTACAGGCAGGTTGTTCAC
>CAYTWZ010000113.1:0-4611 GCA_964442035.1 uncultured Oscillospiraceae bacterium
GGGGGACATCTTTCGTTTAGTTATATCCGGCGTTGCAGCTTTTTATTATCCGCCCATTTTTCGTATGTGCTTCAATAAGGCGCTATGCGCCTTATTGAACCCTCACTCACCTTCTACAGGAAATGTTATGCAGTCAAAAGCCGCCGATTGGGAATACTGCTTGCTTACATTATATTTACCGCAATAGCCGCAGCCCCAGCCAGCACCGCTATGGCAGCGGTGATGGCGAAGGGGAGAAAATCCAGGTCTCTCCGTTTTGCTGAGTGGACTTTTTTTCGCGGCGGCGAAATGTTGGACGGAAAGATATACTCTTCTATTATTCTTTCCGCCTCATATACGGCGCTGCTGTTTTCTTCAATTCCGTCCTTGAGCAGAAAAAACGCCTGGTCAAAGTTGGGCGAGTTTAAATTCTTCAAAATTATTATCCTGCGCTCATTGCTTTTCAAGCTTGTTTCCTCCTTATACTTGCGGCGATAACGGTCAGGTCGTCCTGAGGAACTCCGCCATTTCGGTCTCGGGCACGGTTGAGTATTTCCGAAGCAAGCTTCTGAGGTGTGGCAAGACCTCCGTGCTCAATCAGATCCTTGATCCAGGCGCTGCGACCATCTCCGGACAGTGCTACCCCATCGCTTATGAGAACAAGGGTGCTTTCATCATCCATGCTTCTTTCGTAGCACTCGGCACCGCTGTCCGCTCTGGATCCTATGGGCAGTCCTCCCGGAGCAAGAACCTCAGCAATGTCACCTTTTCGCATATAGGTGGCGGCTCCGCCGCATTTGTACAGCTTTGCCGTACCTCCGAATTCCGCAATGCAAAGGTCAATGGCTGTGCAGCTGCCTACGCCGCTTCCCAGTATTAGTGAGTTGGTCAGGTTGATGGCGGCCTCGGCGGTCATACCAGCTTCTAACAGTGATATCAACAGTGTAGCACACAATCGGCTTTCCTTGGCGGCTTCTTCACCGCTACCCATTCCATCACACAGCGTCATGGCAAAGGTGGAGCGGTTTAACAGACAGCATGTGGAAAAGTCTCCGCTTATACGGCGATTTTCCTTTACCGCGGAGGCAGCGGCGGCCTCTATGTCAAAATCCGGAGCAACAACATAGTGGCAGCGGCAGGCTCCGCAGCCCTTGAGCCCGGTTTTGGCAAATCTCATTCCTGTGGCTTCCTCAAGGATTTTCGGGACAATGGTCTCACACTGTCCCAGACCTCCGCATTCCCTTAGCCTGAGGCGCACCTCGGTATTTTCTTCGGAGCCTGTGACGTATATGTCGCCTACGTCCACTCCAGCCCGTCTCAGACGTGAACGTATGCCGTCCGCCATCAGCTCGTCGCATAGAGAAAGCTGACCGCTTTGCTCCATGAGAGAGCTGACAACGGCATTTATTCCCGCAAAGCCGGTGCACAGTGTGGCCTGCAGTTCTCTGCGGCGATCGCTCCAGACCTTGTCGCACATATATAGATCATACATTTTGGCAAATTCTGCCGTGAAGGTGTCGGGCCTTATGCAGTGAGAGGGAGCATAGTCGGGGGAAAGCTTATCGCCCCGGTTCATGATTTTTTCCATGGTTATCATTGACTCCATTGTGTTTTTTTCGTCCCTGCCCCAGCAGTATTTTTTCAATCCGCAACGGCTGCACACTCTGCGGCACGTCCTATCGCGCAGATCCTCCCTCAAGGCCGCGTCTGCCGCCGCCTTGGTGGACGAGAGCGAGCGGAGGGCATTTTCAGCGGAGTCAAGGGCTGTGCTTAGAAGCCCAAGCTTATCCCTGAGGACAACGCTTTCCTCCGTAGCGGCTCCGGCAGTGGCATTGATCACGTTGAAAAACCTTTTTGGGATAAGAAATATAAGCAGCGACGCCGCTAATGAGCAGGAAAGATTGATAAGCACCTCGGAGGAACCGTTTGCCAGCACGGTGACTACCGCATTGGTAAGTATGAAGGCTATGCAGGAGGGTAGCTTGCCCTTTTGACTGAAATATCCAGCGGCAATGCCGCTGACAGCAAATGAGGCGGGAGAGGCATCTATCCGGCCGCGGCTCATGGCGCATACAAGCCCCATTACCGCACCGGCAACGCCTCCGTGGAGACTGCCAAAGCGTATGGCGTAGATCAGCACTAGTAGCACACAGGCTGTTTCCCCGATATCAAGACTGCCGAAAAGCCTGATGCCGCACAGTCCGCTTACACAGCAGCCAAACATCAGCGCAAGACATAGTGTTTCATCACCAGTCATGGAGCGCCTCAGGTGCAGCGACCCTATCAGCGAAATGGCTTTTCCAAAGGCTGCTGACGCAATGTAGACTGTGGCAGCCTCCGCTAAAAGCACAATGCAGTCGTAAAGCAGAGGATAGCCTCCCACTGTTATGCTTATAAACAGCAAAAACAGTCCTACAGTCGGCACGATCAGTGCCGCCAGAGCTGCACTTTGGCGCTTGGTAACGAATGGTAGCCGCCCGTTGCGTATGCCGGGCCATATTGCCATAAACATTGCCACGGAAAATGTGTAGCGCCCTAATGTCAGAAGCGGAGCCTTGCTCAGCAATAGACCCGCAGCTCCGCCCAATGCCGCCAGAGGACTGCCGGAGCAGGCGGCAAAAAGGCTGAAGCCGAAGGGATGGCTACCGCCTATGCCCTTTGCCCTTGAGAGCAGCATCGCTGTGATGAATATGGCCACATGAGGTGCCGCTTTTGAACATAAAGAAAGCAGGGATCTTGTTTTTTGTTTCATTTGTATATCACTCCTCAAAAGAATTATACTACCTTTTTTAAGGAGCGTTTGTCGAAACAAAAAGCCCGCCCAGAAAAATATTGCGACACAATAATATAAAAAATTGTAAAGGCAGCCGCTTGAAGCTTTGCATATATTGATAATATAGCTGTCAAAAATGACGGCAAAGCTAAGGAAGCGCCGAGAAATTCACGCCTACGGCTTAAAACGCTGCTTGACGGGGAGCTTCCGCAGGTCGGTGAAAAAGCCCAAGATACATCAAGTATTCATGCGCTTTTTGTCTTGCTGCGAGCAAAATTTCCTCGCCGATCAGCATTTTAGAGTTAATCAGCGCTTCCCTAATAAGGTAAAGGAGAATAGCGGCGTGAACAGAGCTCAGAATTCTTACCCGCGAAAAAAGCCCACTGCCGAGGCCTATCTTATGGGCAGCACGGAATATCCCGGCATAAGGGGAAAGGTTAGCTTTATACAGTTGTCAGACGGCGTTTTGGTAAACGCCAGAGTACACAATCTTCCGGAGGGAGGCGGCTTTCTGGCGTTTCACGTGCATGGCGGCGGACGTTGCGGCGGAACGGCGGATGATCCTTTTAAGGAAGCTTTGTCCCACTACAGCCCATCTGCACAGCTGCATCCCAACCATTCCGGTGATATGCCGCCGTTGCTTGTTAACGGCACAAACGCATATCTGTCTTTTGTTACAGGGAGATTTACAGTAAAAGAGGTGGTGGGAAAAACTGTCATAGTCCATAGCTCGCCGGATGATTTTAAAACACAGCCATCTGGAAATTCAGGAAAGAAAATTGCCTGTGGAGTTATTAAAGAAGTCTGATTTATTGCACACAAAAACGCCGCGACCGGTCAAGTGACTGTTCCGCAGCGTTTTTGTGATACATTTTACTTGTTGGGTACGCCTTCCCAGTCCTTAGCAAAACGCTCCATACCGGCATCGGTAAGAGGATGCTTGGACATCTGAACGATAACGCTGTAGGGAATTGTAGCAATATGGGCTCCCAGACGGGCAGCCTCAACAACGTGGATGGGATGACGTACAGAAGCAGCGATAATTTCTGTCTTGATGCCATGAGTGTTAAATATATCAACGATCTCCTCAATGAGGTTCATGCCGTTCATACCTATATCGTCAAGCCTTCCAAGGAAAGGAGAAACATATGTTGCACCGGCACGGGCTGCAAGAAGCGCTTGTGTAGAGCTGAAAATAAGGGTAACGTTTGTTTTGATGCCCTTGGCGGTGAGCTGCTTAACAGCCTTAAGTCCCTCAAGCGTCATTGGTATCTTGATAACTATGTTCTTGTGAATCTTCACAAGCTCAAGAGCCTCGGCAACCATTTCTTCAGCTGAAGCTGCCTTGGGGCTTACTTCGGCGCTGATGGGGCCGTCAACGATGGATGCGATCTCCTTGATTACCTCCTTAAAATCTCTGCCTGACTTGGCAATAAGGGAGGGGTTTGTGGTAACGCCGCAGATAACGCCAAGGTCATTGGCCTTGCGAATATCTTCAACAATTGCGGTATCAATAAACAACTTCATTTTTATCAGTTCCTTTCAGTAAAAATATATATTAATATGATACAATATTTTTTTGAAAATTTCAATAGGTAAATCAAAAAAATATTGATATAATCAAAAAAAGCCCAACCGCAGGTATTCCCAGCATCCCCACTATGGGCGCGGTAATAAGATTAAGGCTGACTGAACCCAGTTCCAACGTTTGGAGTAACCAATTGCTGATAAGTATAAGCCCCGCCCCGCGGATAAAGCAACACAGTATGTAGGCGGATTGATCGGTGAACCTTGCCATAAGCAGGAATATTATCAACGATACTATCAGCACACCTATTTCGGACATGGCGTTCACCTCC
>CAYTWZ010000114.1:0-4575 GCA_964442035.1 uncultured Oscillospiraceae bacterium
TACATATTACTCATTTTACAAAGCCTCTTTTTTCTTTTGATATGCTTATTATATATTGTGGCGGCCTCAAAGTCAACTTAAAAATCCCGCCGCTTTAAAACCGCTGCCCCCGCCAATGTAAACAGGGCGATATATACCGAGCATATTACAACAAAAAACGGATACCCGGTTTTGCTCAGCTCCTGAGGGGCATTGGCGTTCATGCCGTAGGACATAAGGGAGTAAGGCCATATATGCCCCAAATCCTTTGCCAAAAACAACAGCCCCGATACGCCGCCGGCCAGCGCCGCCCCTACGGGCAGGGCAAAGCTGCGAGCCAGCAGTGATATCAAAAGCTGAACCGAGGCCATCACCATGCCGCCCAAAAAGCCAAAGCCGCACCATGTACCGAGCCTTGTCCATGGAACGGGGGCAGTCATACCCGCCAGTTTACCTGAGATCACATACAAGGCACATATCCACACTATACTCAGCGCCACCATTTCCCCGGCTGTTATAAGCTTGGATACAAGCACTGCGCTTCTGCTCACCGGCATAGTAAGCACCCGGTTCCAGTTGCGGCCGCTTTCCTCCTGATGACAGATGAACGAGCAGTATACCCCAAGCATTATGGGCAGGAAAAAATAATCCGTAAACAGCGTGTGCTGGGTCCACAGGCTTATCCACTCACTTTTTAAAATTTCAATATTGGCCAGATAATTTATCGTCCCAAGAGCGGCCGGAATTATGGGCATAAAGATAAACGCCAGCCATATGGGAGAACGCCGGAGCTTCATCCGCTCCGCTTTTAACAGTCTTATCAGCATTTTTCAGACCTCCTTTTTTGAAAACAGGTACCTGCCGAAAAAATACATTATGACCATGGCTCCTATAAGGACGGCGAAAGACGCCCAGTCTACAGGAAGCACGTCAAAATGGGCGTACTTATACCTGTCCTCCTTGGTCCAGCCATACAGTCCCACAAACTGCAGCGCTCCGTAATATCCCCAAAGTAGCGACCGGCGAAGCCAAGACAAAGCGGGCAGGAACATGGAAAACACCCCTGCAAATTCGCCCAGCACGCCCACAAAAAACGGAACGGCCTGATTTTTGACCGCCATGGAAAGGGAGTGCTGGAATATGTATATGGCGGCGGTTGGGGTCAATGTAAACAGCAGATACAGCAAATACAGCTTTACCGGGCATTCGCCCTCAAAGCCCTTATACACCCCAAAGGCCACTGTGGCTCCCCACATTATCAGTACGCACAGCAGCATTATCCCTAAGCCGAAGTCCAGCTTTGCATCATAAAGCCTCCCCCGCTCCGTCACAGTGCACAACCTCCTAAGCATACCACCGTTATGCTCCGAGCCGCAGATCCGGGAAGCCGTAACCGAGGCTATCAGGGGTAAAAATATCCCGTTGATAAGGGGCAGCTGGTAAAGAAGCATCCGCCAGCCAAGCCTGAGCTGGTCATGGCCGTAGCTCCCGTGAAGTCCGGCCATGACCGTAGCGGCGGTCAGCAGCAGCGCCGTCACAAAAACCCACTGATGCTTTGTTTTCATAATTTCACATTTCAACAGCCGGATCATAGGCTTTGCTCCTTTCCGGTGAGATCAAGGAATATCTGTTCCAGTGACTTTGATCTGTCCATACCGTGAAGGAGCCCAAGGGGGCCCTGATACATCATCTTTCCGTTTGCGATTATACCCACGTCATCCACAAGCTGGTCGATCTCCGACAGCAGATGGCTGGAAACTATAACCGTCATATTATACCGCCTTGGCAGGGAAAGAATGAGACTGCGCATCTCCTGTATACCGGCGGGATCAAGCCCGTTGGTAGGCTCGTCAAGTATCAGCAGTTTAGGGAAGGACAAAAGGGCGGACGCCAGACCAAGGCGCTGCTTCATCCCCAAGGAAAACTGGGAGACACGCTTTTTCTGCTGGTTTTCCATCCGTACTATCCTTAGAACCTCGTCAATGTTTTTGTCCGGAAGGTCAAGAACCGTGGCAATAAGCTTGAGGTTTTCCCGGGCGGTGAGGTTGCCGTAATATGACGGTGACTCAATTAGGGAGCCCACCTCTCTCAAGATCCTGATCCTGTTTTTGTCTGTGACCCTCCGGCCGAAAAGGCTGATCTCCCCTCTGGTGGGGCGCACAAGACCCAGCAGCATTTTAAGGGTGGTGGACTTGCCCGCCCCGTTGGGGCCAAGGAAGCCGTAGATGCTTCCCTCCGTTACCGTCATGCACAGGTCGGTGACCACCGGTGAGTTACCGTATATTTTTGTAAGGCCGTCTGTTCTTACGATTTCTGTCATTGTTTATCTTCCTTTCCTGTTTTGGATAAGGGCATTTTAACACAGCGCCCTTTCGTTAAGCTTAAACTGACCTTACAGCAACCTTAATTTTTTGAAAATCGATCTTTGGCACTTTAAACAGAAGCCTTTTTGTGGTATAATTACACCGGTGATGGATATGACAGAGTTGAAAAACAAAAAAATACTGATCATAGATGACGAAAAAGAGCTGCTGACCATGCTGGAGGAAATCCTTCATTCAGACGGCTACGCCTATGTATACACGGCTAAAGACTGCGCCGGCGCCCTTAAACTCCTAAAGGAACAGCCAATAGCCCTTTGCCTGCTGGACGTAAACCTGCCGGACGGGAACGGCTTTGACCTGTATGACCGAATACGGGAGATATCCAAGGCACCGGTAATCTTCCTAACCGCAAGAGGTGAGGCGGAGGACAGGCTTCGGGGGCTGGGCCTTGGGGCCGACGACTATATTGTCAAGCCCTTCTTGACAGGAGAGCTGATTTTAAGGATAAAGGCGCTGCTCCGGCGGACATACCAAATTCAGCCACGATCCGCCTCATTCAGGCTATCTGACAGGATCGTGGACTTTGACAGCGGGCAGGTCACAAAGGACGGAAAAAGCACTCCGCTGACAGCAAAGGAATTTATCCTGCTGAAAAAGCTGTGGGAAAACAAAAATCGTATCGTGACCAACGATGCCCTATGCATGGCGGCCTGGGGAGATGAATACTACGGCTACGAAAATACGCTCATGGTACACATACGGCGGCTGAGGAAAAAGCTGGAGGAGGATCCCTCAAGGCCCAGGCATCTGCTGACTGCCAAGGGACTTGGCTACAAGCTGGTGATAGATAATGAATAAGACTGTTTTTAAAATATTTGCGATCTTTGTGCTGCTTTCGGCGGCAACATCCACCATAATGCTTGCAGTAAACATTTTGGGTATTGCCTTTATCGGCAGCGACACCAACAATGTTTACCCCAACACGCCAAGGCACACCCTTCAGCTGATAAGCGAAAGCACAAGTGTCAGTCAGGATGGCGTCAGACTAAGCGACGCTGATGTGATACCCAATGGTCACTGGTGCATTTTGCTTGACGAAAAAGGGAATATGATATGGTCTCACAACAAGCCTGAGGAAATACCGGAGCACTATTCTATCAATGATATCGCCCGGCTGACCCGCTGGTATTTGAAGGATTACCCGGTGTATGTGAGGACGGAGGATTACGGCCTTTTTATCCTTGGTCTGCCGAAAAATTCCGTGGCGAAGTATGACCTGCAATATTCTATGGACTGGTTTAAGGCACTGCCAAAAAGGATGCTGACCGTATTTATGCTTAATCTCGGATTGGGGGCGCTGCTGGCGTGCATATTCGGCACGGGGCTGTACCGCCGCCTTAAGCTGCTGACAGCGGCTGTCAGCGATTTAAAGCGGGAAAAAAGCGTATATCTGAGGGAAAAGGGAATATTCCGGGAGGTGATCCAAAGCATCAACGAAACCTCCGCCGCCATAGAGCGCAAAAACACGGCCCTCGCCCAAAGGGACAGCGCCCGGGCCAATTGGATCGCGGGCATATCCCACGACATACGCACACCACTGTCAATTGTAACAGGCTACTCCGAGGCCTTGGCCGCCTCGCCGGAGCTTTCGGATGACAACAGAAAAAAGGCCGGGATCATAACCTCCCAAAGCCTTAAAATAAAAAAACTGATCGACGACCTGTGCCTTTCCTCCTCGCTGGAATATGACATGCAGCCCTCAAGGAAAAAGGAAGTCCGGCTGTGTCCCCTTATCCGAAAAACAGCGGCAGAGATAATAAACAGCGGACTTGACGAAAAATATACCATTAAATTAGAGCTGAAGCAGGAGCAGGCCGTGACCATGGGCGATGAAGGGCTGCTGGAACGGGCCTTGTTCAATCTGATAAACAACAGCATTACACACAACCCTGACGGCTGCGATATCAGCATTTTGGAGTTCACGGACAGCGGCAGGGCCTACATCATCATATCCGACAACGGCGGCGGAGTGAGCCCCGCTGTTCTGGAAAAAATTCATATTATGCCCGGTACAGACCACGGACTTGGGTTGCCTATGGCGTACAAAATATTCAAGGTACACGCAGGTAATATGTTTGCCGAAAACAAGAATGACGGCTTTTTGATAAAAATTGAGCTTCCCTTAAAATAAATTGATGTAAAAATGTAAAAATATGCATTTTTTGTATTGACATTGTCGCTAATACAACGTATAATAAACGTATAGATGCAT
>CAYTWZ010000115.1:0-4501 GCA_964442035.1 uncultured Oscillospiraceae bacterium
TTGGGATTTTTTATTTTTTGGCATTGCTCTGCTTTTTAGCCGGCTTGATGTTACTTTCGCAGTCCTTGTTGGTGCATACGGTAACGCTGCCGTTTTTTACACGCTTGCGGGTCATGATGCTGCCGCAGATAGGGCAGGGAGTCTTGATCGGCTCATCCCACAGGTAAAAATCACATTCCGGGGCTTTTTCGCAGGCATAGTATTTTTTACCCTTCTGGCTCTTTTTGGCAACTATTCGTCCGCCGCACTTAGGACATTTTACGCCGGTATCATGAAGTATGGGCTTGGCGTTACGGCATTCGGGAAAGCCGGGACAAGCCAAAAATTTCCCGTAGCGGCCCATTTTTATAACCATGCGTCGACCGCATTTTTCGCAGATAACATCGCTTTCCTCGTCCTTGAGCTGTATTTTTTGGATGGACTCCTTGGCGTTCTCGAGATCCTTTTCAAAGGGAGTGTAAAAGTCGGAAACTACGCTTACCCAGTTTACCTTTCCTTCCTCTACCTCGTCCAGCTGTTTTTCCATATTGGCAGTAAAGTCCACATCCACCAGATCGCTGAAATTGTCCTTCAACAGGTCAGTGACTATAAAGCCCAGCTCCGTTGGCTTAAGCAGCTTTTTCTCCTTTGTGACATAGTCCCGGCCCACAATAGTGCTGATGGTCTGGGCATATGTGCTGGGGCGGCCTATGCCGTTTTCCTTCATAGCCTTTGCCAGCGAACCCTCTGTGTAGCGGGCAGGAGGCTCGGTGAAGTGCTGATCGGGTGAGATGTCACGCACCTTCATCAGTTCCCCATTTTCAAGAGTCATGAGCCGCTTGGCGCGCTTACCGCCTTCCTCGTCGTTGTCATCGGAGTATACCGCGCTGTAGCCGAGAAAGCTTACGGCAGTGGCGCTTGCCTTAAAGTTCACATCACCGGCGTTTATGTCGGCGCTCATTGTGTCATATTCCGCGTTTGCCATCTGGCTTGCTATGAAACGATCCCATATGAGCTTATAAAGCCTAAACTGATCATTAGTGACCTTACCCTTGATGAACTCCGGCTCAATATCAACGTAGCTGGGGCGTATGGCCTCGTGCGCGTCCTGAGCGTTTTTGCCGGTTTTGTAGAAATTGGGCTTTTCGGGAACAAACTGTGGACCGAACTTACTTCCTATCAGCTTGCGCGCCTCAGCCTGAGCCTCCGGCGCAATGCGCAGGGAGTCGGTTCTCATGTAGGTGATAAGACCCGTGGTGCCGCGCCCTGGCACGTTGACGCCCTCGTAAAGGGTTTGGGCTGTGGCCATTGTGCGTTTCGACGTAAAGCCCAGCTTACGGCTTGCATCCTGTATGAGTGCGCTTGTATCAAATGGAGGAGCGCTGTGTCGGCTTCGTTTGCCATAGTTCACGTTTTCAACCACAAAATTCGCGCTTTCAAGCTTCGTCAGTACCGCGTCCGTTTCGGCCTTACTGCCAAGCTCGGTCTTTTTTCCGCCTAAGCCGTAAAAACGTGCTTCAACTGGATTTTTACCCTTTTGGTCGGTGAGTGACACGGTTATTGTCCAGTATTCCTTAGGCTTAAAGGCCATTATTTCTCTTTCACGATCGACAACCATCTTAGTGGTGACAGACTGCACACGTCCGGCGCTGAGTCCCTTGCGCACTTTCTCCCACAGCAAAGGGCTGATCTTATAGCCAACTATTCTGTCAAGCACCCTACGGGCTTGCTGCGCGTCCACCAAATTTTGGTCAATGGTGCGGGCGGACTTAAAGGAAGCGGTGACCGCGCTTTTGGTAACGGCGTTAAATGTCAGACGGCATGGCTCTTTGGAGCCGTCAATGCCCAGTATATTTGCTATATGCCAGCTTATGGCCTCGCCCTCACGGTCAGGGTCCGTAGCCAGATAGACCTTGTCAGCGGATTTTGCGGCCTTCTTAAGCTTGCTTATAATCTCGCCCTTGCCCCGTATAGTGATGTAGTTGGGTTCAAAATTGTGCTCCACGTCTACACCCAGCTTGCTTTTGGGTAGATCCCTTAAGTGACCTACGGACGCCATGACCGTATAGTTTTTTCCCAGGTATTTATTGATAGTCTTCGCCTTTGACGGAGACTCCACTATTACAAGATATTTTGGCATTCTTTTTCCTCCTTAAAGCGTTACAAAACAAGTTTTTGAAAAAACGCCATAATGTATTTTACGATAAAATTTCAAATTTGTAAATAGGAAAAAAGAAATTTTTTTAATTTTTTTACAATTTTGAAGTGTCAGGCCTTTGGCGTTTTACCGAACGTACATCGGTTCGTCAGGTTTTGACGAACCTTTTCGTACATCATCACAGCCGCCGCCACTCCGGCGTTGAGACTTTCACCGCCGATAATGGGGATTTTTGCCACTATATCTGACGATTGAAGGGTCGCGGGGGAGACGCCGTTGCCCTCGTTTCCCACTAAAAATGCCACTTTACCTGAAAGATCCGCGTCATACAGCCCTACGCTGTCATTTGTAAGCGCTCCGGATATTATCCTATAGCCCATTGCCCTGAGCCGGACGATGGCTTCGGCGGGCTCTGCGTCCCTTATTACGGGGACAGCTGCTATGCTTGCCACAGTGGAACGGACTGTCTTTGGGTTAAAAAGGTCGCAACAACCCTTGGTAAGTATCACTGCTTCGGCTCCGGCGCAGTGGGCGCTACGGACAATGGTGCCGAGGTTGCCCGGATCCTGAAGGCATTCGCACATCATTACAAAGCCGTTTTTATCCGCCTTAAGGTCGGAAAAATCCCAAGACGGCATGGGGAAGATGGCTATTATACCTTGAGGCGTTATTGTTTCCGCAAGCTCCTGAAACAGCTTCTTGGCAAAGTATACCGTATGACGCCATTCGCCGGTCATGTCGTAGCCCTCCATAAGAATTACCGCTTCGGGTATGAGACCGTTTTTTATGGCGTCGTTTACGCCTCTCAGTCCCTCAACAAGGAAAACTCCCTCCCTGTCCCGCTGTTTTTTGTCCTTAAGCGCCTTAATGCGCTTGTATATTTTGTTTTCCCGGGATGTAACGGTCATGTAAACGCTCCTTTTTCTCTATAGAATAAAAGTCAGGCGCAAGTCCTGACTTTTAAAATCATTACTGAATATTAGCCTTTGCGGTCTCAACCAGCTGAGTGAATGCTGCGGGATCGTTTATAGCGATTTCGGAAAGCATTTTGCGATTGATCTCGATATTAGCCTTCTTAAGACCGTTCATAAAACGGGAATAGTTGATGCCGTTTATCTTGCATGCGGCGCTGATTCTTGTGATCCACATGCTGCGGAAGTCTCTCTTCTTCTGCTTTCTGCCAACATACGCGTATGAAAGAGATTTCATAACAGCCTGATTGGCAACTCTGTAAAGCTTAGACTTGGAGCCTCTGTAGCCCTTGGCAAGCTTCAGTACTTTCTTATGATGTTTTCTTGTGTTAAGCGCGCCTTTTACACGAGCCATTGTGATAACCTCCTTAAATTATTTGTAGGGAATAAGCTTTTTAATGACCTTTGCGTTGGGAGCGGAAGCGTATGTTCCTTTCCTGAGCCTTCTTTTTCTCTTGGTATCCTTTTTGGTGAGAATATGGCTCTTAAAAGCTCTGTTTCTTTTTACCTTGCCGGTTTTAGTAAGACGGAAACGCTTTGCAGCGGCTCTGTGTGTCTTTATTTTAGGCATACTATCTCTCCTCTCAAATTTTCGTGTGGTATATTTCGGGCCGTGAGCCCAAAATTTTTACTTGATTTTTACTTGGGCGAAATGACCATCGCCATATTTTTGCCCTCAAGCTTAGGCTTTTTCTCCACGATGCCGGTTCCGTCAAGACCGTCGCAGAAGCGTTGAAGCAGTTCCTCTCCAAGCTTCGCGTGCTGAACCTCACGACCACGGAAGCGAACTGTGACCTTGACCTTATCTCCGCCCTGAAGAAATTTGATCGCCGCCTTTAATTTGGTATCAAAGTCGTGTGTATCAATAGAAGGTGACAATTTAACTTCCTTAATGCTCACCACCTTTTGATTTTTGCGGTTTTCCTTTTCCCGCTTTGCCATTTCGAAACGGTACTTGCCGTAGTCCATGATCTTGCAGACAGGTGGGTTTGCGTTAGGGGAAATCTTGACAAGATCAAGATCAAGTTTGTTAGCGGTATCTTGGGCCTGGGCTGCGCTCATTATTCCAAGCTGACTTCCGTTTTCGCCGATTACGCGCACCTCTTTGTCGCGGATTTCCTCATTAATCATCAATTCCTTACTAATGAAAAACACCTCCAAAATGTTAAATGCGGCAAAGCTTGAGCCATGCCGCATAAATACGCTAAAAAACGTGCTTTATTGACCCGAACTCAACTTTGTCGGTCGGGTGAGAGCGGCGGCTCTGCTTTATTGTTCTTAAAGAGTATATCACAATAATCTTTTCTTGTCAACAGTTTTTTTTGAAATTTTTTTGCGCTTTTAAATTGCTTTAATATTCAAAGTAAACGCAATCCCATATAGAGTTTGAGTT
>CAYTWZ010000116.1:0-4497 GCA_964442035.1 uncultured Oscillospiraceae bacterium
CTGAAACCAGCAGCGAATTAAACCGGCTGAGGACAGGGCAGACGGAAGCGTTGTCGGCGCCGCAGACGGCGGACATGACCCATAAGTCCACCGATTGAGCGCGCGCTTCGTTATATATCATTTCAAAATCCATATCGGGGCGAAGGTGCGCCCGGTTTGCGTGGATAAAGCAGGAAGATAGATATAAAATATCCGAGTAGTAGTTGTCCATAGCAAAAACCTCCGTATTTAATTGGCGGGCTTTCAGCCCCCTATTGAATTGCGGGCTTTGTATTTTGGCGCGAATGTCCTTACAGAACTTATGCCTTGGCGCGGGCATTAACGAAAAATCACGCCCCAAAGGATGGGGCGCGAATAGGATCCGGCGTGACGCCGGTGGTCGGAGTGACGGGACTTGAACCCGTGGCCTCTTGGTCCCGAACCAAGCACGCTACCAAACTGCGCTACACCCCGTACTTGTCTATTATATAATATTTTTTTTCATAAGTCAAGAGTAAAATCGGAAAATCTTAAAAGAATGGTGTAAATTGGTGTGTTTTTACCCGAAACTTTATTTTACCCCTTGCAAAACAGGGAAAAATATAGTACAATATACACATTGACAGTTGTATTTGTTTCACACAAATTTTTTTAACGGAGGTTTTTGTTATGGCTAATGATACATACCAAAGCCCGCTTAACTCACGCTATGCCAGCAAGGAAATGCAGTATCTTTTTTCCAACGATATGAAGTTTCGCACCTGGCGTAAGCTGTGGATAGCTTTGGCCGAAACCGAAATGGAGCTGGGGCTCCCAATTACTCAGGAGCAGGTGGACGAGCTTAAGGCTAACGCCGATAATATCAATTATGAGGTGGCACAGGAACGGGAAAAGCTGGTTCGTCATGACGTTATGAGCCATGTATATGCCTATGGGGTGCAGTGCCCCAAGGCTAAGGGCATTATCCACCTTGGCGCCACAAGCTGCTATGTGGGTGACAATACGGATATAATCGTGATGACCCAGGCTCTTCGCCTTATACGTAAAAAGCTGATAAATGTTATCGCGAAGCTTTCTGATTTTGCTATGAAATATAAGGATATGCCTACCTTGGGCTTCACGCATTTCCAGCCCGCCCAGCTTACTACGGTGGGGAAGAGGGCTACTCTTTGGATACAGGACCTTGTTATGGATCTGGAGGATGTGGATCATCAGCTGAGCAAGGCTAAGCTTTTGGGCAGTAAGGGCACTACCGGAACTCAGGCCAGCTTTATGGAGCTGTTTGAGGGTGATCAGGAAAAGGTCAAGGCTCTTGATAAGAAGATCGCCGAAAAAATGGGCTATAACGCTGTGTTCCCCGTATCGGGCCAGACCTATGCCCGTAAGCTTGATACACAGATGCTAAATGTTTTGGCCGAAATTGCCCAAAGCGCGTATAAATTTGCCAATGACCTGAGACTTCTTCAGAATTTGAAGGAAATGGAGGAGCCGTTTGAGAAAAATCAAATAGGCTCATCCGCCATGGCCTATAAGCGCAATCCCATGCGCAGCGAGAGGATATGCTCCTTGGCCAGATACGTCATTGTAGACGCGCTCAACCCGGCTATAACCGCTTCTACACAGTGGTTTGAGCGTACGCTGGACGACTCCGCGAACAAGCGCATAAGTGTTGCTGAGGCCTTTCTGGCTACAGACGCCATACTTGAAATATACATAAATATCGCTGACGGCATGGTGGTTTATCCCAAGGTCATCGAGGCGAGAATAATGAGCGAGCTGCCCTTTATGGCTACCGAAAATATAATTATGCAGGCAGTCAAAAACGGCGGCGACCGTCAGGTATTCCATGAGAAGATACGTCAGCTTTCCATGGAGGCCGCTAAAAATGTTAAAGAGTATGGCGGCAAGAACAATCTTATCGAGCTTATCGCCGCGGATGACAGCTTTAATCTTGATATTGACGCGCTTAAGGCCATTCTTAAGCCGGAAAACTATGTCGGCCGCGCTCCGTGGCAGACAGAAGAATTTATAGATCAGGTAGTGCGCCCCATCCTTGAGGCCAATAAGGAGCTTCTGGGCGTCAAGGCGGAGCTGAGCGTGTGATTTTATCAGTTTGAAAGGAGTGAGCTTCCATGGCTTTGGATATGAGGCTGGGAGTTATCGGAGCCGGAAATATCGCCGGTTCAATAGTCAAGGGTGTAGTCAAGGCGGGAATTATTGCCCCTGACCGTATTACGGTCAGTGATATTCACGCCGGTAAGCTTAACGAGCTGAAGTCTTTGGGCGTTATGACCACCCTGTCAAATACGGAGACAGTGGAAAACAGCAATGTGATTTTGCTGGCTATAAAGCCAAATGTGGCGGAAAGCGTGCTTAAGGAAATTCAACCGTATATTGACGCAAAGCTGCTGGTCAGCGTTGTGGCCGGCCTTGACAGGCAAAGCATAGCCGAGATCGCGGGTCCAAAAGTGAGAATTGTCCGCACTATGCCGAACGTCCCTGCCCTTGTGGGAGAGGGGATGACGGTGCTTTGCCGTACCGACAATGTGTCTGACGAGGACTTTGACCATGTGATCGAAATATTTAACGCCATAGGGAAAACCTCAATATTGGACGAGAGCCTTTTTGACGCGGCAACCGCTACCAACGGTAGCGGCCCGGCATATGTATTTGTTATGATAGAGGCTATGGCTGACGCGGCGGTGCTGCAGGGGATACCCAGAGATATAGCGTATCTCCTTGTGGAACAGACAATACTCGGGTCCGCCAAGCTTGCCCTTGAGACCCACGAGCATCCCGGTAAGCTTAAGGATATGGTGTGCTCCCCCGGAGGGACGACCATTGAGGCGATCTATCGCTTGGAGGAAAAAGGTCTTAGAGCCACTATGATAGACGCCATGGACGCCTGCACAAAGAAATCCGCCATGCTTGGGAAAAAATAAAATAAATCCCCCTTTTCGGGCATAGTCTGAAAGGGGGGATTATTTATGGAAAAAGGCGGTAAACGGCTGCTTCTGCTTACGGCTTGCTTTTTGATAGGGGTCACGGCAGGCAGCGTTGCGGGACTCGGAAGCGGCGCGCGGGTCGATTTTGCCGGTAAGATAAGCGCCGGAAGGTATGCCTGCTTTGCCATACTTACCAATCTGCCGTTCTTCTGCTGTGTGTTCCTGCCGGGGAGCTTTGTGCACAGGCTGACCGCGGGAAGCGCGGCAG
The DNA here is from genome assembly GCA_964442035.1 of uncultured Oscillospiraceae bacterium. Taxonomy (GTDB): domain Bacteria; phylum Bacillota; class Clostridia; order UMGS1883; family UMGS1883; genus JAFLUQ01. The sequence goes on from CAYTWZ010000116.1 coordinate 3,193, forward strand.
TGACTGTCAAGGGAGTGATTTTAGGCTGCGCAAGCGTGTTTATATTCGCGCTCCCCGAACGTGAGCTGTACTATTATTCTGTCAATATACTGCCTCAGCTGCTTTGCTCCGCCCCGGCGCTGATCGCCTTCGCCTTGCTTGGGCTGAGACGGGAAGAGTTTAAGTATACTTATTCGTCGGTTTTGACAAATTTTTGTGTCAGCTGTTTGGTCACTTTTCTTGTATCTTGTGTTCAATTTGCCTTTTTCTTTGTTTTTTCCACAATGCAATTGATTTTTGTAACAAATTTTTAAAAAATTTTAGTGAATTAAGTCAATATACTTTCTTTGTCTTTTGTTGTAAAATAAATGTTGAATTTATGTAAACCAAGGAAGAAGCCTATGAAAAATGTAATCAAGGAATTTGCCGACTATCTGGAAATCGAACGCGGAGTGAGCGCAAGCACTGCCGGTTCCTACTGCCGGGATGTGAAGCTGTTTTTGTCAAAAATGAATATCCGCAGCGCGGAAGAGTGCTGTGCCCTGGATGAGAAACAAGTTCAGGCATATATTGATAATATGCTCGCGGCCGAAAACAAGTCCGAATCGACGGTTTTGCGCTGCGGCGCTTCTCTCAGGAATTTTTACGGCTTCCTCGTTGAAAAAGGCGGCATAGACCGCAACATTGCCGATGATCTCGCGCTCCCTCAGCTGCACCATAAGGATCCGGTGATCCTGACCCCGGCCGAGGTGAACAAGCTGCTGCAGGCTCCCAAGACTACGGATCCCAAGGGCGCAAGAGATAAGGCCATGCTCGAGCTGTTGTACGCTACGGGAATGAAGGTCACTGAGCTTATAAATATTGAAGTGGCCGACGTCAATACCGATGAAGGAGTAGTAAGCTGCCGGAGCGGGGGAAAGAGCAGAGTTATCCCCATGGGAACGGCGGCGGAGGACGCCGTGGCGTATTATTTGGAGAATATTCGTGACATGATGGTGACGGACAAGCATGTGAAGGCGCTGTTTGTGAATTGCAGCGGCAATCCCATGAGCCGACAGGGCTTTTGGAAGCTGATAAAGGGCTATATCGAGGAAGCGGGGATAGAAAAGCACGTCACGCCTCAGACGCTAAGGCATTCCTTTGCGGTACACCTTTTGCAGAACGGGGCGGACGCGGATTCCGTTTCCAAAATGCTTGGGTATAGTGATTCTGTTTCAACAAGGGTCTATAGTAATATGCTCCAGGAGAAGATTAAGAAGGTGTATAACCGGACGCATCCCCGAGCGTAGCGCTTACGGCGGCGAAAACAAAATAAGAGCAACAAAA
>CAYTWZ010000117.1:0-4248 GCA_964442035.1 uncultured Oscillospiraceae bacterium
CCACCGGCAGATGGCACCCTCCGCCGGCGGCGGGCGACCCTTTCGTTTTTCGGTGAGAGATCAATCTCCCACCGAGAACGCCCCATGACGGGCTTTCAGCCCTTATTGAACATAAAACAAATAAAAATGGTATATCCATAAAGAAAATCTAGACGGATAAAATTTTGAAGTGCTCTCTGCCCGTAGCTCAAAGAATAGAATACAGTCGCTTTTCAAGCCTCATTTTCCCTTTCGGTTGTACAAAATAGTCCAAAAATTTAAAAAATTTTGATTTTGATCAAAAAAAATCAAAAAAAATGTTGCAAAATTACTGGATTTGTGGTAGCATAGTAGCGTAAACCATTGAAAGGAATGTTGAAATTGAAAAAGACGACTCGTATTCTTACACTTGTCCTCTGTCTTGCCCTTGTTGTAACAGCTTTTGTTGCCTGCGGCGAGAAGAATGAGGGAGACACCTCGGGCAAAACAAGTGTAGCCAATCAGGATGAAACACAGACTAACGGAACCTTTAAGGTTGGTCTTGAGTGCGGCTATGCTCCATTTAACTGGACTCAAACAACTGACGAAAACGGTGCTGTTCCCATTCAGGGCACAAAGGAATATGCCGGGGGCTATGACATAGAAATAGCCAAGAGAATCGCCGATGGTCTTGGCAAGGAGCTTGTTATTGTAAAGACAGAGTGGGACGGCCTTACTCCAGCGCTTCTCAGCAACACTATTGACGCTATTATCGCCGGTATGAGCCCCACAGCTGAGAGAAAGGAAACCATCAGCTTTTCTGACAACTACTACAAGAGTGACCTTGTTATTATTGTAAAGAAGGACAGCCCTTATGCTTCAGCAACATCTATTCAGGATTTCGCCGGAGCCAAAATCACAGCTCAGCTCAATACTTTCCATTATACAGTTATCGATCAGATAAATGGCGTTAACAAGCAACCCGCCGCCACTGATTTCCCGGCTATGCGTGTCGCTCTTCAGGCGAACACTATTGACGGTTATGTTTCCGAACGCCCTGAGGCTGTAAGTGCCTGTGCCGCAAACCCTGACTTCACCTTTGTTGAGTTTGAGGGTGACAACGGTTTTGAGACCAGCGATGATGACACAGCTATCGCCGTAGGCCTTCGCAAGGAAGACACAGAGCTTGCTGCACATATCAATGAGATTCTTGCCGGAATTTCCGAAGAGGAAAGAATTGAGATCATGAACGAGGCTATTGTAAATCAGCCTGCAGCCGAATAACGAAATAATGCTGAAGGGGCTGTAAAATACAGCCCCTGTTTACTGTATTAAGGAGATGAAAAGTTTGGAACTGTCATTCTTTGGCTGGATAGCCCGACTGCTCAATGAGTACTGGCCTGTGTTCCTGCGTGGTACCGGCGTTACAATGTTCATTGCCATAACAGGTACCGTTGCGGGCTTCCTTATAGGGCTTCTGGTTGGTATTGTCAGGACAATAGAGCTACACGACGGCTCTCCGGCCATACTTAAGGGCTTCCTTAAGGTTGTCAACTTCCTGATAAGTGTATATGTTGAGATTTTCCGTGGTACGCCCATGATGGTACAGTCAATGGTAATTTACTACGGACTTGCCATAGCTACTGGCGTTCAACTCAACCGTATATTTGCCGGTGTTCTCATTGTTTCCATAAACACCGGTGCCTATATGGCGGAGATAGTCCGGGGTGGAATTATTTCCATCGACAGGGGTCAGTTTGAGGCCGCCCACGCTATAGGCATGACCCATTGGCAGACCATGAAATGTGTTGTACTGCCTCAGGCCATCCGTAATATTCTTCCCGCTACGGGAAACGAGTTCGTCATCAATATAAAAGACACCTCTGTACTTAATGTTATCAGCGTTACGGAATTGTTCTTCCAGACCAAGTCCGCCGCCGGTACATATTTCCGCTTCTTTGAGACCTATACTATAGCTGCGGTGATATATTTTGTGTTGACTTTTACGGTCACCCGGCTGCTCAAGCTTCTTGAGAAAAAGCTTGACGGTCCGAAAAACTATGTGCTGGAAGGGGCTGAACAGAATTGAGCGAGGTTATCCGTATCGAACATCTTAAAAAGAATTTCGGCACTCATGAGGTGCTGAAGGATATAAGCCTTACCGTTAATTTAGGTGAGGTGCTTTGCCTCATAGGTTCCAGCGGCAGTGGCAAATCAACGCTCCTCAGATGTATAAATATGCTGGAAACTCCCACCGATGGCAGAATAATTTACCATGGTGAAAACGTCCTCAAGTCCAAAAACGTATCAGCCTACCGCACCAAGCTTGGCATGGTGTTTCAGCAGTTTAACCTTTTTAACAATTTGAATGTGCTGGAAAACTGCGTTGTAGGTCAGGTTCAGGTGCTTAAATGCAAGCGTGATGACGCCGTGAAGACGGCTATGTATTACCTTTCCAAGGTGGGTATGGCCGGATTTAAAAACGCAAAGCCCGCCCAGCTCAGCGGTGGACAGAAGCAGCGCGTGGCCATCGCCCGCGCCCTCAGCATGAAGCCTGATGCCCTGCTGTTTGACGAGCCTACCAGCGCTCTTGACCCCGAAATGGTGGGAGAGGTGCTTAACGTTATCCGCGACCTTGCCTCTGAGGGCTTGACAATGATCATTGTCACCCACGAGATGGCCTTTGCTCGGGACGTGGCCGACAAGGTCATATTTATGGATAAGGGCGTTATTGCGGAGCAAGGAAAACCTGAGGAGCTGTTCTCCAACCCGAAGAACGAGCGTACCAAGGAATTCCTTAAGCGTGCGCTTGAGAAATAAAAAAGGTTTATTTCCGATACATTACAAATTTACATTACAAATTGAAAGCATTTACGTCGAGCCGGATCAATCCAACCTCTACAGAAATCAGTGTTGTTGCCGCAAAAGTGAAAAATCTGCGGCATTTTATGGCATGAATTACTTTAGAATAAACGCCCCCATGACGGGCTTTCAGCCCTAAATAAACATGACCCCTATGAAGACAGCGCTTGCTGTATTCATAGGGGACTTTTTACTGCTTTATCAGTCGAGGGTAGTGGTCCAGCCCATGTCATCGGGCAGCTTGCCCCACTGAATGCCTGTGATGGTCTCGTACAGCTTGTGTGTTACGGGGCCGATTTCGCCGTTGTTGATATATGCGACCTGATCCTCAAAGCGAAGCTCGCCTACGGGTGAGATTACGGCAGCAGTGCCTGTACCGAATACCTCTTCAAGCTTGCCTTCCTCGGCTGCTTTCATAACGTCTGCTATTGCAAGGCGATCCTCCGAAACCTCATAGCCCCACTTCTTGAGAAGCTCTATGCAGGACATACGAGTGACACCGGGAAGAACAGTACCAACGGTGGGTGCGGTGTAGATCTTTCCGTCGATTTTAAAGAAGCAGTTCATGGAACCGACTTCCTCAACATACTTGTGCTCAACGCCGTCCAGCCACAGTGTCTGCTCATATCCGAGGTCATGAGCCTTTACCTGAGAGATAAGGGATGCAGCATAGTTGCCGCCGCACTTGGTGAAGCCTGTACCGCCGGGGCATGCACGGGTGTACACATCCTCAACAAATATCTTGACGGGGTTGATGCCGGTGGAATAGTACGCTCCTACGGGGGAGCAGATTATTACAAACTGGTGTGTCTTGGAGGGACGCACACCAAGATGAGGCTCAGTTGCGATAACAAAAGGCCTGATGTAAAGAGATGTGCCCTCGCTGTGGGGAACCCAGTCCTGATCAATCTGAACAAGTGCCTTGACCGCCTTAACAAAGTCATCTACAGAAAGGTAGGGTAGACACATACGCTTGTTGGTGTTGATCATACGGGAGGCATTCTTTTCGGGACGGAAAAGCTTGATGGAACCGTCAGGCTGACGGTATGCCTTCATACCTTCAAAGGACTCCATGGCGTAGTGAAGCACCATGGATGCGGGGTTAAGGGCAATCGGCGCGTAGGGGACAATTCTGGCGTCATGCCATCCGATGCCCTCTGTATGGTCGATGATCAGCATGTGATCCGTGAAAATTGTACCGAAACCAAGCTTGCTTTCATCAGTGGGCTTAGCCTTCGGAGCTGTGGTTTTGTAAATTTTAATCTCCATTTTTATGTAATCTCCTTTTAACTTGACTATGCTTATATTATGCACCTTTTTTACAGAAAAATCCAGTCCTTTTTTATAAAAAGTCAAAAAGAAATAAAGTTTTTTGGCTTTTTTAGAAAAAACAATGTACTTTGAGCTTGTGGATGGACTTCAATAAGG
>CAYTWZ010000118.1:0-4164 GCA_964442035.1 uncultured Oscillospiraceae bacterium
AGCACCTGACTCTTAATCAGGGTGTCCGGGGTTCGAGCCCCCGATGGCGCACCATAAAGAGTGTTCCTTGGTGGGAATACTCTTTTCATTTTTTGGAGGTGTTTTTGTGGCGGAATGTGAGTATCAGCGCATCACGGCATCAGAGCTTGCCGAATTTATGGAAGTGTCAGTCCGCACTCTCCACCGCTATGATGAAAATGGTATCTTGCCTGCGTTTAGGCATGAAAATGGCCGCAGGTATTATACCAGTGAGCATATACGCATGGCTTTGGATATTATGGAAGCTTCCTTTAAACGCAGCACGGATGTGAGGTTTTGCAAAAACGGAATAAACTCAATTTTTGGCCGAGTGAGCGTACCAAGGAAATGGCTGGAATGCATTGGAGTAACAAGCGAGTATCCTGAGGCTGAAATACGCTTTGACGGCAGCAACATAATTATCAGCAAAAACAATGGTTGACTATCATTTGTTTTTATGATACAATGATTACAGAAAATAACAGGAAGGGAAGCTGGCTGTGAAATATATTGTACTGGATATGGAATGGAATCAGTCTTACCCTAAAAACGGCGAGGATGTCCGTAAGCGTAAGCCTCGCAATGAGATAATCGAGATCGGGGCGGCGAGGCTTGATGAAAATATGGACTGTGAGTCCACCTTTAAGCGACTTGTGAGGCCCGTTTTTGTAAAAAAGCTCAACAGTCATGTTAAAAAGCTCACCGGCATAACCGCAAAAATGCTTCGTGAGGGTGATTATTTTCCTGAGGTCATCCGGGATTTTCGGAATTGGTGCGGCAGAGACAGTGTTATGCTCACATGGGGGTACGATGATATCCCCATGCTTATTTCATGTCTTAAAATGTATGGCCTTGACACGGATTGGGTGGGCAAGTGGTACAACCTTCAGATCATATTCAATGCTCAGACCGACAGCGGATCAAATCAAAAATCCCTTCGTAGCGCCATGGAGTATTTTGGCTTCACACTTGATGAGGACAGGCCATGGCATGATGCCCTAAATGACGCCGCATATACCGCTGTTATATGTAAAAGGCTTGACATAAAGCGCGGTATAGATGAGTATGACAGGAATATACGTAAAATGTCACCTTCAACTACTGTTGTAATGGGTCTTAAGGAGATCGGCCGCAGCCAGTACCGCTGTACCGACGTAAACGGACGCAGTCAATGCCCAGAGGCCTTCAACAACAATCCTTGCCCCAGATGCGGCGCACCTATGGTGCGGGGAAAATGGGTGCAGCAGGGTCGTGGAAAAATGGTGACTATAGGTGAATGTAAATCCCATGGACGTTTTTTTATGCAGATATACCTAATCAAGACAAGACCCGAAAAAATCGCACGTAAGATAATATATGAAAGCAACCCCGAAGCTGAGGCTTTTTATGCCTCGAAGCAAAAAAAGTAAGTTTCATGTTTTTAATATTTTTTTGAAGAAATATGGCCTAAATTTAAGCATATTTTGTGTTGACAAAAGTGTTGGAAAAATGGTATTATGTAGCAGATAACAGCTCAGAGGCTGATCATACTGCGAAGAAAGGAATTGCAGAAGATGAAAATAGCGATCATAGGCTATGGCGTTGTAGGCGGCGGTGTTTATGACATTCTTGAACAGAACGCTCTGGGTATAGAGAAACGCTGCGGACAAAGCGTAAGCGTGAAATATGTCCTTGACATACGGGATTTCCCTGACCATCCACGGAGGAAGATATTTGTCAAGGATTTTAACATCATTCTTGACGATCCCGAGGTTGAGCTTGTTGTAGAGACCATGGGCGGAGTGCGCTTTGCCTATGATTACACTAAAAGCGCCCTCAGTAGGGGCAAAAGCGTTGTGACCAGCAACAAGGAGCTTGTGGCTATGTATGGGCATGAGTTTTTCGAGCTTGCAAGGGCAAACAACTGCCGCTATCTCTATGAGGCCAGTGTTGGCGGCGGTATACCTATTATACGTCCTCTGGCTCACTGCCTTGCGGCCAACGAGATAGATGCCATTACAGGTGTTATCAATGGCACAACAAATTATATACTCACCAAAATGTTCAAGGAAAATTACACCTTTGACAGGGCTCTCAAGGATGCTCAGGCTCTGGGATATGCTGAAAAGGATCCCACAGCCGATGTGGACGGACTGGATGTATGCCGCAAAATTGCCATACTTTCTTCTCTGTGTCTTGGAAAGCGTGTGGACTGCGAAAAAATACCTTCCAAAGGTATACGAGATATAACCGTTGAGGATGTGTCATATGCAACTATCATGAATTATTCTATCAAGCTGGTAGGCTGTGCCAGATTCGCGGATGGCAAGGCGGGAGTGTTTGTGGAACCCATAATGATTCCCAAGTCCAATCCATTGTCCGGTATTGAGGATGTGTTTAACGGCGTGCTGGTACACGGAAATATGGTGGACAATGTGATGTTTTACGGTCGCGGCGCGGGTAAGCTGCCTACAGCTAGCGCAGTAGTGGGTGACATTATTGACGCGGTTCGCTACCCGGGATATAAGCCGGAGTTTGGCTGGATCGCCGTCGATGATGAAACTATGCTGGATTCTCGGCTTATAGAGAGCCGGTTCTTCGTACGTGCAGATAAGTCCGCAACTGATGATATCAATGGCGTATTCGGGGACTGTGAGTTTATCCGTGGCGTCAGTGATATAGGCTTTGTTACGCCTGTTATGAACAGGCTTCAGCTTAAGGAAAAGCTTGCAAAAATCAGCGGTGTGGCAAATGAAATTAGAATATTCCGCTAGGGGGGTTTATAGTGTCTCTTATAGTGCAAAAGTTCGGCGGCTCCAGTGTAGCCAATGCTCAGCGTTTATTTAACGTGGCGAACAGAGTAATTGAAACCTATGATAATGATAATGACGTTGTGGTCGTTGTTTCGGCTCAGGGAGATACCACCGATGATTTGATAGAAAAAGCTAAGGAAATTAACCTAAGGGCTTCAAAAAGGGAGATGGATGTGCTTCTCTCCACAGGTGAGCAGCAGTCGATGGCACTGCTTGCCATGGCCATTGAAAAGCTTGGCCGTCCTGTGATTTCATTGGCGGCGTGGCAGGTGGGGCTTGCCACTGACTCAAATTACTCCAATGCCCGCATCAAGCGGGTAGTCGGCAACCGTATCCAGACGGAGCTTGATAAGCACAAGATTGTGGTCGTTGCGGGCTTTCAGGGTATCAATAAATTCGATGATGTAACCACTCTCGGCCGCGGCGGCAGTGACACCTCGGCAGTAGCCTTGGCAGCGGCTCTTGGCGCTGACCTGTGCCAGATATATACCGACGTAAGGGGAATCTTTACGGCGGATCCCAGAATTGTTCCTGATGCAAAGCAGCTTATGGATATTTCCTTTGATGAAATGCTTGAGCTGGCATCACTGGGAGCAAATGTGCTTCACAACAGAAGCGTTGAGGTAGCGAAAAAGTACAATGTAAACCTTGAAGTGCTTTCCAGTCTTGAGAAAGCGCCCGGTACAGTAGTTAAGGAGGCAAACAGCGTGGAAAAGATGTTGGTAAGGGGTGTTGCCCGTGACAATGATGTGGCAAGAATATCCCTTGTAAATGTGGAGGACTCTCCCGGTAAGGCGTTCCAGATTTTTACTCTTCTGGCAAAGAAGAAGATCAATGTTGATATTATTATCCAGTCCCTCGGACGTGACAAGAAAAAGGATATCAGCTTCACCGTGCCTGAAAGCTCTCTTGACGCGGCGCTTAAGATCATTGATGACAATATGGGCATAATCGGTGCGGAGCGTGTTGACCACAACGAGAATGTTTCCAAGGTATCTATTGTTGGCGCAGGTATGGCATCAAACTCCGGTGTTGCGGCAACGATGTTTGAGGCCCTTTATGATGCCGGTATCAACATCAATATGATCTCTACCAGTGAGATCAAGGTCAGTGTGCTTATTGACCAGAAGGATGCTGAAAACGCTGTTCGTGCGATCCATGACAAATTTAATCTGGGTGAATAACGTTAGGGAAAATTTCCCTTAATATACTGAGATGTTATATTACAAAACTTACGGATCTCCTGTCACTATATAACTAAACGAAAGATGTCCCCGAGTCGGTAGACGTGACCCGGATGACATCTTTCTTTGTGTGTCGGGCATGACACTAATCTAACAGGTGAAAGTCCTGT
>CAYTWZ010000119.1:0-4139 GCA_964442035.1 uncultured Oscillospiraceae bacterium
GGGCTTTCAGCTCTTATTGGATGTGCTTTTATGCCGCCGTATAGAAGTGTTTTAAAAAGGTAACACCTATTTTACTCATTTTATCAGGCGGCATTTTGTATCTCTAAGAAAGCAGTAAAAATTAATTAACTGTTTTTATAGCAACAACGAGGTGTTAACATGGATCTACAGGACTTTTTCACCGAAAACGCGAAATGCGGTATCGCGTTTTCCGGCGGTGTTGACTCCGCATATTTGCTTTATGCGGGCAAAAAATATGGGGCGGATATTCAGGCATATTACGTAAAAACCCCATTTCAGCCCGGCTTTGAATATGCGGACGCGCTTGCGCTTTGCCGTAAGCTTAATGCTAAATTGATCACAATAGAATATAATGTTTTATCGGAGACCGTCATAGCGGATAATCCGCAGGACAGATGCTATTATTGTAAAAGAGCGCTGTTTGCGGCAATAAAAAAACAATCCCAAAAAGACGGATACGACCTGATCATTGACGGAACAAATGCCTCCGATGACTTAGCAGACCGCCCAGGGATGAAGGCTCTTGCGGAACTGTCGGTGCGCTCGCCTCTGCGTGAGTGCGGCCTTACAAAGGATAAAATCAGGGAGCATTCAAAAGAAGCGGGACTTTTTACATGGAGCAAACCTGCGTACGCCTGTCTTGCTACTCGCATACCCGCAGGCACCCATATTACAAAGGAATTGCTCAGCCGTGTGGAACATTCCGAGGATATACTTATGGCAATGGGTTTTTCGGATTTTCGAGTACGGGTGTTTGACGACTGTGCCAGATTACAGATGAAGGAAAACCAGTTTGTGAAAGCCGCAGAGGGAAGGAAAAAAATCACAGAAGGGTTAAAGCCATATTTTAAGACGGTATTTCTTGATATGGAGGTGCGATAAATGGATCAAAAAGAGTTAAAAGCTTTGTTGGAGAAAACCGCAAAGGGAGAAATATCCGTTGATGACGCAATGCTGAAATTTAAATTAGCGCCCTTTGAGGACTTAGGCTTTGCAAAGATAGACCATCACCGAGGTGTACGGCAGGGCACTTCGGAGGTAATATACGGAGCGGGTAAAACTCCTGACCAGATAGTGCGTATTGCTGACAGTATGCTTCGGAGCGGACAAAAAACTGTCCTAATCACAAGAATGAGCAAGGAAGCGGCGGAAATTGTCCAAAAGCATTTGCCCCTTCAGTATTATGAAAGAGGACGTATAGGTATCGTGGGTGAAATGCCCAGACCTGATACTGAAACTAACATCGTAGTTGCCACAGGGGGTACAAGTGATATGCCCGTGGCGGAGGAAGCGGCATTGACCGCCGAAGCCCTTGGAAACAAGGTTGTTCGGCTTTATGATGTGGGCGTAGCGGGGCTTCACCGTCTGCTTGCGCATTCGGAGGATATCATGAAGGCAAGGATCATTATTGCCGTTGCGGGAATGGAGGGCGCACTGGCAAGCGTTGTGGGCGGCCTTGCAGACTGTCCCGTGATCGCAGTTCCCACAAGTGTTGGCTATGGCGCGTCGTTCGGTGGGCTGTCTGCACTGCTGGCCATGCTCAATTCCTGCGCAAGCGGTGTCAGCGTCGTCAACATTGACAATGGATTTGGTGCTGGATATCTGGCAAGTATGATAAATCACATAGGAGGGTAGCATATTATGAAAACCTTATATATTGATTGTAATATGGGCGCGGCGGGGGATATGCTTATGTCGGCGTTGGCCGAGTTGCACTCCGATTTCCAAGGGTTTATAGCGCGTCTTAACGGACTGAATATCCCGGATGTGACAGTAAAGGCTGAAAAGTCGGTAAAATGCGGTATATCGGGGACGCATATCCGTGTGTTTGTGGGAGAAGCCGAGGAATCCGAAGCCATACACCATGGACATCAGCATGAACACCATCACCATTCGGGAATGAAGGATATCGAAAACATCATAAACGGCTTAAATATATCTGAAAACGTGCGCAACAATGCTCTGTCGGTATATCGGCTTATAGCCGAGGCGGAAAGCCACGCTCACGGCTGTGATGTAGACGAGATACATTTTCACGAGGTGGGCACAATGGACGCGGTCGCTGATATTGTAGGCGTATGTATGCTTATTGACGAGCTTGCGCCGGAAAGGATAATTGCTTCACCCATCTGTGTCGGCAGCGGTTATGTGCATTGTGCTCACGGCATACTGCCCGTACCCGCTCCCGCAACGGCCCACATCCTCCGTGGAGTGCCAATCTACAGCGGAGAAATAAGGGCTGAGCTTTGCACTCCCACGGGGGCAGCATTGCTCAGGCATTTTGCGGATGAGTTCGCTCCAATGCCTGTTATGCGCGTCTCAAAAATCGGCTACGGCATGGGAACGAAGGATTTTGAAACGGCCAATTGCCTCAGAGCAATGCTGGGCGATGCGGAAGCTAAACCCGAGGCCATTGCCTTGCTTTGCTGCAATATAGATGACATGACCGGAGAGCAGACCGGCTTTGCTGTGGGCAAGCTTTTGGAAGCAGGCGCATTGGACGTATTTACAGCGCCAATCTATATGAAAAAGAATCGTCCGGGAGTAATGCTGACTTGCATTTGCAGAGAGCGGGAGAAAGACAGATTTGTTAAGCTGATATTCAAGCACACCTCCACGATAGGACTCAGGGAGCATATTGCGGGCAGATACGCCTTGTCTCGCAAGGAAATAACTGTACATACAGACTATGGCGATGTTAGGGCAAAGCAATCAGAGGGATATGGAGTGTGCCGAGTAAAAGCCGAATATGACGATTTGGCGGAATTAGCAGACAAAAACGGAATATCACTGTCGGATATTGATATAACCTAAGCGCAGATGTTCCCCGGGTCTCGTCTACCGACTTGGTCGGTGCTTCTGCTTCGCAGAGGCTGCCACCGGCAGAGGGCATCCTCTAAGACGGCTGGTTCCATTTCAAGCAAGCTTAATGGAGCGTTGCTCCGATTTAAACAAAGGAATAATTCTGTATGATACTGCCGGGTACGATAAAACATGAAAGGACAAACTTATATGTATGATATTAAAAAGAATTTTGGCTTCGGCTGCATGCGTCTTCCCATGAACGGCAACGAGGTCAATTATGACGAATTCAAGAAAATGATAGACGCATTTATTGAAAACGGATTTAACTATTTCGACACAGCGCATGGGTATATCAGCGGCAAAAGTGAGACCGCCATCCGGGAATGTCTCGTAAAGCGTTACCCACGGGACAGCTATATTCTTACAGACAAGCTGTCTGACAACTTTTTTAACAATGAGGACGAAATACTACCCTTATTTAACAGGCAGCAGGAAAACGCCGGTGTTGAATATTTTGATTTTTATCTTATGCACGCACAGAACAAGGATAATTATGCAAAATATAAGCGTATGCATGCCTATGACGCTGTACGCAAATTAAAGGCGGAGGGCAGGATAAAGCATATGGGGATATCCTTTCACGACACAGCGGATGTCCTTGATACTATCCTCACCGAAAATCCCGACATTGAGGTGGTTCAAATTCAATTCAACTATGTGGATTTTGAGGATCCTGCTGTTCAGAGCAGAAGGTGCTATGAGGTTTGTCGCAGGCACAACAAGCCTGTTATTGTTATGGAGCCTGTAAAGGGCGGAAATCTGGTAAATCTTCCTAATGATGCGGCAAAGCTTTTGGAGGAATTACATGGGGGCAGTCAGGCAAGCTACGCCATTCGTTTTGCCGCCGGATTTGATGGAGTCATGATGGTACTGTCAGGTATGAGCAATATGGAGCAGATGACTGACAATATCAGCTTTATGAAGGATTTTAAGCCTCTTGATGATAAGGAATGGGATGCCGTAGATAAAGTATGTGCAATTCTCGGTAAGCAGAATTTAATTCCTTGTACTGCCTGTCGTTACTGCATTGATGAATGTCCCAAAAGGATATCAATACCCGATCTGTTCGCATGTATGAACACCAAAAAGCGTCATTATAACGATTGGAATCCAGACTATTACTATAATGATGTGTATACTGTCCACAATGGAAAAGCCTCTGACTGCATTAAATGCGGTAAGTGTGAAAAAATCTGTCCCCAGCATCTGGAAATAAGAAAGCTGCTGGAGGATGTGGCAAAAACCTTTGAATA
>CAYTWZ010000120.1:0-4085 GCA_964442035.1 uncultured Oscillospiraceae bacterium
ATTGTGATTTAAAGCTTATCTCGCGTTTGAGTACATCCTCATATACACTGTAATTTATTATATCACAAAATGATGCGGATTTCAATCAAAAGTCAGTGAATTCAAAAATAATTTTAATTCTATAGCGACATCCGGCCTGTTCGCGAAAGAAACGCGCCCTGACCTGCCGAGATCCTGCCCCGGGTAGGCGTAAAGCTGCCCGGCATCCGCGGCCATGTTTTATCCGCTGTCAAATCGTTTTTCGCCATAAGCCTCACATATCACAAAAATACTTGATTTTGTATCATAGATGTGGTATTATATTCGTATAATAACTATACTAAAAACAAGGAACCGCAGTAAATGGGACATATGAGAAAAAATCATTTTCTTTCATCCGCTCAGATAATAATATTGGGCTTCGTGTCGGTGATAACCGCCGGTACGCTCCTGCTCATGCTGCCGATCTCCGCGCGGACAGGGCACGGCGCGTCCTTTTGGGACGCGCTGTTCACATCTACCTCCGCGGTGTGCGTAACGGGGCTCGTTGTGCGTGACACTGCCACGTACTGGTCTCTCTTCGGTCAGATGGTAATACTCGCCCTGATACAGATCGGCGGCATGGGCGTGGTGACCGTTGGAGCGGCGCTGGCCGTGATATCCGGGCGCAGGATCGGGCTTATGCAGCGCAGCACCATGCAGGAGGCCGTCTCCGCCCCGAAGGTGGCGGGCATCGTCAGGCTGACCAACTTTATTATTGCCGGGACGTTCCTGTTTGAGGGCTTGGGGGCGGCGGCGCTTTTGCCGGTGTTTGTCAGGGAGTACGGGGCGGCTAAGGGCGCGTGGTACAGTGTGTTCCACTCCGTTTCGGCCTTTTGCAACGCCGGGTTTGACCTGATGGGGGAGAAGGGGCAATTTTCCTCCCTTACATCATACGCGGACAATATTGCGGTAAATGTAATTGTAATGCTGCTGATAATTGCCGGCGGCATAGGCTTTATCACATGGGAGGATATACGCGAAAACAAATTTCGCCTGCGCGGATACCGCCTGCAAAGCAAGGTAGTGCTTCTTACATCGGTCTTGCTCATACTTGTGCCCGCACTGTTCTTTTATTTCTTCGAGTGGGGCACAGCCTCGGGAGGGAAAAGACTGCTGTATTCCTTCTTTCAGGCGGTCACTCCCAGAACAGCGGGCTTTAACACAATGGATCTTTCCGCCATGAGCGAGCCGGGACAGCTGATGATCATTATTCTGATGCTCATAGGCGGCTCCCCCGGCTCCACTGCCGGAGGCATGAAAACCACCACTATAGCGGTGCTGATGATATCGGCTTCGGCGGTGTTTAGGCGTAAGCACAGCCCCGAAGTGTTCGACCGGCGCATAATGAGCGAGACCGTTCACAAGGCAGCCGCCATATTTCTGATGTATATTTTTCTCTTTGTGACAGGGGGCATGGCCATCAGCTGCATTGAGGGCCTGCCAATGCTCACAGCCCTTTTTGAGACGGCCTCGGCGGTGGGCACGGTGGGGCTCACCCTTGGGGTCACGCCATCGCTGACGCTTGCCTCAAGGCTTATATTGACGGTCCTGATGTTCTTCGGACGGGTAGGGGGCCTGACGGTGATCTTTGCCACTGTAGGCGATAGCCGGAGCAAAAGGAGCAAGCTCCCGCAGGAAAAAATAATGGTAGGATAAGGAGATCGCGATATGAAAACAAAATCCGTACTCATAGTAGGCATGGGACGCTTTGGCCGTCAGATCGCCGCCACGCTCAACCGGCTCAAGCATCAGGTCATGGCTGTGGACAACAAGGAGGAGAGAATAAGTCAGGTCCTTACCTATGTGACCAATGCCCAGATCGGCGACAGCACCGACGAGGACTTTATGCGCTCTCTGGGGGTGGACAATTTTGACCTGTGCGTAGTGGCCATCGGCGACAACTTCCAAAGCTCCCTTGAAACCACGTCACTGTTAAAGGAGCTTGGGGCAAAGACGGTGGTGTCCCGCGCCGCCGGAGACGTACACGAAAAGTTCCTGCTGCGTAACGGGGCCGACTCCGTTGTATATCCCGAAAAGCAGCTTGCCGCATGGACTGCTGTACGTTACAGCGCGGACAATATATTTGACTATATCGAGCTCGACGAGAATTACTCCATTTTTGAAATAGCCGTTCCCAAGGCATGGGCGGGAAAAAGCGTAGGGGCTCTTAACGTCCGCAAGCGCCACGGGGTAAACATTCTGGCCGTAAGGCGCGGCGGGAAGCTGGTCATGAGCATTACTCCGGAAACCAAGCTCAACGGGGATGACACGGTCCTTATACTCGGGCAAACCAAGGATATACAAAAGCTGCCGGGTATGTAGGCCCTCCCGTTTCGTGGAGGTCAAAAACGGAGAAAAGATTTTTTATAAAATTATTGAAATTGCCAAAAAAACGGTGTATAATTGTAATTGACATAACGCCGCGCGGCGGTATCACATCATTTTTATACAGGAGGGTAATAAATGAATATCGAAGAAATAAGGAACACTATCACCGCGGGCAGGGCGGTGCTTGGCATTGAATTTGGCTCTACCCGCATCAAGGCTGTGCTTATCGGGGAGGACAACGCTCCCATCGCTTCGGGCAGCCACGACTGGGAAAACCGTCTGGACAACGGCATCTGGACCTATACCCTTGAGGACATACACACCGGCCTGCAGGACAGCTACGCCAAAATGGCGGCGGACGTAACGGATAAGTACGGCGTAAAGGTGGAAAAGCTGGGGGCTCTTGGCTTCAGCGCCATGATGCACGGATATATGGCCTTTGACGGGGATGATAAGCTTATGGTGCCCTTCCGCACATGGCGCAACACCATCACCGAGCAGGCGTCCAATGAACTGACCCGGCTGTTTAACTACCATATTCCCCAGCGCTGGAGCATAGCCCATCTCTACCAAGCGGTGCTTAACGGTGAGGAGCACGTACCGGGAATAAAATTTTTGACCACATTGGCGGGATATATACACTGGCAGCTTACGGGGGTCAAGGCCCTTGGCATAGGCGAGGCGTCGGGTATGTTCCCCATTGACGTACATACAAAAAATTATGACGAGGGTATGCTCGATAAGTTTGACGCCGCCGTCAGTGATAAGGGCTATCCATGGAAGATTCGCGATATTCTGCCCAAGGTGCTTTTGGCCGGGGATAACGGCGGGTACCTCACCCCCGAAGGGGCAAAGCTCCTTGACCCCACCGGCGCGTTGCGACCCGGCGCGCCCGTCTGCCCTCCGGAGGGAGACGCCGGCACAGGCATGGCCGCAACCAACAGCGTAGCTCCGAGAACAGGCAATGTTTCCGCCGGTACATCCGTGTTTGCTATGATCGTACTGGAAAAGGAGCTCTCCGCCGTGTATGACGCCATTGACCTGGTGACCACACCCGTGGGCGATCCGGTAGCTATGGTACACTGCAACAACTGTACCTCCGACATCAACGCGTGGGTCAATATATTCCGGGAGTTTGCCGCTATGATCGGCGTAGATATCAGTACGCCCAAGCTCTATGACGAGCTGTACTTCCGGGCCATGGAGGGAGCTCCCGACTGCGGCGGGCTGCTGTCATACGGCTATTATTCCGGCGAGCATATCACCGGCTTTGAGGAAGGACGGCCTCTGTTCGTACGCACTCCCGAAAGTGAGTTCACCCTTGCCAACTTTATGCGCACTCATCTTTATACGGCTCTTGGCGCCCTTAAGATTGGACTTGATATCCTCCTTAAGAAGGAGGGGGTCAAGGTAGATTCCATTTTAGGCCACGGGGGGCTGTTCAAGACCGAGGGCGTAGGTCAGAAGGTAGTCTCCGCCGCTATAGACGCGCCTGTAAGCGTAATGGAGACCGCCGGCGAGGGCGGAGCCTGGGGCATAGCGCTGCTCGCCTCATATATGCTTAACAAGGGCGGGGGCGAGAGCCTTGAGGCCTTCCTCCGTGACAAGGTTTTTGCGGGGAATAAGGGCGTAAGCGTTTCCCCTGACCCGGCGGACGTTGAGGGCTTCAACAGGTTTATCGAACGTTATAAGGCGGGACTGCCTGTTGAACGGGCCGCCGTTGATTTCATGAAGTA
>CAYTWZ010000121.1:0-4039 GCA_964442035.1 uncultured Oscillospiraceae bacterium
GAGAAAATTTTTCTCGCGGCAAGGCAAAAAGCGCATGAATACTTGCTGTATCTTGGGCTTTTTAACCAAGCTGCGGGGAAATAACCGTCAAGCAGCGTTTTAAGCCGTAGACATGAATTATTCAGCGCTTCCTTAACTGTCAAGCGGTGTTTTAATCCGCAAGCTCAAATTATTCAAAGGTTCCTTAACCATTTCATAGAGCTGTTTTTTTGTTATAACACTATTAAGAGCCTCAACAAGAGCTTTTGCTGAAATTTTGCGGGGGATACCAAACGCACCGCAAATGGCCTCCCGCCGTGCGGCACTGTCCGGCGCACCTGTAAGCCCCAGCTCAAAAAAGTCCTGCTTGGTAATTTTGTCTGTCTGCTCCGGCGTGCTTTCCGCAAAGGGCATAAGCACCTTTTCAAGCGCCTCGCGCTCTATTCCTTCGACGCCAAGCTTTCCCTCGGCAGAGGGCTTATCTTTGCGACGCTCCTTGCCGAATACCTCTGGGATATAGGCGTGCAGCACCTCTCCCCCGGCGGCCACGCTTTTGATAAGGGAGCGTATAGCAAAGCCCGCCCTGTCGGAATCCGTAAGGACAATCACGCCGTTTTCATGGGCAAGGCGGCGGATAAAGCTCTGCTTCTCCTTGTCGGTAAAAATATCAAAACCCCCTGTAGTGAGACAAAATGCGTCACAAACCTCGTTCACCCTTATTCGATCATAGGTTCCTTCTACGATGATGGTTTTTGTGATGTGAAGCATACAATTCACCCCAAATGTGTGAATGAGCGTAAATCCGTGGATTTACGCTCATCAAAATCAATTATTCAATATCTATCAGACCGTAATCACCCTGCTTGCGCTTATATACAAGAGCAGTGGCATCTGTCTCGGAATTGAGAAAAACATAAAAGCTGTGTCCCACAAGATTCATCTGCAAAACTGCTTCCTCAGGGCTCATAGGCTTGATATGGTGTGTCTTGGTACGTACAATTCGGATCTCACTGTCGCCGCTTTCACTTGCGTCAACGAAGAATGTATCCGGTGCGGAAATGTCCAGCCCTGTACGTAGCCTTCGGGCAAGACGCGTCTTGTTTTTGCGTATCTGACGCTCAATAGCTTCGATATTTTCATCAACCGCATTGTATACCTCATCGTCACGCTCCTCGGCACGATATATCATATCGCCGGAAACAATGGTTATTTCAACAATTTTCCGCTCACGCTGTTCGCTTATCACAACATTCGCTTCAGCGGTGTCGTCAAAAAACTTGCCCAATTTGGAAACCTTCTTGGTTATCATATCCTTTTTTGCGTCTTCAATGTTGATTTTGCGAGTATAGATGTTGACTTTCATTTTTGGTCCTCCTTGTTGTATATATTAGGGTAAATTCTCCCCCTCTTTATTGATATTATACAACACTTGAGGCCAAAGGTCAATAGGTTTTTGTATTTTTTTACAGCACTGCTGTTTTATGCCTTGTTACATGGCAATTAATATTTACGGCAACGGGCAGACCGGCAATATGGGTGGGGAAGGTAAGTATATTTACCTTCAGGGCAGTGGTACGGCCTCCAAGGCCCTGAGGTCCGATACCCAGCTTATTGATCCTTTCAAGCAGCTGCTTTTCCATATCGGCGTAATAAGGATCCGGATTTTCTCCGTCCAAGGGCAGAGTAAGAGCCTTTTTTGCAAGAATAGCGGCCTTTTCCATAGTGCCGCCAATGCCTACGCCCACCACAATTGGAGGGCAGGGGTTGCTTCCGGCTCTTGACACAGTGTCCACCACAAAGTCCTTGACCCCTTTTTCTCCGTCAGATGGCTTAAGCATTTTTACGCCGCTCATATTTTCGCTGCCAAAGCCCTTGGGGGCAATGGTTATCGTTATCTTATCCCCGTGTACTTGGGAAAGATGTATCACAGCCGGGGTGTTGTCCTTTGTATTGACTCTTTTAAGCGGGTCAGCCACTACACTCTTGCGTAGATATCCGTCAGTATAGCCCTGTCTGACGCCCTTATTCACTGCTTCTTCAATAGTGTCCCCCTCTATATAAACCTCCTTGCCCAGTTCGATAAAAAACACAGCCATACCTGTATCCTGACAAATGGGCATCTGTTTTTCACGGGCTATATCGGCGTTTTCAAGGAGCTTACCCAATATGCTTTTTCCGATAGGGGACTCCTCCGTGTTCCGAGCAGACTGAATTTTGTGATATACATCGCCACAAAGGTCACGGTTGGCCTCAACACAAAGTCCTGCCACGGTATCAGTTATTTTCTGAGAATTTATTGTACGCATGATAATTACTCCTCCTCATTGGCAAAATATAATTGCTTGTATATTCCGCCCTTAGCAATCAATTCCTTGTGGGTGCCGGTCTCACAGATGGCACCCTTGTCTACCACGGCAATCTTGTCGGCGTTTCGTATGGTTGAAAGCCGGTGTGCTATTATGATCGTAGTGCGGTTTTGAATTACCTTGTCAATAGCCTGATGGATAAGCCTCTCGGTGGAATTGTCCACCGCGGCGGTGGCCTCGTCAAGAATAAGCACCGGCTTGTCTCGAAGGATAGCCCGGGCGATGGCGATGCGCTGCTTCTGACCGCCGCTGAGCTTGACACCCCTCTCGCCCACTATTGTGTCGTAGCCGTTTTCCATTTCCTCAATAAAATCGTGGGCATTGGCAACCTTGGCCGCGGCCACTATTTCCTCATGTGTTGGGTTGTCCGCCCCGTAGGCTATGTTTTCCTCAACAGTACCGTGGAACAGGAACACGTCCTGCAATACCATGGAAATATTGTCGTGAAGAGATTTAAGGCTTATATCCTTAAGATCCACCCCATCAAGCGTTACGCTACCCGCCGTTGGGTCATAAAATCTTGCCACGAGGCTGGCCACAGTGGTTTTGCCAACGCCGGTGGGTCCCACAAGGGCCACAGTCTCACCGCCTTTAATGTCAAGGTTAAAGTCCTTAAGCACCGGCGTACCCTCTATGTAAGAAAAATCCACATGGCTGAAATTTATATCCCCCTTAACATCCTTAATCTCCACGGGGTTTTCCGCCTCCGGCACATCCACAGCCACATCCAGCATCTCAAATATCCTTTCGCCGGCGGCAAGGGAGTCCTGCAAATCCTCGTTAAGGCGGGCAAGAGTGTTGATGGGGGCATAAAGGGAGCTGAGGTACAGTATAAACGCAACTATATCCCCGGCGTCCACACCCTTGGTGGCCAGCACGCCGCCGATAGCTATTACCAGAACAGTACCTATCTGGTTGAGGAAGGCAATAGATGGATGGATGACAGCGCTCTTGGTCAAAGCCATAAGGTTGTATTCCGTAAATTCCCGACTGGAAGCGGCAAAATGCTCCAGCTCCTGCTGCTGACGGTTAAAGATCTGAATTTCCTTGATTCCGGATATGTTGTCCTGAAGTATGCCTGACATCTCCGCTGTGATCTGGTGACGGCGCTTAAACAGAGGCCGCACCTTGACAGCGTAGACCCACACGCCTAAGCCCACAAAGGGTATCACCGCAACGCTGGCTGCCGCAAGCACAACATTCATACGGAAAAGCATCACCGCGACGCCCACAAACATGACAATTCCGGCAATGGCGTCGGCGCTGGCATGGGCAATAAACAGCTCCATCATAGCGGTGTCATTGATTATGCGGCTCATGAGCTGACCGGTCTGCTTGTCGTGAAAGAAGTGCATAGACAGATTTTGCAGATGGTCGTAAAGCCTGACCCTCAGGTCGTGAACAAAGCGCCACGCCGCCTGATGGGTGCAGTAGGCCTTAATGAACTGTGTCAGCCATTGAAGCAGAGCCACCACCAAGAATATTCCCGCCATCCTGAATGCCTGCTCCACTACATCCGGAGCGTTGTTGCTTATGAGCGAAATCAGCCGCCGTACCACCTGGGGCAGATACAGTCCCAAAAGACTGTTGGCAATTATAGCTATGACCGATACTATGAGCAGCCACCAGTACTTTTTTGCGGCTTTTATTATCTTTAATGCGGTTTTCATACTGTATTCCTCCTGTCTATGAAA
>CAYTWZ010000122.1:0-4037 GCA_964442035.1 uncultured Oscillospiraceae bacterium
GAATAAGGAATGTCGTTATCGCGGCGGTAAACATTGGCACGGGGGTTGTCCCAAGAACGGAATACGGCCTTGATAGCGCCCATAAGCTGTTCCTTGGGATCGGAGGGGAAGTCCTCACCGATTTTTTCTTTATATTCAGCCTTGAACTGGTTAGCCAATTCCTTAAGATCCTCAGCTGTAAGCTCTACATCCTGAGTTACACCCTTTTCGGCCTTCATCTTGTCGATAAGCTGCTCAAAATATTTCTTGCCGACCTCCATAACAACGTCGGAATACATCTGAATAAATCTTCTGTAGCAGTCATAAGCCCAACGGGGATTGCCGGACTTCTTAGCCATTACCTCAACAACGGTCTCGTTAAGACCAAGGTTAAGAATGGTGTCCATCATGCCCGGCATAGAAGCGCGTGCGCCGCTACGAACAGATACGAGAAGGGGATTTTCAAGATCGCCGAACTTTTTGCCGGTGATCTCCTCCATCTTCTCAATGTACTCCATGATCTGGCCCTGAATCTCATCATTAATGCGGCGGCCATCCTCATAGTACTGAGTGCAGGCTTCGGTAGAAATTGTGAAGCCCTGAGGCACAGGCAAACCAAGGTTCGTCATCTCGGCCAGATTTGCACCCTTACCGCCAAGAAGCTCGCGCATGTTTGCGTTGCCCTCAGTAAACAAATAAACATATTTTTTGCTCATTGGTCTAATTCCTCCTTAATAAATTTTTCATATACTATTATATACTGTCTGTGCAGAAATTTCCAGTGTTTTTTAAAAATTTTTCAAAAAATTTTCCCAAAAAACAAATGTCAGCATTCTGCAGTAACAATATTAACCGAATTAAGTGTTAGCCGTTCATTTTCTTGCGCTGTCTCCGGGAAAACGGTTATCTCGGCAATACGTCCCTCATCCTGTGAGCCAAGAGCTATCATGAACGGAGGCAATATCAGCCTTTCCCTGCGGCGTCCTATTTTTATCAAGGCGCAACCGAATTTTCCATCCAGAGCAAGGAATTTTCCGCTGCAGTCATAGGGGAGCATTCCCTTACGGCAAAGGCAGCCGCTGCTCTGTTCCCCCAACACGCCGCTCATGTCCACATCAGAAAGCCCCACTTCCTCAGCCTCGGTAAATTCCCCAAGCTCCACTCCGGAATACAAAAACGGAGGCAGAGACTCGGCAGGACTCTGAGACCGGGGGACAATCAGCAGTCCTCCGCCACCCTCAAGAATAAATGAAATAGCTTTGGGCGCGGCGTAAAGCCTGTCTGCCGAAAAATCATATACAAAGCCATCAAAGTCATCGGGTAGCTCAAACACACTCTTTGCCGGGGAGTCAGATATATTTGCAAGGAAAAAGCCCTTTTCCCCATTCCTGACAAAGGAATTTGCCGATATCTGAGTTGAACCGCTGTCCATCTGTTCCACGACAGAATCACGGAAAACCTTCCCCAGACGACTTATGGACGAGCACCACGCCGCCTCCATGAACGACGGGGCAAGCTCCGCCCTCCTCAGTACAAAGCGGGGAACACCCTCCGCAATACGGCTAAATACCGCCGTATTCCGCCGGGCAAAGCTCATGTTTTCAAGATTGACAAAAGCAGTGTTCATATCCGCATACCTTTGAGCTTCCGGTATCGAGCAGTCCGTTCTGGCTACAAGCTCCAAATCGTTTTGGGAGCAAAACGCCCCAAGCTTTTTTAAACAGGTTTGGGTAAAAAGCTCTTTGGCACAGCTAATATATGCATCACGCTTTTCTCCGGGAACAAAAAGCCGATCCGGGTTTTCTTCCGGAACAAAGCCGATGCTTTTGTCCGCATACGCCGACAGGGCGGGAGAATAAGGCAACTGCCGGAAATCACCGAAGCCTGTAACAATACCCTTGACCTCATAGCCAAAAAATCGCGACAGCCAGCGCTTAAGGGGACGGTATGAGCAGTCAATAAAGGCTTCAACGGCACGCGGGTCAAAGGGGTCGGCTCCCCATAATGACGCTTCCCGCCTGACAGCTATCCCGTCTTGAATGGGCTCGTCCAAATCCTCGGTTCGGTCAGGATCGGAAAATATTTTGGGCGCAAATTCCTCAACGGATGTCACCTCGCCGCCAAAAGCGCCGCTTACAGCGGAATCATCATCCTGTATGAACAAACTTATCCCATATCGTCCGCTGCTGCGGCAAAAGCCCATAAGCTCCTGCGCCGTCAGCATGCGCGGGATCACCGCTCCGCCATAGCCCGAAAGAGCTGTTAATTCAATTATACGGTCTATATCCTCAAAGGACAGCCCATCCGCTCCTTCGATCTGCAGCAAAAGCTCCACCAACAGCCCCCCTTTGTCATTAAAATTGTCGGCTGCACTGCTTTATTTTTATTTTATCACTAAAAATTTAGCCTGTCAAGTACTTGTATTGTTTCAAAGAAAGTGATAAAATAGAATAAATAACCCCGAAAGGAAGACCGATATGCCTATAAAAGTGCCAAATGATTTGCCAGCTACAAAAATATTGGAAAACGAAAACATTTTTGTTATGACGGAAAGGCGGGCACTCAGTCAGGACATTCGTCCGCTGAAGCTTTTGATCGTCAACATAATGCCTACTAAAATAGCCACCGAAACTCAGATACTCCGGGCGCTGAGCAACACGCCATTACAGATAGACCCGGAATTTATAAATATGGACAGCCACGAATCAAAAAATACACCGGTAGAACACCTGGCGACATTTTACAAATCCTTTGCCGAGGTAAAAAACAATCGCTACGACGGTGTAATAATTACCGGAGCCCCTGTTGAGTTGCTTCCCTACGAGGAAGTTGACTACTGGAATGAAATGAAAGAGATCATGGAATGGACAAAAACTCATGCCACAAGCACCCTGCATATATGCTGGGCCGCTCAGGCGGCGTTGTATTACCATTACGGTGTAAGCAAGCGGGTTTTGCCGAAAAAGCTGTTCGGCGTATTCCGCCACCACACACTTAATCTACACAGTCGCCTTACCAGAGGCTTTGACGAGTATTTTCTCGCACCTCATTCCCGCTATACCGAGGTTATACGGGAGGATATAGAGAAGGTGCCGGAGCTTGAGATCGTGGCGGACAGTGACGAGGCCGGCGTATATATTGCCAAGTCCAAAGACAACCGCCGGATCTTTGTAACAGGTCACAGCGAATACGAATTTGACACCCTTGACAAGGAGTATAAGCGCGACCTGGAAAAAGGCCTGCCAATAGATATCCCCGTAAACTATTACCCCGACAATGACCCTTCCAAAACGCCTATAGTCACATGGCGCAGTCACAACCACCTGCTGTTTACCAACTGGCTGAATTACTTTGTATACCAGACCACACCATACTCCCTTGACAAGGTAGGATCGGAGGTCTCAAATGAGAACAGTTAAAATTCCCATGTCCTTTAAAGCCATGTACACCCGAGCCTACGCCATATTGGAAAACATAACTCCCATCAAAGCCGACTGCGGGCAGCTGTGCGAAAAGGCCTGCTGCAAGGTGGAAGAGGAAATAACCGGGATGTATCTTTTTCCTGAGGAGAACGTGATGTTTCGGGATATGCCATCCTACGCAAAGCTTTACGATACTGATTTTGAATACGACTATGGGCGATACGCTGATCTGTTCACCTGTGACGCCCCCTGTGAGCGCAGCCGCCGGCCCTTGGCCTGCCGTATATTTCCACTGTTGCCATACTGTCATGAGGGGGAGGAAATGAGGATAATCATGGATCCAAGAGGTCGGGGCATATGCCCTCTGGCAAAGACAATGACAGTGGAGGATCTGGATCCGGATTTTCGCGACGCGGCGGAAAGGGCAATGCGGCTCATTATGAAAAACAGGCAAGTCCGGAAATTTGTTTACGTCCTGAGCAGTCAGATAGACGAAATGACGCTGTGAAAACACGGCAACTGATATACATAAATTTAAAATACATCTTATTTATTCGATAGCCGTATGCTCTGACAAGCCGGTGGCAGCCTCTGCGAAACAGTAGCACCGACCGAGTCGGTAGACGAGACCCGGGG
>CAYTWZ010000123.1:0-3871 GCA_964442035.1 uncultured Oscillospiraceae bacterium
GCGGCCACAATAGCTTTCGTAGGGCTGCTTGCCTCAAACAACGCCTTATTGCCCTCGATCTTCAAATTGTAGGTTTCTTCACTGTTTTTTGGAAATTCAACATCCCCATAGACACAGAACAGATCATCCAGCTCTCGCTGGGATATGGGGATAACATAGCCGTGGCGCGGAGTGAAATCAAAGGAATAGTCTCCGTTCTCGCTCCAGAGCTGAGTATAGTTTTCAAAATCCGTAGTCTCAACCAAGGCATAACGGCCTCCGTTGAATGAAGTTCCGTCAGCGGCAATTATCCAACGATCCTCGCCGATTATCTGCCAGATATTGGAGCCCTCAACGGCCATAGCAGTACCGGATGCGGTTTCCATAGGCAGTTGCCCGTCGGAATATTTGGTTTCAGCGTGGGCCCATTCGCCGCTTAAGGTATCAGCTGTGGCGATTCGTTTGCCGTCATAGTACATAATGTACTGACAGTGGAGCTTGTCATAGATAATATCACCGTCAATAGCTCCGGCATTTGTACCGGCAGGCTCGTCAAGCATAAGCTCCACATCGGTATAGGTGGACGGATCGCAGAGATCAGTGGCGTATTGGCGGTACATCACCGTACCATAGCCGCTGTCAGGCACAGACATTGCAAGATAAACCATGTAGGCATTCTTTTCCGGGCACCAAATAGCTTGCGGCGCCCATGCGCGGGTGCAGTTTGCCGCCGAGGGGAAGTCTCGATAGTTTATCCATGCCTTGTCAACGATATTAATAAGGTCGGGAGTTTTGTAAACTACAGTGGCGTAGTTGCTGCTCCATCCGAGGGATGATTTCATATCCGTTGCAATTATATAGTAGTAGCCGTCCTCCCCCTTAAAAATGAATGGATCGCGGATACAGCCGGTGCCAAGGTCGCTGGTGAGCACACTTTCGCCGCCGTTCAATGCGCGAAAGTTGAGACCGTCTTTTGAGACGCCATAGAATAGGCGTTCCTGATCAGCACTGTTTCCGGTGAAATAAGCAAACAGATACGCCGCGTCCTCTTCGATCGCCAAGACGGTAAATTCAAACTCTTTTGTGAGGACTTTACCGCCAAGAGTAAAAGTGGCAGTCATTGTAACGCTACGGTCTTCGCTTGTTCTTGTTACCTTGCCGTCATCGCTTATTACTGACGGGTCAGAGGAGTTCCATGTTATTTCTGAGCCGTTTTTACCCTTGTATTCAAGCAACAGATCAGCGGTGGTTTTCTCAGGTTTAAGGAATGATATGCCTTGAGCGTCAAGATTAAGCAAAATATCCTCTTTGGTAGTGTTTTCATCCGCAATTATAATGGTTGCGGTTACATTTCTGTATTCCGGCTTCAAATAGCGGTCGGCGGTCATATATAATATTGGAGTGCCGTCAAAGCCGTAATGAATTGTTCTCGCTGTGGTGCTACGGGTTCCGCCGTTCGGCTTCATATGTAGCACAATCACATCACGTCCGTACTCGTCTTGCGTAAATGAGTTGTGGCCCGGCCCCATTTCACCGCTGACGTGTTCGCTGGCAAGAACAGGATAGCCTGTCTCCTTCCAGCTTTTGGGGTCGAGCAGATCCGCGCTTTCATCGGCTGTAAGCAGACCAACGCAGTATGAGGCGTCTACTCCGCTGCCGGAGAAGGTCATATACAGCTTGCCGTCGTGCTTGAGTACGCAAGGGCCCTCGTCCACAGTCGATGTTTGTCTGTCCCAACCGTAAGAGGGCACACAAATCACAACAGGGTCAGTAAATATTTTATATGGGTCTGAGGGGTTCATTTCGGCGATCACCAGCTGAGAATTGCCGTTGCCCGCACTTGTTATGGGGCGTTCAGCCCAGCAGTAGTAATGTTTGCCGTTTGCCTCAAAGTACGTCATATCAAGAGTTATGCCCTCAGCATTAAGGGGTGAACCGTCAGCTTTGGTAATACGAACGGGAGCTTCCCATGCATTGGGGTCAAGAGGATCTCCGTTACAATGCATGATGCGGCTCTGAACAGCGTTCCAGCTTCCTGTAGTGCTGGAGGCAAACAGGCAGTAGAGCTCTCCGCCGATCTCATGAAGTTCGGGAGCCCAGTTACAGCCGCTGTTATCTCCGCTGTCAGTATGCTGAAAAATCAGCACAGGAGAAGCTGATGAAAGCCCGTCAATGGTATCGGCGCCGCGTATATAAAGATCGACCTGCCCGCCGATTTCATTAGTCGCGATAAAGTAGTACTTATTATTGTATCGGTAAATGACCGGGTCGGCAGTGCCGCTGATCATAGGGCTGGGATAGTCGCTGACTGCGGCTGTGGCATCAATTGTGTAAGCGCCCACTTTATCGAAGTCAATACTGCCAAGCTTATCCATATCCCATTCTACGGGTATCTCCTCTGTAGAGCCGTCGCTGTATTTCGCGGTCAATGCCGGAAGCTCTGTCAGTGCCTTTCCGGGCTCAGTGGTTATTATGATGGGCTCGACATCGGTATTTGTAACCTCTCCGAGTTTTTTCAGCAGATATTCCGCCCCGGCTTCGCTTATGGGCAAGACAGATGTCACATTGCCGTCTATACCGCTTACACTTATACGCTCGGAATTTTCATAACCGTCAACGGTACCTTTTCCAAGCACCGTGTAATCCACAAGGTCATCGGTTTCCCACAAAGTCAGTTCATCATCCTCCGCTCCGTCAACAGTCATTGTTTTTGCGGCAACGCCGATCTTTCCGTTATCATTGCGATAAAGCCAAGGGCTGTCCAACACCTTCGTTGTACCGGCAACAGTACCGTCATTCAGCTCAGCTTTGGCAAACAGCACGCCAAGGCCGAAGTTAAGCGGTTGCCAACCATCGGCGGTTCTCAGCGCAAGATGCATACTTTTTCCCGCCGCTAAAGACTCGTTTGTGGTATATGCGGCGATAAAGCTGTCGTTTTTACCCATGACCATAACGTCAAAATCCCTTGTCTCATTTTCTATGGAGGCTGTTATTTTGGTATATGTCGTTTCCGCACCGGGAGCGATATTCCCGCTCCATGTTATTTCTTTGCCGTAAATTGAAGTGGGCAGCTGATAGCTTTCGTCAATATTATATGGAATATTTAAGGCCTTGAGAGCTCTTTCCGGCGTAACATCGCCAATAAAGCCCGATGTAATCTTCAGCCCGCCGATAGCGGTGTGGGTGTAAGTCCCGTTGTAGCGGCCGATTACCACATCCAAACTGCCGAAGCCGCTCAGCTCACCCTCAAAGGATTTTGTGAACACACACTCTCCGTTGTGTTCCAGCGAAACGCTGTGAGTTCCGCCGTGATTCCACGCCGCCAATGAGAATGGTTGAACCGCGCTGACATTCTTTTCTATCAGCGTTCCCACTTCAGTAATGTTATTTTGTGAGGTGGCGACATACATTCCGTTTATATCAAAGCGCACCGCCAAAATCAGCTTTCCGTCCGCATCCCTGAAGTAATAGTCCTGATAACAGGTGTTGGTGTTGCCGACCTTGAAATTAAAATCCAGAAGTATAAAATCACCGTCTGTGCCCAAGCCTCCGTTTGGGGCAATGAGTCGGCCAAAGCCCGCGCTGTCTTGAGCGTTTGGAAAGAATGACTGCTCATTTGACAGATTTGTGGATTTGTTGTCCTTGTAAAACTGAACGACATAATCACCGAAGATACTGTAATATATGTAGTTCACGCTGGCGTAAGTTTCATCAGTTGTCCAGCCGGGCCAGTAATTTTTTACCGGCTGATCGGCAATAGAGGTGTTGCCCGAATCCGGAGCGGCGAACACCACATCGCCGAGAGCGCGGAGCTCCTCCGCACTGTATTCGGCCGTATATGCCGCCAGACTCACTGTCGGGAACAATCCTAACAACATAGCCAATACAATCA
>CAYTWZ010000124.1:0-3867 GCA_964442035.1 uncultured Oscillospiraceae bacterium
AGGCGGCGGGCGACCCTTTCGTTTTTCGGTGGGAGATCAATCTCCCACCGAAACGCCCCCATGAGGGCTTTCAGCCCTTATTAAATAATGCTTGTAAAATCCGCTTTTTATCCATGCAGACGTAATTGTTCATTACCGCTCCTATCCTTTTTGTAATATCGGCACAAGATGATATACATAATTAGACTCCTTTATCATATTTTCAAGGCCGCGACAAAATTTGCCGCGGCCTTGTTTATTCATTGCCCATAGCTTGCATTTCCAGATATTCGCTACGTGTCATAAGTACTGCCCTGGGCTTACTGCCCTCGTGAGGGCCTATAATACCCCTTTCCTCCAGCTGGTCTATAAGTCGGCCCGCTCGGGCATAACCAACCTTAAGCCGCCGCTGGAGTAGCGAGGCACTGGCCTGTCCGGCCTCTACAACGGCCTGAATGGCCGCCGGGAGCATATCGTCCGCTTCATTATCCTCTTCATCACGGGAGCCGCCTTTTCCGTCCTCAGCTCCGCGCTCAATATGTTCCATGACGTCCTCATCGTACTTTGCCGTAAAGTCCTGCTTGATATACTCGGCAATGGCCTCGGCCTCCTCATCAGAGACATAGGCTCCCTGTATACGCACAGGACTGCTCGCGCCCATGGGCAGGAACAGCATGTCGCCCCTGCCAAGGAGCTTTTCGGCGCCGCCCACATCCAATATGGTACGGCTGTCAAACTGGTTGGAGGTCTTTAGTGCAATGCGACTGGGAATATTGGCCTTGATAAGGCCGGTAACTACGTCCACTGACGGGCGCTGGGTGGCAATTACAAGGTACATTCCGGCCGCGCGGGCCATCTGGGCTAAACGACAGATACTGTCCTCCACCTCTTTGGCGCTTACCATCATAAGATCCGCAAGCTCATCCACAATAATAATGATCTGATCAAGCTTACGCTCACCGTTGACCTGTGCCAGCTCGTTGTAGCCAGTAATATTGCGAACGTTGTTTTCGGCAAAAAGCTTGTAGCGCTTTATCATTTCCTGAACAGCCCAGTTGAGGGCTCCGGCAGCACGGCGTGGGTCAGTAACCACGGGAATGAGCAGGTGCGGGATACCGTTATAGATACCAAGCTCCACCATTTTTGGGTCGATCATGATCATTTTGACCTCATTTGGATCTGCCTTGTAAATTATGCTGGTTATCAATGTATTGATACATACTGACTTACCGCTGCCGGTGGCTCCGGCGATAAGCAGGTGAGGCATCTTTGATACGTCCGCCACCCTGACCTTTCCGCTGACGTCCTTGCCAAGACCAAAGGCGGTTTTGCTTTTAAAGTTTTTGAACTCGTTGCTTTCGATAACGTCCCGCATACGCACAGTTGCCACGTTTTCGTTGGGTATTTCAATACCCACTGCCGCCTTACCGGGGATTGGTGCAATGACACGGACGGACTCTGCCGCAAGGTTGAGTGCAATATCGTTGGAGAGGTTTACTATCTTGTTCACCTTTACACCGGTAGCGGGAAACAGTTCAAACCTGGTAATGGCCGGGCCCTTGATGATAGACGTGATCTTTGCCTCAACGCCAAAGGAACGGAGGGCATCGATCAGCTTTTGGCCGGTGGCCCTAATATTGTCCTCGGAGGAAGTGTCCTTTGAGGGCTTATCCTTGGCCAGCAGTGACGCGGGCGGGAACTTATAGGGTATATAATCCGAGGATATCTCATCATCTGAAACAGGTATGGCCGGTTCAGCCTTGGGCTTGGGAGTCGCTTTTTCAGGCTCTACAGCACCGCTTTCCGCCTTGGCCATTTCTGCAATATCCTCAGGGATGTCCTCCGGCTGTACGTCAAACTGCCTGATCTTCACGTTTTCATCAAAGGCGCCCGCTGAGGGAGTGATCACCTGAGGCTTGACCTTTTTCGTCTTGGGTTTTGAGGGTTGGGATGCTTTCTCACCGTGAGGCTTCTTAGCATTTTTCTTCGCAACAGATTTAGCCCCTGTCTTTTTATTCCGGGATTTTTTCGTCATGGCGGAGAGCTTTTTCTTAGCCCTGTCTATAACGCCGGACTTTTCCTCAGCCTTAGAGGTTTTTTTCGTTTCACGCTCAGGTTGGCTTTCCACGTTCTTTTCATTAATATGCGGCGGCATTTCCGGCTCCGACGCTTCATAGCTAACAAGCTCATCATCATCTTCTTTATCCGCCGCTTCCTTCCATTCCTCAAGTTTGCGCTCCGCCAGCTCCGCCAACTTTATAAAAGGAGTAGTACCTGTTACTATAACAGCACAGGCCAGTATCAGCGCCCAAAACAGCAGCGTTGTCCCCACAGGGGAAATCAGTCGGATCAACGCGGCGGCAACCAGACTACCCAAAACACCTCCGCCCCGGCTGGGGTTACCTATTATGTTAGACAGCATATTCCAAATGCTTGTATATTCATACTTCCTGAGCCCGGGATCCCTCTCCAATGCTCTGGCAAGCTCCGCCTCACTGTAGCCGCTTCCAAATATGGTAGGATTCTGGTTATACATCTGTACCGCCAGCAGACCGCTGACACAAAGACAGATAAGCGCAGCCGCTATATAACGGGAAGCGTGTGGGCTGAGATGGCCTTTAAGTATTATATGTATACCAATGGCCAAAGCAAACAGGGGCAGAACATAGGCTGTATTTCCGAGAAGCATCAGTCCAAAGCCCCGGACGATTTTGCCCACAGGATCAATGAACCTTGTATAGTAGCTGAGAGCCAGCATAATGCAAACAAATACTAAGGTTATACACTTGACCTCTTTTTTTGTACTGTCGCTCATGCCTGATGGTTTGGACGCGGGCTGCTTGATAGGCTGTGAGCCTTTTTTTACAGTTTTACGCTTTTGCTGGGGAGTACTTGATTTTGCCATTTTAATTTAACCTCTTTTAAAGCAGATTTAAGGCAACGCATGCATACGCACACATTGCACGGCATATTTTTGCCGAAATTACGAATATGGAAAGGCACAAGGCAATGACATGCTTTGCACGGCATTGCCTTAAGCGTTATCCTATAGTAAAATTAAGTATTATCGCCGCAATACCAGCTATTGTGCAGTATACGGAAAATATTCTTAGGCTGTGATTACGCACCAAATTAAGCAAAAACTTTATTGCGAAGTATCCGCTTACGCCGGCAACCAGCATTCCCGCAATTACGCATGGTATCGGAGCCATTACCACCCCGCCAGATAACATATCCTTCAAATCCAGCACCAGTGCGCCCAATATGGCCGGTATGGACAAAAGGAACGAAAACCTTACGGCGGTTTCCTTGTCCAACTTGCTGAACAACCCGCCCACAATAGTACTGCCGCTGCGGCTTATGCCGGGGAGCGTGCCAAGGCCCTGAAAGCAGCCAACTACAATGGCATCCTTAAGACTCATGTCCCTAAGCTCCTTGTGTCCGCCTGACAGCCTTTCACTGACAAAGAGAAGCAGTGCGGTGATGATCAGGAAAATTCCTATTATAAGCAGGGAGGGGTTGGCTATCAGGTCGCCAAACAGCAGAGCCGCCGCAACAGCAGGAAGCGTACCCACAATGAGCATGACCACAAGACGACGGTACACGTCCTTTTTCAGGCCAAGACCCTTGCCTGTAAAAATATCCCCTACCATGGAGAAGAATGCTTTTATCATACAAAAAATATCCGTGCGGTAAACAATAAACACTGCCGCTAAGGTGGCCACATGGAGCAGTATATTGAAGGACAGCAGATCGTCCCCCTCGAGCCCGCCCATGAGCTTGCCTACTATGGCAAGATGCCCGGAGCTTGATATAGGCAAGAACTCGCTGAGTCCTTGAATAAGTCCCAGAATTATGGCTTTGAATATATTCATTATGTAAACCTCC
>CAYTWZ010000125.1:0-3859 GCA_964442035.1 uncultured Oscillospiraceae bacterium
CTTAGAATTATCCAAAGCTTCCCAAACTTTTTTCGCAAAATAAAACGTCGTACACCCCAAAATCGACAATCCCCCACACACGGTTTGCGTGCAGTTGGCTCGAATCAGGCAACCTTGCGGCACACACGGGTTGCCGCTTATTGCTGCTCGGTTCCCCGCCTGACAAGGTTCACGGGTCCGTGTTGCGCAAGACCCGATCGTCAACACCACTTACACACGCCTGCTGCACAGGCAAATTGCCTCAATTGGGGATTTAGCCTCCGCTATAGCGGGTTGCGGATACAGGGCACCGCTGCCTCCCCGGTTAGTACGACATTGTTATTATACTATAAATTTCGGTGAGTTGCAAGAGTTTTTTATAAAATTTTTTATTAAAATTTGTATAATGGGATAAAGAACAAAAATAAATGTTGAAAGCGGACAAAAAACCTGATATAATAAAACCATATCACAAACTGTGGAAGCCGTGATGAAAAATATATTGTAAAGGATAGTACATATGAAGCTTACAGTTGTTTCCTGCGCCAATCACACGGCTCTGGACACTGCCGTGATGGATCTGATGAAAAAATACAACAGCGACGCTCCGGGGGACACGGTGCTTATCGTCCCGGATCAAAGCACATTTTCCCAGGAAAAAAAGCTTATTGACGCTTTCGGCACTGTTGGGCTTGGGAACCCCGAGGTGCTCAGCTTTAAGCGTATGTTTTTCAATCTGGGCAAAAAATACCCGTCCGGGCGTAAACGGCTGACCCCGGCGGCGCGGGAAATGGCGGTTGCGCATTCCCTCAATGCTATTGACCCGGAGGACTTCCGCCTGTTTAAGGGGGTCATAAAGCGCCGTGAGCTTGCTCCGTCGGTCAGTGGCCTGATCACGGGCTTTAAGCGTTACGGTGTGACGGTGGAAAAGCTGCGCCTTGCGGATCATGGTCTGCCGCAAAATTCCCCGCTGCAAAAAAAGATACACGACTGTTGCAGGGCGCTGGAAAGCTATGATCGGTTTATGACAGAAAGCGGGCTTAGTGATGCCGATGACGATATGTGCGAGCTGAGCAGGATCCTTAACCTTGACGAATGTGACTTTTTTGAGGGGAAAACTGTGTTTGTGAGCATGTTCTCGGATCTTAACCGGATGCAGCTAAGCTGCATAGGCGGCATATGCCGCCGGGCGGCAAGGGTTATCGCCGCAGTGTGCTGGGAGGACAAGCCGGAATTTGCCACTACAAAAAAGTTGATAAACTCCCTTGCCCGAACCGCAAGGGAAAACGGCGCGGAGTTTGAACACCGTCCGCTGATGGGGTACAAGGATACAAGGCCGGATCCACTTGTCTTTCTCAGTGCAAATTATTATTCCGACGAAAAGGCGGTATATGACAAGACTGTTGACAGGCGTATTTTTATCCACAGCGCCAAAACTCCCGCCGACGAGGTGCGTTATGCCGCTGCCGCAATAACCAGACTTGTACGGACAGGCTGCCGTTACAGCGACATAACCGTGGCTGTAAGGAATATTGACGACTATGCCGGATACATCAAGCGAATATTCCCAATATATTCTATTCCGGTTTTTGCCGACGCCAAGCGCCCACTGTCCGGACACAGCGTATCACTTTACGTGTTATCAGCCATGGAGCTGGCAATATACGGCTTTACAAATGAAAACGTGTTTACCTTTGCAAAAAATCCCTTTGCGCCTCATAACGGGCAGTGCGGGGTGCTGGAGGATTACTGTGTGGAGGCGGGAGTGCGCTCGTGGAACTGGAGTGAGGACTTCACCTTTATAAGAGGGGCGTACAGCTCATTGGATTACAGCGGCGGTGATACTAAAGAAACAATGGGTGAAACATCCCCGGTCAAGGATGACGAAGCTGAAATGATGGACTTTATCAACCGGCGGAGGAAGGAGCTTTGGGATCTTCTGACCCCGCTGCGCCAATGTATGAGCAAAAAGCGTAGCGGCACAGAATACGCCAAGGGTCTTTATGAATTTATTGAACAAAGCGCTTTGGCGGACAAGACGGAGCATATTGCGCTAACGCAGGAGAAAAACGGAGATCTTCGGGGAGGAAGCGAAACAAGGCAGGTCTACAACCTGATTATGGACATATTGGAGGATGTGTGCACTGTATTCGGCGGCAATGAGATAGACAGTGAAGAATTTTATGACGCCATCAAAACTGCCTGTAGCGCTGTAGACGTGGGGGTAGTTCCCCCTGTAGCGGACAGTGTGGTTTACGGCGATATTGAGAGGATGAAAGGCGGCCGGGACAAGTGCGTGTTTGTGCTGGGACTTAACGAGGACGTTTTCCCAAGAGCATTTTCTAATGACTCTATATTCACGGAATATGAGACCGAGGCGCTTATGAACGAATGGGACATAGAGCTGCCTCCCGGCACTGTGGAAAAGTCAGAAAACGAAAAGCTGCTGGTATATTCCGCCGTGTCCTTCCCGGAGGAGAGACTGTATTTGTGCTATTCTATGGGCAGAAGTGACGGGCGCAACCAGCGCCCAAGCTCTGTCATAAAGCGCGTCAAAGAACTGTTCCCGGGTTTGCGGGAGCAAAGCGACAACGATCGCGAGTACGAAAAATATCTGTGTGCCACCAAAGAGGCGGCATTTTTGGAGCTTGGCACTGCCATGAGCGAAAACAGTAAAGACAAGTTTTGGTCTATGCTTTACAATACCCTTGAAAATGACGGCGCTTATGCTCCAAAGCTCCGCCGTTTGTCAAAAGGCGCGGCGGACTTTTTTGCTGACGCGGAGCAGCTGGACTCCAAGCTCCTTGCGAAGGTCACGGGGAATGAACTGATCGTCAGTCCCTCAAGGCTGGAGACATACGGAAACTGCCCGTATTCATATTTCCTTAAATATATTCTCAGGCTTAGGGAGATTATTCCCTTTAACATTAACTTTGTGGACAGCGGCAATATTATGCATAACATTATTGACGGATTTTGCGGCCGCGTTGTCGTAGACAAAAACGGCGATTGGAGCAAGGTGGACGACAGGTATACCCAAGTTACCTTTGAGTCTGTCTGCGGCGAGATCAGGCGGGGCATCAGCCGGCTTATAACCACTGACCCAAGACTTAAGGTCACCGTGGAGCGCATAGAGGACGCGGCCCGAAAAAGCATTGAAGAAATACGCTCTCAGGTACAGGAGGAGCTTTATGTTCCGGTAGGTCATGAGGTAGTAATAGGGCAAAACGGAGATATTGGCCCGATAGAGATACCTATCAGCGGCGGCCGGGCATGGTTTACAGGAAGAATAGATCGAGCGGACAAGCGCCCTGTTGTATATACCGATGAGAAAGGAAATCAGCGTAACGCTTGGCTCGTGCGCATAATAGATTACAAAAACAGTAGCCGTGAGCTTGACCTTGGAAAGGTGCTGTGCGGGCTTCAGCTTCAGCTGTTTGCATATTTGGACGGCTATACATCAAGCGTCCCGGACTCCATTCCGGCGGCAGCTCTGTATTTCAGTCTTGCCCCGGCGGTGGCAAAGCTGCCCGTGGAAGAGACTCAGCCTCCCAAGGTGGGCAGGCTTAAGGGTATCGGAATTGAGGGGTACATGGAATACGGCGATGAGATAAACACGGTGAGCAGTGAGGAAATGAAGGTCATACTTGCCTATGTCCGCAAAAGCATCCGACGGGCGGCTTCAAGGATGAAAAACGGAAATATCCCGATTTCTCCCTTTGGCGATGGGGACAAGCTGAGCTGCCGCTTCTGTCCGGGAGGCGGGGTGTGCTGCTTTGACAAGACGGCTCAGAAGGAGCGTGTGCGCAGACCATTGAGGGTAAAAAGTAATTCCGATATAAAAATGGCTGTAGAAATAATGAAAAATGAGATAACAAAT
>CAYTWZ010000126.1:0-3732 GCA_964442035.1 uncultured Oscillospiraceae bacterium
ATCTCCCGCCGAAAAACGAAAGATGTCCCCCGCCGCCTTAGATGGAGCCCTCTGTCGGTGGCAGCCTCTGCCGGTGGCAGCCTCTGC
Source organism: uncultured Oscillospiraceae bacterium (assembly GCA_964442035.1). Taxonomy (GTDB): domain Bacteria; phylum Bacillota; class Clostridia; order UMGS1883; family UMGS1883; genus JAFLUQ01. The sequence continues at coordinate 88 of CAYTWZ010000126.1, forward strand.
CGGTGGCAGCCTCCGCGAAGCAGAAGTACCGACCGAGCTGGTAGACGAGACCCGGGGACATCTTTCGTTTAGTTATCAAAGTAAATGAGAGTAAGTCAAAGTAAACGCAACTCAAACTCTATATGGGGTTGCGTTTACTTTGAATATTAAAGACTTTTTTGCATCTCAAGAAAAACATTAAAAAACTATTGCAAATTTAAAACGTATGTTATATAATAAATGTGTAAATTTTTATTTTGGAGGTAATTCAAATGAAAAAAGTATTGGCCCTCGTTGTTGCTATGGCAATGCTCATGGCGGCGGTTCCCGGCTTTGCGGCTGACCCCGTTTACATGGGCATTTCCGTTGTGATCGATGGGGAAAAATTAGTTCCTACCGACGTAAACGGGAACAGTACCGAGCCATTTGCTATTGACGGGACTACTTATCTTCCCATACGTGCGGTAGCCGCCGCTCTGGGTCTTGATGTGGACTGGGACGGCGAAACCAGAACAGTTGTTATCGGCAAGGCGGGCAGCCCTGTTCTTGGGGATCAGATCAATATCACTATTGACGGCGCGGCATTTACCGCTAAGGACGTTAACGGCACGGTCGTTTACCCCGTGGCCATTGAAGGCTCCGTTTATATCCCTGTACGCGGCGTAGCTGAAGCCTTTGACAAAAAGGTGGATTGGGACGGCGAGACAAAGACCGTTGTGATTACAACTCCCGCTCAGTCCAATGAGCTTGGTAATAAGTATTATGTTATCACAAACGTTGGTACCGGCAAGGCTTTGGCCACAGTAGATCTGGCTAAGGATAACAGCTCTGCCCTTACTACTCTTGACGCCACCGACGCCGAGGATTTTGCGTGGCGCCTTGGCAAGATGGGTGACGGCGTATACAATATTTCCAATGCCGTTTCAGGCCGCAGCATAGACGTGCCCTCAGCCTCTACGGATGCGGGCAAGGCTCTTATAATCTACGACTCCAACGGCAACGGCAACCAGCAGTGGGCCTTTGAGGAGACTGCCGAGGGCGTGTATATGCTTAAGGTATCTCACTCGGGTCTTTACATGGACGCTTCCGGCGAAACTGTCGTTCAGGCTGAGAAGAACGACAGCGACTACCAGAAGTGGACCCTTAAGTATGTGAAGGATTCTACTCTTGGCTCTGTTGTAAATTCCGAAGGCTTCAAGCTCCTTGACAGCGCTGTACAGGAGGGCTTTAAAAACTATATGTTCGGCGGACTTCCCGCTTGCTACAGCGTGGCTAACAGCGCCGAAAGCTATCTTATTGCCAATGACTTTGAAAACGCTTCTCCCAAGCTTCAGGCTGAGATGATCAAAACAGTGATGAGCTACACCGCATACGGTCAGGTCACCGGCAATATGCTTGAGACCGAGCCCGCCCCCTATAAGATCGTCAAGGAATATGAGGATGACAACTATGATATCTGGCGCGGCTCAAGAGAGAAGTGCTGGCTTTACGATGTTGAGATGGACGGCGACGAACCCGGAACCATCCATAAGTTTACGGTAGTAAGCAACGAAGAAAACTCAGCAATGGTTGAAAAAATGATCGATGCTATCGGCGTATTCCCCTATGCTGTACGTCAGTATGTACACTGCCTTATTTGGAAGAAGGGCGACGACGCCAACAATTACAATGGCGGAGGTGACACCATCTGGGCAAGACTTAACTGGGAGCCTAACACCACTCAGATCGCCCAGACCTATGCCCATGAGCTTGGTCATATCCTTGACAGCAATCAGCTTGAGGATATGATGATATGGTCAGCCGCCGAGGCCCTTGACGCCGTCCCCATTTCAAGCTACGGCTCAAGCAGTCAGGCTGAGGATCTCGCGGAGTTCCACCGTCTGTACTGGACCACAAGAGGCCGCGAAACAGCCGATGCTGTTGAAAAGGTTTATCCCAACCGTATAAGAGTATTCCGCGGCCTGCTTTACAGAGCTGACAAGGAGCATTTTGCGGAATTCAAGGATGACGAACAGTTCATTCTTGACCTTAAGGCAAAGATCGACGCGTACGGCGATAAGGAAACCGCCGGAAAGCTGGATATGGGTCAATATTATAAGATCGAGGACGCGGAGAGCGGACTTTGCTGGACAATAGAAAATGCCTCCATGGATAATACCGCGAAGGTAGTGCTTGCGGAGTATACCGGCGCTGACAATCAGAAGTTCAGCGTTGAGACCGTGGCCGGACTTGTAAGGTTTACCAACAAAAACAGCAATCTTCCCATTCAGCTTAATACCAGCGCGATGGAAAACAAGCCCCTTACCCAGTATGGCGGCGAGTGGTCTCTTGATGAGCGGCTTCAGCTTAAGGAAACGGAGGGCGGCTTTGAAATGTGGTCAAGACGTTACGGCCTTGCCGTAACTGCCGTCACAGAGGGCGTTGGTGATGACTTTGTTCCGTATGCGGCACAGGGTCATACCCCCGGCGTATGGAAGATTGAAGCTGTGGAAAAGGCTCCAGATGTTGAGTACAAGACTATTTCCGTAGGAGGAAAATACCTTGTAGCTGATGATGGACTTCAGTTTACCGAGCCGTCAGAGGAGCTTAAGGATCAGTGGCTTCTTATGCCCGTAGGCGATGCTTACACTATAGTATATCTGCAGACCGGCAAGGCTGTTGATATTTCCGGCGGCAACACCGAGCCCGGCGCTAAACTTATCGCTTGGGATCTTAGCAAAAACGATAACCAGCTCTTTTATATGGAGCCTGCCGGCGGTGAAAATCAGTACCTGCTTAAGATGAAGCACTCCGGACTTTATCTTACGTTGAATGCTGACAATACCATAACTCAGGAAAACCGGGACGCCGCCAAAAATCAGGTATTTGTAATTGAATAACTTTTAAGCGCTGACAAACCCGCCTCAATGAGGCGGGTTTGTCATATCGGCTCCGCCGGAAGTGGGTACTTCTTGATCCGCGGCTCCCACGGTTACATGCCGATAAATGCCGACTAATTCGGAAAGGATGAAAGCCGTGCAATATACACATTGCTGTCCGTCCCCTTTGGGAAATATATTTATGGCCGCCGATGATGAGGGCATTACCGGGCTCTGGCTTGAAGGTCAAAAATATTTTGCCCTCGGCCTTGACAAGAATAGTGAGAAAAAGTCCCTTCCCGTGTTTGACCTTGCGGGGGAATGGCTTGACGTATATTTTTCCGGCCGGGAGCCATCCTTTACACCGCCCCTTCACCTTGCGGGCACACCGTTTCAAAGGGAGGTCTGGAGTATTCTCCTTTCGATCCCCTACGGCAAAACCGTGACCTACGGCCAAATCGCCTCTATTATCGCAAAAAAACGGGGCCTTAGCCGTATGTCGGCCCAAGCGGTAGGCGGGGCCGTGGGACATAATCCCATAGCTATAATTGTTCCCTGCCACCGGGTGATCGGCGCCGACGGCAGCCTTACAGGCTATGCGGGAGGAATAGATAAAAAAGCCGCTCTGCTCGCTTTGGAGCGGGCGAGATAAGCCCCATGGACGATTTCGCGATATGATGTTCTTTCAGTCAAAAACAATTTAATGGATCTCCTTTTGAACTGTATATTGAAGTACAGCTCAAAGGGAGGTCTTTTATTATTAAATAAAGACAGGAGGAAAATATTTATGAATACGAAAAAAATTCTC
>CAYTWZ010000127.1:0-3648 GCA_964442035.1 uncultured Oscillospiraceae bacterium
CACCGAAAACGCCCCATGACGGGCTTTCATCCCTTATTGAATATTATTTTATCCTTTGGGTAAAATAAATTCGGGGAGGAGAGAAATATATGGTAGAAAGTGACACCATCGACCTTTTGAAGGAGTGTAACGCCGGAGTAAAAATGGGCGTTGTTTCCCTTGACGAGGTGCTTGACAGCGTAAAAAGCCAGCCTTTTCGCCAAAGGCTGAACCGCTGCAAGGAGGAGCATCAGGATTTGGGCAGTGAAATTCATAAGCTGCTCAATAATTACCACGACAGCGGCAAGGAGCCCAACCCCATGGCAAAGGGTATGTCGTGGATAAAGACCAACGTCATGCTTTCCGTGAAGGACAGCGACAACACCGTCGCCGATCTGATAACAGACGGCTGCAACATGGGCGTAAAATCCCTTAACAAGTATCTCAACAAGTACGAGGCCGCGGACGAAAAGACCAAGGACATTACTAAGCGACTGATCAACCTTGAGGAAGAGCTGGCAGTGGATATACGGAAATATCTGTAAATCTACAAAAGCAGTGCAGGCCGTTTGCGGTTCGGTCTGCACTTTTTACTCTATTGTGTAGCCGTTTTCGCTCATAAGAGTCACATCCGAATAATACCGGTTGTCTTACCTCACATCGCTGCCCATTCCTACCTCAAATACCGTACATATGGTCAAGAGGGCCTCTGCCCTTGCCTAAGTCCAGCATAGCGCCGATAGCTCCCGCAAGGTAACTCTTGGCGTTTTTGACGCTTTCCTCAACAGACAGTCCTTTTGCAAGATTACAGGCAATGGCTGAAGAAAGGGTGCAGCCTGTGCCGTGGGTGTTGGGGTTGTCGATCCGGGGTGAGGACAGCCAGCTGCAGCCCCCGTCCGTATACAAAAGGTCGGTGGCGTCGTTTACCAGATGTCCGCCCTTGACAAGCACAGCTCCCTTGACCTTGGGTTTGATAATTTCCGCGGCTCTAATCATATCCTCCGGCGTTTCGATTTTTATACCGCTAAGGGCAGCTGCCTCCGGGATATTTGGCGTTATGATATCAGCAAGGGGAAAAAGCCTGCTTACAAGGGTGCGGCTAGCTCCTCCGGCTATCAGGGAGCTGCCGCTGGTGGCCACCATAACGGGATCCACTACAATATTCTTGGCGGTGTACTGCTTTAGCTTGTCGGCTATGACTTCGATAATACCGGCATTGGAAACCATTCCGATCTTGACCGCGTCCGGGAATATGTCGGTAAACACACAGTCCAGCTGATTTGCCACAAAATCCCTGTCCGCCTCCAATATGCCGTATACACCGGTGGTGTTCTGAGCGGTAAGGGCGGTTATTACGCTCATGGCGTACATTTTGTGTACCGTGATGGTCTTGATATCCGCCTGAATTCCCGCGCCGCCGCTGGAGTCCGATCCCGCAATTGTAAGCACCTTTTTCATAGCTATATCTCCTCAGCAATTGATCTAAGTCTTTTTGCTGCCCCGGCAATATCCTCCGAAGCGAAAATCGCCGCACAGACCGCCACTCCGGCAATTTCGCTGCCCTTAAGGATGGAAATGTTGTCCTCCCCCACTCCGCCGATAGCCACCACAGGAATATCCACGCCCGCCGCAATGCTTTTAAGGGCATCTATGCTCAGGGCGCTGACGTCCGCCTTTGTGGAAGTGCCGAACACCGCACCGCAGCCGAGGTAGTCCGCTCCGGCCTTTTGGGCGGCAATGGCTTCTTCAAGATTGTGGGCGGAAGCCCCGATTATTTTGTCATCCCCAAGGATAGACCGCGCCTGTGTCAAAGACATATCGTCCTGACCCAGATGTACGCCGTCCGCTCCGCATTTACGGGCCACGGCCACATTGTCATTGATTATGAAGGGTACGCCATATTTATGGCATATCTCCTTTATTTCCATAGCGGAGGCAAGGAACTCGTCCTCCGGAAGATTTTTCTCCCGCAGCTGCAAAATTGTGACCCCGCCCTTAAGCGCCTCCTCCACCTGAATGTGCAGGGGGCGCGTATTGGCGTTACGATCAGTAACCGCATACAGGAGAAATGTATTTTTATTTAATTTCATATCGTGCTGTCCTCTTTACCGTTTCATATGTGAGACCGAAAAGGCTGTCCAGAATATAGCCGCGGAAGGAGCCTGTCCCCTCTCCGGGCTTAAGCCGTTTTTCCGCCTGCTCACCGGCTGTGCCAAACCCGGCCACGGCCAAAGCCGCCGCAGGGAAAATCTCCCCGGGGTTTGCCCCCGCAAAAGCGGCGATCACTCCCGAAAGCATACATCCCGTACCGGTGAGCCTGCCCATAAGGGGAGATCCGTTTTCTATAATTACGGCTCTTTCACCGTTACATACAACGTCATTCTTCCCCGTGACCACGATCACACCGCGGCGTTCACGGGCAAAGTCCTGTAGTGCCGTAAGCTCCAACCCGTTTTCCGCGCTGTCCACGCCCCGACCTCCGGGGCGTCCCGCAAGCACGCTGCCGATCTCGGAAGTGTTGCCCTTGATGACTGAAAAACGAATTTTGTCCAAAAGCCCGGCTGCGCTCTGACGGCGAAAATCAGTAGCCCCTGCCCCAACAAGATCCAGTATCACGGGGATATTTTTCTCATTTGCGGCAATCCCCGAAAGGAGCATTGACCTGACCCTGTCCGGGTCAGGCGTGCCCAAATTGATATTAAGGGCGTCCGCCGCCGCTGTAATCTGAGGAGCCTCCCCGTAATAATCCGCCATTACAGGCGATCCGCCAACGGCGAGTATGGCGTTGGCCACGTCGTTGGCGGTAACATAGTTATTTATACTGTGTACAAGGGGCTTTTTAAGCCCTACATTGGCAAAGAGACGGGAGTACATACTACAGTCCAAACCTTTCCAAAGCCTTTGTTTTCTTAAGCGCGATAATTATGACGGCGGAAATGATAGTACCTCCAAGGGAGCTGATGAAAAACGGGAGGATATATCCAAACAGCGCCGCTGTTTTGTTGCCCATAAGGAGCAATGCCACAGGATAGGCCAAAAGTCCGCCAATAACGCTTGTGCCGAAAAGCTCACCCGCGCAGGCAAAGGGCAGCTTCTTCCCAACCTTATACAGCAGCCCGGCCAGAAACGCGCCGCACATACTGCCGGGGAAAGCCATAAGGGAACCCAGACCGGTAAGCACCCGTATAAGCGAGGTGATAAAGGCCATTACTACCCCATACCACGGGCCGAGTACAACCGCCGCAAGCACATTTACCATATGCTGCACGGGAGCGCATTTCGCCATACCTACTGGAAAGCTGAACATGGAGCCCACCACTGCCAAGGCAATGAGCAATCCGGCAATTACCATTTTTTTTGTGTTTGTGTTTTTCATTCGGAAAACCTCTTTCATTATGTATTTTGCCGGGGTTTTCCAAAAGTCAAGGCGCAACAAATACAGGCTTTTAACCCAAGGAAAGCTCCCGGTCGGTCGAAGGTCAATTCCTTCCTCTCAATCTGAAACACAGACTCCCATCGCCTATATTTATTTTTTAAAGATACTGCCAAGCAACCTGAGGCGCTCCCCTCCCGCTGCCATGGCGGCGGCATCCGTTTGATAAGGATAAGGCAATACCACGCTTTATGTATATTGCCTTTTTGCAAAATATATTATACCACTTATTTTGG
>CAYTWZ010000128.1:0-3607 GCA_964442035.1 uncultured Oscillospiraceae bacterium
CTCAATGCTGCCGGCCTTTTTCAGTTCCCAAACTTCCTTATGCTGAGCTGTTTTGCCGGGTTCTATCTTCACCATGGGAGACAGGCATTCCATCTCGGTATACTTCCGGCAGGTATAGCTTTCACAGTTACATCCGTTGTCAGGGTAAGCCGCCCCCTCCTGAAAACCGAATTTCTTGATAAAGGCGTTGCCCTTGTTAAGATAGGCCATCCAGCCATGCTCATTGAGGACGCCAACCTTGGCGGCGACTTCCTTATCAGGATCCATGGATACGGTGATGTAATCATCGCCCAAAGAAATGCGGCTGTCATTCATGGGAGTGTAATCCCAAAAGCAGACCCATTTATTGGGGAAAAAGCCCGTCTTGCGCTTATTCTGGGGGATGTAGGCCACGCCCCCGGCATTCATTACCGTTACTGTCCATGGGGCAAGCTCAATAGACCACGCGTTTTTGTTGGTGATGGTGTGAAGAAGCTCCACATTGCCCCTTTCGTCCATTGTGACCTGTGTTGCGCACCGGATTTGGCTCCACTCCTGCATAGGTGCCGTAAACACTACTGTGCTGCCATCCTGCTTTACGTCCACGGGATAATAGTCAGGATAATATGTACGGGGTGACTTTTCGGGGCTACACCACAGACGGTGTCCGCCTACCACCCACCAAAGGTCATGCTTATAGGGACTGTCGGTAACGTCATTGGTGGCGAACTTGTCAACGTCCTCAAAGAACATGTTGTCCTCGCCCTCATAGCCGTAACGAATGATGTAAGGACCCATGTCCACAGTGACAAGAAGCTCCTTGCCCCCTGCCGCCATGCGCAGACACCTGCCGAAAATTCCATAGCTGACCTCACTGATCTGAACTGACATATAAATCTCCTCCTAAAAATAGTTGTTTACCTATTGTCCGTACTTTTGCTCGCAAAGAAAAAAATCAGGTCAAATACCCCTTCCACAACAATGCAGACACCGATGAATATAACAAAGGATTCCTTATCAAAAATCGGATTTGCCAGTATCAACGCGGCAAACGCCAGCGAAAACAACGCCGTTATCAGCGACACATACCAAAGTCTGCGTCCCAGTCTGTACATATCCACAGCCGCCTGTATTTTATATATTCCCATCACAAGAATTGAAACTCCAAAGACAACAACCATCGTTCCCAATAATGACGAGATCATCTCGGGCTTAGCAACCAGCAGAATTCCGACGCCAAGGGTAATAATCCCCCGCGTAAGTCTGAGTCCCATTGCCGCCACCACCGGATCAGACCTAAAGTAGGCAAAAACATCTATCGCACCATAGGCTATAAGCCCTATGCCCACCACCAACAGCACGACCCTTGTAAACGGCTGCGGGTCAAAAAGCACGATCATACCAACAATGATTTCAATTACACAAATGACCAAAAAGCCTATTCCGTCCAGCGCCTTTTTCATATGTATTTCCCCCTGTCTAATTCTGGAGCTGTGCTTCCTTAAGCTCCGCCGCCCGGGCGATAAGCTCCACAGTGGCGTCAATACCAAAAAGGCTGCTGTTGACGCAGATGTCGTACTGCTTTGCCTCTCCCCACTTATTGTCCGTATAATAGCTGTAATACTTGGCCCGCTTTTTGTCCATAGATTTGATCAGTGACTCAATCTGGGCATCGGTTTTGCCGGGGTTGGCGGAGCGCTTGCGCTCAATACGATCCTTCATATCACCGCAGATGAATACGCTCAAGAGGCCAGGCTTGTTTTCAAGCACAAAATCGGCGCATCGGCCAACAATTACGCAACTGCCCTTTTCCGCTATGTCCTTGATAGCTTTGCACTGCTCTATATATACCTTGTCGCTCATAGGCATTTGATAGATGTCAAACAGCACAGAGCCCGTAGAAAACAGCGGTGAGGTGTGATGCTCGTCATAAAAATCTATAACGCTTTCCACAATGCCCGAATCCGAAGCCGCCTTCTGGATTATTTCCTTATCAAAGAACGGTATGTCAAGACGCCGGGCAAGCTTTTGACCGATTTCACGGCCACCGCTGCCAAATTCCCTTCCTATTGTAACAATTACGTTTTTCATTTCCATACCTCCTAAAACACAATTAGTGAAAAATCAGCTACGCCCGATCCTTCAGCGGCACATATTCCCGTCGCTCAGATATGGACTTGTATGCCGGACGGATGATTTTTTCCGCACTCACAAGCTCTTCAAGCCGATGGGCGCTCCATCCGACTATCCTTGCCACCGCAAACATAGGGGTGTAAAGCTCCATAGGCAGCCCGAGCATATTGTATACAAAGCCGCTGTAAAAGTCCACATTGGTATTTACCCCCTTATATATCTTGCGCTCCTCCGCTATAAGTGAGGGAGCCAGCCGCTCCACCGTGCTGTACAACTCAAATTCCTCCGAATAGCCCTTGGCCTGAGCAAGTCGCTGTACAAAGCTTTTGAGCACCTCGGCTCTTGGATCGGAAATTGAATACACCGCGTGACCTATACCATATATCAGACCCGCTTTGTCAAAGGCCTCCTTATGCAACAGACGGCGAAGGTAATCCTTTACCGCCTCCTCATCCCTTATATCACTCACATTATTTTTCATATCGTAAAACATCTGGACAACCTTGATATTGGCACCCCCGTGTCTGGGGCCCTTAAGGGAGGCAAGCGCCGCCGCCATTACGGAATAGGTGTCCGTGCCTGAGGAAGTAACTACCCTTGTAGTAAAGGAGCTGTTGTTGCCGCCGCCATGCTCCATGTGTAGAATAAGTACAATATCCAGCACCATTGCTTCAAGCGGTGTGAAGCTCTTGTCCGGACGCAACATACGCAGAATATTTTCCGCCGTGCCAAGGCTCGGATCCGGCTGATGTATATATAGGCTGTTTCCCATACTGTGGCTATAGGCATTGTAGCTGTAAACCGCCAGCATAGGGAACTGACTGATCAGGTTGAGGCACTGACGCATCACGTTGGGAATCGAGGTATCCTCAGGGCATGGGTCATAGGAATACAGCGTCAGCAAGCTTTTGGCAAGGGTTATCATCATATTTTCACTGGGAGCCTTCATTATTACGTCCCTTGCAAAATTCGGGGGCAGAGTTCTGCGCTGGGCAAGCTCATCCTTAAAGCCGGCCAGCTGCGCTGCGTTGGGAAGGTCTCCCGCCAGCAAAAGGTAGGCTATCTCCTCAAAGCCAAGACGATGCTCTTCAATAATATTGGATATAAGGGACTTTACATTATATCCCCGGTAATACAGTTCGCCCTTACAGGGAACGCCGTTTTCCTTGGCCTTGACCTCCGATATGTTGGTAAGCCCCGCGAGTACGCCGTTGCCGTCCAGATCCCTAAGTCCGCGTTTTACCTTGTATTCGTTGTACAGATCGGGTGAGACTGAATTGTTAAGTATGCATTGATTTGATATCTCAATATCTCTCTGTGTGATTTCAAAAATTTTTTCCAAATCGCTTTCTCCTTTCGATAACTCGGTCCGCAGATAATGTATATTTTTCAGGCCAACCGAGGACATCCTCAAGTTCCTTGCTACATTATTCATGCTAATTACTCTATACCATTAATATTATTATAGCACAAAAAGAAAGCTCTTGGCAACACC
>CAYTWZ010000129.1:0-3544 GCA_964442035.1 uncultured Oscillospiraceae bacterium
GAAGCACCGACCGAGTCGGTAGACGAGACCCGGGGGACATCTTTCGTTTAGTTACAACGCGTCAGCGATATCCAGTACAAGACGCTCGCTCTTTTCCCAGCCAAGGCAGGGGTCGGTGATGGACTTGCCGTATACGCCGTCGCCGATCTTCTGATTGCCGTCCTCAATATAGCTTTCGATCATGAAGCCCTTGACAAATTTTTCAAGGTCGGGATTATAGCGGCGGCTGTACATGACCTCACGGCAGATGCGTATCTGCTCAAGATATTTTTTGTCGGAATTGGAGTGGTTGACATCAACCAGCAATGACATATTGCTTAGATCCTTTTCCTGATACATATCGTAAAGGCGCACAAGATCCTCATAGTGGTAATTGGGGATGGACTGGCCGTGCTTATTGTTGCTGCCGCGAAGAATAGCGTGAGCAAGGGGGTTGCCGTGGGAAACGCACTCCCAGCCTCTGTAAAGGAAGGTGTGGCTGCTTTGGGCGGCAACGATGGCGTTGAGCATAACCGAGAAGTCGCCGCCGGTGGGGTTTTTCATGCCTACGGGGATGGTAAGGCCGCTGGAGGTAAGGCGGTGCTGCTGATTTTCCACGCTGCGGGCCCCTACGGCAACGTAGGACAGAATGTCGCTGAGGTAACGGTGGTTTTCGGGATAAAGCATTTCATCCGCGCAGGTGAGGCCGGTCTCCTGTATGGCGCGGGTGTGGAGACGGCGCACGGCGATTATGCCCTCAAGCATATCGGGCTTCTGGCTTGGGTCGGGCTGATGTATCATGCCCTTGTAGCCCTGTCCGGTGGTACGGGGCTTATTGGTATAGATACGGGGAATGATGATGATCTTGTCCTTTACCTTTTCCTGAAGGCCGGCAAGGCGATATGTATAATCAAGCACAGAGTCCTCATGATCGGCCGAGCAGGGGCCTATTACAAGCAAAAACTTGTCGCTTTCGCCGGTGAACACTTTCTTTATGGCCTCATCTCTCCGCTCCTTAAGGGCTGCGATCTCCTGAGAAATGGGAAACTGCTGCTTTATCTCGGCAGGTATGGGGAGCTTACGCAAAAAATCCATATTCATAATACAATTTCTCCTTTGATAAAATGCTTCTGTCCTTTAGAATACCATAAAAGCGCTTAAAAGTCAACACGAAATTTATCCAATTTATTTGTCTTAGAGGATACGCCTGTTCAATAAAACGCAAAAACAAGGCCGCCGGTTAAACCGGCGGCCCTGACTGTATTTACGCTCTAATTCTCCTTAGCAAACGCCGTAAGCAAGCATGGAGTCGGCCACCTTAAGGAAACCGGCGATATTAGCGCCCGCGACAAGGTTGCCGGGCATATCGTAATCCTTGGCCGCCTGACTGGCATTCTTATAGATGTTGACCATAATGTCATGAAGCTTCGCGTCAACCTCTTCAAATGTCCAGGAATAACGCATGGAGTTCTGGCTCATTTCAAGAGCGCTGGTAGCTACGCCGCCGGCATTGGCCGCCTTAGCGGGTCCAAAGAGAACGCCGTTGTGCTGGAAGATATGGATAGCCTCAGGTGTGGAAGGCATATTGGCGCCCTCGGCAACGGCATAGCAGCCGCCGTCAACCATTTTCTGAGCAGCTTCACCGTTGATCTCGTTCTGAGTAGCGCAGGGAAGGGCGATGTCGCACCTAACGTTGCCCCAGATGCTGCCCTCATGATACTCAGCCTGAGGACGGTATTCAAGGTACTCCTTGATCCTGCCGCGCTTGACCTCCTTGATCTCCTTAACGGCGGCCAGATCGATACCTTCCTCGTCAACGATGTAGCCGTTGGAGTCAGAAAGAGCTACTACCTTGCCGCCCAGCTCTGTCGCCTTCTGCGTTGCGTAAATCGCGACGTTGCCGCTGCCGCTGATAACGACCCTCGCGCCCTCAAAGCTCTTGCCGTTATCCTTGAGCATTTCGTTGGTGAAATAGCATACGCCGTAGCCGGTAGCCTCTGTCCTGGCGAGAGAACCGCCATAGGTAAGGCCCTTGCCGGTGAGTACGCCTGTGAATTCGTTGCGAAGTCTCTTATACTGACCGTACATATAGCCGATCTCACGTCCGCCAACACCGATATCACCGGCGGGTACGTCTGTGTCGGCGCCGATGTGCTTGGACAGCTCGGTCATAAAGCTCTGGCAGAAGCGCATAACCTCGGCGTCACTCTTGCCCTTGGGGTCAAAGTCACTGCCGCCCTTGCCGCCGCCGATGGGAAGACCTGTAAGAGAGTTTTTAAATATCTGTTCAAAGCCCAGGAATTTGATGATGCCCTCATATACCGAGGGATGGAAGCGAAGGCCGCCCTTATAGGGCCCGATAGCGGAGTTAAACTGAACCCTGAAGCCGCGGTTGACCTGAACAACGCCATTATCGTCTACCCACGGAACACGGAACTTAATGATTCTTTCGGGCTCAACAAGCATAGCGATAACGCCGCTGGTAATGTACTTGGGGTTTTTTTCAACAACGGGCTCCAAGGACTCCAGAACCTCTTCCACTGCCTGATGGAACTCGGGCTCTCCCGCGTTGCGCTCCTTTACCTGAGCAAGCAAGTCAATTAGATACTGATTTTTCATAACGATTTTTTCCTCCTAAAACATCATTGTTTTATGGATAACTACGTCGGGCCTCACTGCGCCGGCGCAGCCTGTGCTGAAAACAAAATGCCACCCCTTTGCGGCCTCCGCTTTCGCACTTTTTTGATTATAACATATTCTGTAAAAAAAAGCAAGCTATTTTTGTGCAAAGTTTCTCCGGTTTTTTAATGATTTCTATTGATAAGAACGCGGCGGGCGGACAGCGCCGGTCATATTTACGCAATAAGCCGCAATTGCGCGGGAAAGAAAGGACAAAGCTCCCAAGGCCCAAAATCCCCTCGGCGTCTACGCCTTGCGGCCGGGGCAAGCGGCATTGGCCGCCTTTGCGGGATATCTCGGAATTCATGTACTTAACAAGTAAGGGTAAAAAAGCTGTGGAAAAAACAAAAAAATTTTAAAAAAGCTATTGACAAATTTCGTGGTTCGTGCTATAATGTTCAAGCAGTCACGAAATGGCCCCATAGTCTAGCGGCCTAGGACGTCGCCCTCTCACGGCGAAGACCGGGGTTCGATTCCCCGTGGGGTCACCATATCGGAGCAAGCAACATATAGCTTGCTCCGATTTTTTTGTAAATAGTCGGAAAGAATACAAAACGCGTAAATTTTTTCTTAGGGAAACACCGATCAATTCTAAGATGCCTGTCGGCGGGAAGCTCCACGGCAAAGGTCGTTTTAAGCCGTAGGCTAAATGCCGGCACATAAAAACCGCCGGGGGAAGCTTTTACGCATCCTCCGGCGAGTTTTAAGATTAAATCGAGTTAGGTATCATGCTTTGTTCTTGCTATGAGCATTTTCGGATACGCGTCTTTAATTTCAAACAAAGGCGATACCTAACGCTGAAAGGTCCTATCATCAGTGATATTATCGGACACCTGAATATAACTAAACGAAAGATGTCCCCCGGGTCTCGTCTACCGACTCGGTC
>CAYTWZ010000130.1:0-3417 GCA_964442035.1 uncultured Oscillospiraceae bacterium
TGAACATGATTGCCATTTACCACATTATGAAAGCAGTAAATCTGGATCAGACATTGCTGGCACTGATTCTGGTATACTCAGGTGGAGCTGGTCTAAACTATTACATTGCAAAGGGCTATTTCGATACCATCCCTAAATCGCTGGATGAGGCTGCCATACTGGACGGAGCATCCAATAGCACTATTTTTTGGAAGATCATTTTGCCAAACTCCAAGCCGGTCATTGCCACGACGGCGATCAATGCCTTTATTAACCCGATCGTTGATTACATCTTCGTGTCAGTCATTATGAAGGATAATTACAACAACTTCACCGTGTCAAAAGGCTTATATACCATGGTAGACAAAACGAACATCTACGAATACTATACCGTCTTCTGCGCCGGTGCGGTAGTTGTCGCGATTCCCGTGGTACTGCTCTTTATTCGTATGCAAAAATATTATGTTGCCGGTGTCGTTGGCGGCTCTGTGAAAGGGTGAAATATGAATCCTGCGTCGATTTACCATAGGCCATTAAGTGAATACGCATTTGCCTTAGACGATGTCCATTATGTCTTTCGCCTGAGGACAGGAAAAGGGGAGGCAAAGAGTTGTAAATTCTATTATGCGGATCGGGCAACTATGGAACCGGAACTGAAATTTTTTTCTGTGGCCATGGACAAATTCCGAGAAGATCTGTATTTCGATTGGTATGAGGTTCGTCTGGAAACACGGCTGGATCGCATCGCATATTATTTTGAACTGTTCGACGGAGCGCATTCTCTCTGCTATTATGGAGACTGCTACGAAATGGTGGGGGTGCCCACTCGGGCGGATTACTTTCAGCTCCCCTTTAACCACCGGGCAGACCGTCTGACCGTTCCGGAATGGGCAAAGGATGCCATCGTTTATAACATTTTCCCTGACAGCTTTGCAGACGGGAAACGAAAGATTTCCGGGAATTCTCAAGCGGTCCTGGGCGGCACCTTGCAGGGCATTGCGGAGAATCTGGATTACATCGCATCCATGGGATTTAACTGCATCTATCTGAACCCGATCTTTGAAGCGGAATCCTATCACAGGTATGATACCCTGGATTATTATGAGATTGATCCTCACATGGGTACGAAGGGTGATCTAAAGAACCTGGTAGCCAAAGCGCATGCTATGGGGATCCGGGTAATTTTGGACGGTGTGTTTAACCACATCAGCAGCAGCCATTTTCTGTTCCGGGATGTATTGCGGCAGGGAATGCATTCAAAGTATTACTCCTGCTTCTACCGGCTCCCGGCCCATCCCGCGCTCCCCGAGCCAGGTGCTTACCCGGAGTATACCTGCTTCTCTTACGTTTCCAGTATGCCAAAAACCAACACCGCGGACCCATATTTACGGCAATATTTCTGCGATGTGGGAACCTACTGGATCCGTGAATTTGACATTGACGGCTGGCGGCTGGACGTTGCAAATGAACTGGACGACGGCTTCCTGCGGGCGTTCCGCGCAGCGGTAAAGGCGGCAAAGCCTGACGCCCTTATTGTGGGGGAAGTCTGGGAAAACGCAGCCCATTATCTAAACGGCGATATGCTGGATTCCGCCATGAATTACGATTTTCGCCGCTACTGCCGCAGATTCTTTGCAGAGAAGACTATCAGTGCGGAAGTCTTTGATACAAATGTTTCCACCCTCTTGCTTCGATACCGGGAAAATGCCCTGTTTGCCCAGCTGAACCTGCTGGACAGCCACGATGTCAGCCGCTACCTGACACTGTGCGGTCAGGATATAGACAGAATGGAACTGTCCGTGCTTTTTCAAATGACCTTTCCCGGTATGCCCTGCGTATTTTACGGAGATGAAAAGGGGCTGTGCGGCGTGAGCGAAAAGGAGTATCGGCAACCGATGGCTTGGGGAAAGGCTTATCCGCTGGAAGATACCTACCGCCGCCTGATTGCCTTAAGAAAGACACATCCTGCCTTACGATATGGTGACTTCAGGACAAACTTTGCGTCTGGAAAGACATACAGCTATAGCCGCACTTGGGAAGACAAGAGGATTACGGTGATCATGAATTTGGGTGAAGTTCCAATCCATGCGCTGCGGCGGGGAAGATTGCTCTTGAAAAAGGGTGATAACCGTGACATAATCGGTGCATGGGAATACGAGGTATGGGAGGAACAGATCCATGGCGGTGACGATTTATGACGTGGCAAAAGAAGCGGGTGTATCCATCGCGACGGTTTCCAAGGCGTTAAATGACAGTTATACTATCCCAGACCAAACAAAGAAGGTCATACGGGAAACGGCGGACCGACTGGGATACCGGCCCAATGCAAGGGCCAAAAATTTTGCCAGGCAGGCAAGCAACACGGTGCTGTTTATAACGGATTTTTATCAGAATATCGCCTTTGAGAATCCCCATATGTTCGAGATCATTTCCGGAATAACAGAATATTTGGACGCCAGGGACTATTCTCTGACATTAAAGCCGCTGACAAAGCAGACCGCACCCATGTATATCCGGGACATTATCCAGCAGCGGCAGGCGGACGCGCTGATCATCCACGCCCATATTCTAAGTACGGAGTTGGCCGCGATCCTGTCCCGGGTGGATTTTCCCTATCTGGTCATTGGCAAGCCGGGATTTCGATGCAATGTCTGCTGGATCGACGTCAATCACGAACAGGCGGGACGGCTTGCCGCGAACTTCCTGTTGGATAAAGGCTATCGGAGAATGGCGCTCATTATGGGGCAGGAGGATGATCCGCTGTCCCGGAGCCGGTTAACGGGAATGAACCAGGCCATGGCAGAGGAGGAACTCACTGTTGAGGTGGTTCGCAATGAGTCCCCCTACGCTCTGGACGACGCGGTGCTGGACAGCCTGCTGACGCGGCATCCCCGCCCGGAGGTGCTGGTTTGCAGCAATAACCACCTTGCCCTGCATTGCTTACAGCACATCCGCCGGTTGGGCCTGCATATTCCCCAGGATATTGCGCTGCTCACCTTTGACAATTACCCGTTTTCGATGCTGACAGACCCAACCATTACCGCCGTGGAAGTGGATATGCACGACATGGGAGTCAACGCCGCACGGTTTGTCCTTCATAGGATCCGGAAACCGAACCTGCAAACCCAATCCTACTGCACATCACCCTGCATCCTGGAGCGTGAATCCACATAAGCGAACCGGGAAAGGGCGGTATTATACTGATATTCAATCAAAATATTAAATCCGAAGGATTGAACATTTTGATATGAAGATCATAATGAGACGAATTTTTGGTATTTGCTATTCCAAAAATACCAAATGTGCTTATCGGCTTAACTCAGCAAGCCGTCTTTGCGTAGGGAACGCCGACCCCGGCGTTCCGGCAGTACCAAGCTGAAAATTTAGGAAAGCTCTGAATAAATCGGCAAGAGCTGGTGGCGAAAGATTTTGTCCCAG
>CAYTWZ010000131.1:0-3238 GCA_964442035.1 uncultured Oscillospiraceae bacterium
GCGTCGGCTGTCGTGAACGGGCGGATCGTCAGGGAGGAAACCGGGGAGGTTCAGTTTTGCGACTATGGGCTTTCAGGCATACCCATATTGCAGCTTTCGCCCCTGTTTGCCGGGCGTATGGAGGTAGTGCTTGACCTGTTCCCCGATATGGAGCTTTCCCTTGCTGTAAGCGTGCTTACCGAGCTTGCCGAAAATACCGGCGACCTGCCCTTTGCGGAGTTTATGGGCGGCTTTTTCCACAAAAATCTGACCCGCCGTATCTGCGCTCAGTGTGATCTTGACCCGATAAAAACTGCCGATCAGATGACTGTCGGGGAGCTTAAGCGTTTTGCCGCCGCCGCCAAGGAGCTGCGCTTTAAGGTGGTGGGAACGAACTCATGGCCCGACGCTCAGGCTACACGGGGCGGGGTGGATCTTCGGGAAATCGACCCAAAGACCATGGAGTCAAGGCTAAAACCGGGGCTGTACTTTGCCGGCGAGGCGCTGGACGTGTGCGGCGATTGCGGAGGATATAACCTCCACTGGGCATGGGTCAGCGGAGCCCGCTGCGGAAAAAATCTGTGTAAGGAATAATGCTATGCTTAAAATAATAAATGTGCGTCTTCCTATAGCCTATGATGACGGTGATCTTAAGGCCGCCGCCGCTTCCAAGCTTCATACTAAGGCCGGGATCATAGACAGCGTCCGTATTCTAAGGCTGTCAGTGGACGCAAGGGACAAGGGAAGCATCCACTATCTTGCGTCTCTTGCTGTTGAGATAAAAAACGAAAACGCCTTCCTTGATCATAAGGACACGGAAAAATACATCCCTTATGTCTATCCTCAGCCCCCTGTCAGCCGTTTGCGCCGCAGGCCGGTTGTGGTGGGCAGCGGCCCCGCCGGAATGTTTGCGGCTCTGATACTGGCAAGCTCCGGCGCGGCTCCAATACTGATCGAGCGGGGCTGGGACGTGGACTCCCGCCTTAAGGATGTGGAGGCCTTTCAGTCCCGCGGCGTCCTCGATCCCGAAAGCAATGTTCAGTTCGGGGAGGGCGGAGCCGGGACCTTTTCCGATGGGAAGCTGACTACCGGCACAAAGGATCCCCGCCGGCAAAAGGTCATTGACGAATTTATCAACGCCGGAGCGCCGGAGGAAATAGGCTATCTTTCTAAGCCCCACATCGGTACGGACAAGCTTGTTACCGTGGTTCGTAACCTCAGGGAAAAGATCAAGTCCCTTGGGGGAGAGGCGCGGTTTAACTGCCGCTTGACGGATCTTATTATCGAAAACGGCCATGTCAGGGGTATTGTCACCTCACAGGGCACAATTGATACCGATGATGTGATACTCGCCACAGGCCACAGCGCCAGAGACGTGTTTTCCCTTTGCGCCCAAAAGGGTCTTATAATGGAGCGCAAGCCCTTTTCCGTTGGGGTGCGTATCGAGCATCCTCAGTCCATGATCCAAAGCATGCGGTACGGTAGCGCCAAGGGCCTGCCCCCGGCAGACTACAAGGCGGCTGTGCATCTGGAGGACGGCAGGGGAGTATATACCTTCTGTATGTGCCCGGGGGGAGAGGTGATCCCTGCAGCCAGCGAGGAAAACACAGTGGTGACTA
Source organism: uncultured Oscillospiraceae bacterium (assembly GCA_964442035.1). Classification (GTDB taxonomy): domain Bacteria; phylum Bacillota; class Clostridia; order UMGS1883; family UMGS1883; genus JAFLUQ01. The sequence goes on from CAYTWZ010000131.1 coordinate 1,599, forward strand.
ACGGCATGAGCCGCTTTGCCCGTGACGGCAAAAACGCCAACAGCGCTTTGCTGGTGTCGGTGGAGCCCGCGGACTTTTTGTCCGATGACCTTTTTGCCGGTGTCAAGCTTCAGCAAAAGCTTGAACATCAGGCCTTTTACATGGGCGGCGCCAATTACAAGGCCCCTGTGACGCTGGCGGCGGATTTTATCAAGGGTCAAAAGACAGCGGCCTTAGGCTCCATTGAGCCTACCTATCCCATAGGGGTAACGCCATCCGACCTTCGGAAGCTGTTCCCCCAATTTATCGGGGACGCCCTGTCCAAGGGGCTTGTGCTCATCGACCGTAAGCTAAAGGGCTTTGCCTGTCCTGACGCTCCCCTTACCGGGGTGGAAAGCCGCTCATCCTCTCCTATCAGAATATGCCGTGGGGAGGATCTTCAATCCTCTGTAAAGGGCATTTACCCCTGCGGCGAGGGCGCGGGCTACGCGGGTGGCATAATGTCCGCCGCCGTGGACGGCATCAGGTGCGCCGAGGCGGTGCTTCTTGACAGCAGACAGTAGACATCCTCGGCCCTCTGTCATAATATGGTATGAGGTGAGTGGATGGACTACTGTCAGATAACCGCCCTTGTGACGGGAATTGCCAACGCCCTTGCCGGAAGGCTCAGCGACGATCAGCTGAATTTGCTGGGAGCGGTATTTACCCAGCTTGGCGATACCCTCGAGACCATATCTGTCCGGCGGAGCATTTGCTCAGGCGGAGAAAATATATGAATAAGAAAAATCCCTTAAAAACAGCCGGTTCGTTGCTGCTTTCAGGGGATTTTTTGTGTGGCTTTTTTCTCGAAAGGCTGTTTTAATTGTGCTTTATTCTACCAACTTAAAACCTGCTTTAATTGCAGTTTTGGTCATTGGAATGTATTTCTTTAATTTCTGCTCACTCCATTCTTTAAAAATAGTTTCAAAATCGTCTGATTGACAGCAATGCGGCTCATTTTTTATTGACAAAGGCATTCGTATTCATCGCTTTTACAAATATCGCGAATATTATTAAACAGGTGCATACAGCCAACCTGAGTGACCGAATCATCAATCGCCGCATTTATTTCGCTTGTCAAACCCAGTTGAGAGCATATGACAGCACCTCCCAAGGGGTATGGCGCGGCAGCTTCAATAGTTTCATCGTCAACAAAAAGTCTCGCTGCCATATAAAAAGCCTGTGCATATGTGATCTTGTCATTTGGCGCAAACAAATTATTTCCTGTGCCCTTAACAACCCCTGCCTTTTTTAACGTCATAACTGCCTTATATGGATAATTGTAAATTCCGACATCATCAAATGGGGCTTCATCTTCAATCGCTGTGTCAAAGTTTAAAAGCTCGGCAAGCTTTATTGCAAATTTAGCCCGGGTTAAAACAACCTCTTTGCCACTGCCCGTAGTTCCTGTAACAATTATCTTGCCGTTTGCCAATAGCCCGTCAACACTTGGATCTGTTAGGGCTATATAGCACAAAGCACCATTCTTATTGTATTTGCGATCAATACAAAGCTTCTGCCAATTTTTAGTTACGGAAATTTCTTTGCTGTATACAATTTCTGAGGTTCCTAACATTATCAAGCTGATCGTCACATCAAAATCACATGAATTCGACTTATAA
>CAYTWZ010000132.1:0-3182 GCA_964442035.1 uncultured Oscillospiraceae bacterium
GTTTTTCGGCGGGAGATCGATCTCCCACCGAAAACGCCTCATGACGGGCTTTCAGCACTTATTGAAAAGATAATTTCCGCTTTTATCCAATAGATAATACAAAAAACAACTCCTTCTTTGATATGTTGCTTTTGCTATATCAAATAGGAGTTGTTTTTTCAGCAAGGCGAGTATTATTCAGAAATTCCTTAGCTTATCAGCGCATATGAATACATCACAGCTTTGAATAACCGTAGCTGTTGATCAAGGCTTCGATCTTCTCTCCTCTGTTGCACATAGGGCAGTTATGAGAAGCATGTACCTCAAAATCGCCAAGGTCATTTGTATCAAATATAGCATTCACCATATGGCCGCCGCACTCACGTATAGTAGCAAATATCGCTGAAACACCGGCAACCATACCGCCATAATAGTTGACCGCCTCAATAGCCGCCTGAGCAGTCTTACCTGTAGTGACGGAAGCCGCAAGAATAAGCACATGCTTGCCAGCGATCATGGGGATAGTGTTGTCGCGGAATATCATCTGACCGGATGACGTAAATTCGGGGGTCACTATGTATATTGTCTGATGGGCGTTCATATTGATAAAGTCGCCCTTTGTAAGCTCCTCCGCCACAAAGCTGCCTATGGTCTGTGTTCCGTCAAGGCAAAGCACCGTGTCGATCAGTCTGTTGGCCCGGTAAGATTCAACCAGCGCCTTTGCAACCGCCTTCACCTCAGAAAGCCTTGTCTTTTGGGTGGTCACATCTATATAATAATTTGTGTGCCCATGGGATGTTGCAAAATGTCCCTTGGCTACCCTCAGAAACAGGTCTCTGTTCTGGGTTTCTATTTTATACATGTCAGTCATTTTTTCATCCGCTCCTTTATTATCTCTTACTTTACATTCTACACCGGTAAAGCATAATTGTCAAGCTAATTTATACAATTATCCCTATCATTTTAGCCAATTGCTCTGCCAAAAGCGGCGCACTGCCATTCTGCGGCAAATGCACAAAGCCACACGGGATTTTTCCATTCAAAAGATCCAACGCCTTATACATAAGGGCATTGCAGACATATGTCCCGGCAGTATTGCTGATCTGACCGTCCCCGACCCGGCACATTTCCTTAATGGGCAATGTGGAAAAATAGGCTGCCGGTCCGCCATTAACAAGAGGCGTATCCCGAAGCATAACTCCGTCGTTGTCCGCGATGGAGCTGTCCCCCACATTAATTGCCACTCTCTCCACGGTAATTTTTTCCCTTGGGGCTTGTCCGGTAAGCACCACCCCATCCGCCGGATTTTCTTCCAGCCATTTTTTCAAAGCTTTTACGCATCTGTCATATGAGGTTGGCAGAAGCAGCCTGCGTATCACATTTTCTCCCGCCTTTTCAGGTAACAGTTCCATCACCTTAGCGGACATATTTTCCTCCATCCCGTTAAATGGAGTAAATGAAGTCACAAGTATATCCATCCCGGCATCCTCCCATTTTAAAGTCAATACTACCTATAAGCCTCAACTTACTGCTACATATCTCCCAGCTCATACAGCGCGATAGCGGCAGTCACAAGTCCGGCAGTTTCGGTACGCAGTATCCGCGGCCCCAGCGTCACGGGCACAATGCCCTTGCTCTTGGCCAGCTCAACCTCCCCTGGTTCAAAGCCGCCCTCCGGCCCTATCATAATCGATAGTGTACCGGCCTTCTTCCCCCTCAAGAAGTCCCTGAACGGGGTTTTTCTTTCCTCCTCATAGGGAATGACCGCAATATCAGCCTTCGCCGCCATTTCTACCGCCTGTTCAAAGGATACGCCGCTGCTCACCACCGGCACAACTCCCCGGCGGCTCTGCTTTGCGGCCTCAGCGGCTATTTTTTGTAGTCTTTGCAGCTTGTTCTCCTTTTCCAGCTTGGCCACTATTCGGGCGGTATTTACCGGCACAATACCCACTGCCCCTATCTCCACAGCCTTCTGAACAATAAATTCCAGCTTTGGGTTCTTGGGTATGCCCTGATATATAGTAATTCCGGTGGAAGGCTCTGTCGGAGCAGGATATGCCTCCCCCACCTCCACAGCCACCTGTCCGTCACCCACGCCGGAAATCACACCGTCGTAAAACAGCCCCTCGCCGTCACAGAGTGTCAGCTTGTCTCCCGGCTTCATACGTAATACCCGCGCAATATGCACGGCTTCCTCACCGGTTACAAGAGCTGCAGCGCCTTTTATCATTCCTTTATCAACAAAAAAATTTGCCATAACATCACTCCGAAACAATACAGTACCAGTCGTTTTCGTTTTTCTGTTCAAGAATTCTAAAGCCATTGGTCTTAAGGGCATCCAGCACCTCAGGAAGTCTTGGCTCAATTATGCCGCAGCAGATAAACCGGCTACCGGGTTTCATATACCGCCGTACATCCTTACACAACGGAATTATAACATCCGCGACAATATTGGCCACAACAATATCAAATCCGCCCATAGCTTCAATTTCCTTTTTAAAGCTCTCGTCAGACAGTATATTTCCGTCCCTAACGGTATAGACTTCAGGGCCTATCCCGTTAAGCGCGGCATTGGAATAGGCAATTTTTTTACAGTTGGGATCAATATCAATAGCGTAAGCGTAATTAGCCCCCAGCATAAGTGATATGATCGACAAAATACCGCTTCCGCAACCCAGATCCAACACCTGCATACCTTTCCTGACCATTTTATCCAGCTGCTCCACACAAAGCCTTGTAGTCTCATGCTGGCCGCTGCCAAAGGTCATACCCGGATCAATATTGAATACTATTTTGCCTTCAGTATCCTCCAATGTTTCCCACTCAGGCTTAATGATAAGCCTGTCCCCCACAGGGATAGGATGGAAATACCGCTTCCAGTTATTTTCCCAATCCTCCTCCTTAAGGCTGTTCATTTCTATAACCAGCCGACCGAAGCGACCCTCACTGTCCAGTCCCTTGAGGGTATTAATCTCAGACCTGACCCGACCCAGAAGCTCGGCTCCGTTTTCGTTGTCGCTTACATAAACTTTGACCTTTGTTTCCCCCTGCTTGGATGCCATAAGCTCGTCATCTACATAGTCCCAATACTGGCGGTTATTTTCCAAGAAATCGTTAAAATCATCCTTGTCCTCGATTTCAAAGCCGGTAATGTTCAAATCCATAAGCCGCCCGCACACAGGGTCGATGCCCTCAGCGGTAGT
>CAYTWZ010000133.1:0-3052 GCA_964442035.1 uncultured Oscillospiraceae bacterium
CCCGTCAATGTGGGGATACGCCATTGCTCCGCGTTAAAAAAATGTTCACAATTTTTTTGTGATTTACCTATTGACAAATTCAACCGGTACTGCTATACTGAAACTGTATTAAGCGTAATAGTACAGTTGATACAGAAAGGAGTCTGATCCATGTTCAGTCTTAATCATGGCGATACAGGGCCGCTATATAAACAGATCAAAGACCGCTTCAGGGAGCTTATCCTTACGGGCGTCATGGCGGAGGGGGACAAAATCCCCTCAGTGCGAGAAATGGCCGCAAATTTGGCCATCAACCCTAACACTATCCAGAAGGCCTACCGTGAGCTGGAACAGGAGGGCTACATAATCTCTGTTCCGGCAAAGGGCAGCTTTGTGGCCGCTGTTAAGTCCAAGGATAACCTGCCCCTGATCGGTCAGCTGCGGCTGGAGCTGCAAAAGCTGGTTAGGGAACTTAAATCCTACGGTCTTGAAAAAGAACAAATTTTAACGGAAATTGAAAACATCTATAAGGAGGAGGAAAGATTATGATAAAGGTATCATGCGCTCAAAAAAGCTTCGGCGGCTTCAAAGCCTTAGACTCGCTGACGCTACACGTTCCCAAGGGCAGTGTTTACGGGCTGGTAGGACCTAACGGAGCCGGTAAAACAACAATTATCAGAGCTATGGCCGGTGTGTACAGTCTGGACAGCGGCGCTGTTCTCATTGACGGAAAAAATCCATTTGAAAACCGGGAGGTAAAGGACAAAAGCCTGTACATAAGCGATGACCCTTACTTCTTCAGCGGCTTCACCATCAAGGACGCGGCCAATATGTACGCATCGTTTTACCGCGGATGGAGCTGGGAGCGATTTAATAAGCTTAAAGACGTTTTTAAGATAGATGTCCGCCGCCGCCCCTCAAAGCTTTCCAAGGGCATGAAAAAGCAGGTGGCCTTCTGGCTGGCGCTCAGCGCCAATCCTCAGGTATTGCTACTGGACGAGCCCCTTGACGGACTTGACCCGGTAATGCGCCGTGGTGTGTGGAGCCTGATAATGCAAGATGTTTCGGAAAAAAATTTGACGGTGCTGATCTCCTCCCACAACCTTCGGGAGCTTGAGGATGTGTGCGACCACGTGGGAATTATGTCCGGAGGCAAAATATATCTGGAAAAATCTCTTGACGATGTAAAGGGCAGCATTCACAAGCTGCAGCTGGCATTCAAGGGCGAATTTCCTCAAACGCTGGCCGAAGGGCTTAACATTCTACACAGTGAAAACTTCGGCAGCGTGAAGATACTTATAGTGAACGGTTCGCAGGATGATATTATGCGCATGGCCTCGGCCTATTCTCCTATTATCTGCGAGATTCTTCCCCTTTCGCTTGAAGAGGTCTTTATTTACGAAATGAATTTGGACGGCTATATCGTCAACGACATTATTCTGTAAGGAGGGACTACAATGTTTATTTCCGCTTTTAAGCTCAATCTTAAGCGCTTTTGGTGGGTCAGCGCGCTGAACGCCTTTTTGCTGCTTCTGTTCTTTATTTTTCCGCTGTTCCAGTATGAATATGTGGATTACTGCAATCCCGACAACGGACTTATCATGTTCGCGATATTATTCGGAGCCGTAAACGGATGGGCGGTGTTCTCGTACCTCAATTCCTCAAGGGCGGTAAACCTTTATCACTCCATGCCAACCACCAGGACAGGGCTTTTTGCCGCGAACGCGGCCTTTGGAGCGCTTTCCACCGTGCTGCCCAATCTTATTCCGGCAATACTTATGCCTGTTATAATCAAGGTCAAAAACCAGGGCATTGACCCCCAAGGAATTGGCTACATTTCCGAAAATGTGAGCTTTGGCTGGATAGTATTAAACACCTTTGTGTTTGGCCTCGTCATATTTGCCCTCAGCTGCTTTGTAGCCATGTTCACCGGCAATTCCGTTGCGGCAAAGGTATTTACCCCGATTATTGCCACACTCCCCTTTGTGGCGGAATGGATAATTTACATCTTTAAATCAAAGCTTCTTTATGGTGGCAACTATTACCAAAATCTGCTCCTGATCGAGTTCTTCAGCAATGATCTGGAATATACACCCCTGCTGATCACATACCTGATACTTATTCCGACACTGCTTCTGCTTGCATATGTGGCTTACCGTCTGCGTCCAATGGAAACAGCCGGGGAGATCGTCACCTTCCGTTGGGCAAGGGGACTGTTTGTTCAAGGCACGGCTCTTTGCTTTGGCATAGTGCTTACAACAATCATTTTTTCCGATGTCAATTTTCTGCTCCTTACCCTTATAGGAACGGTCTTTGGGGCAATTGCCATGATGCTCATGCAAAAAACCGTGCGGATAAAGGGCTGGATAAGTCAGCTTGTTATTTTCCTTGTAATAATAGCGGGACTTTTTGTTGTGTTTAATCTGGACATTACCGGCTACGAAGAGCGCGTTCCCAAGGCTTCTGAAGTAGAAAACGTTACTTTAAGCCATCTTGATAGTTCCGTCAGAGATTTTACCGTAGACGAGCCCGAGCTTATTAAAAGCGTCATTTCCGCCCACAAATATATCGTTGAGAACCGCGATCAGGGCTCATATTCTTCTGTAGCAATTGATTATAAGCTGAAAAACGGGCGAAGTCTTAAGCGCAACTATGAGTTTCCATATGAGGCCTACAAAAAATATTTCGCCCCCGTTATGCTCAGTGATGAATTCAAGGCCATGAAATTCAGGTTGGATCTCACATGGACTGATGCTTCCGTAGTCTGGTACAGTCTTGCTGCTGATGATGCAATGTCCGACGATATAGTAACATACGATGTTTCGGAACATTTACCAAACGAGATAAATCTCACCGATGATCAAATCACTGCTCTGAAGTCAGCGATGGAAGCGGACTTGGCCGAAGCAAACGACTTTGACAAGCTTTATAATACAATAATTACAGATAATTCCCCCATTGACAAATTTTATATAACCTGTTCCTATCAATTCACTGAGAAGAATGATACTATCATCACCCCTTATCCCGGCGCACGGTATGCAGAGACCTACCAATCAAGTTATACGCTTCA
>CAYTWZ010000134.1:0-2921 GCA_964442035.1 uncultured Oscillospiraceae bacterium
ATCCCGGCAAATGCCGGCTGGCCGGCTTCCCGCTGCTGTGACAGGGCTTCAAGCAACCGAGGCTGCCTGGATCACGCTTGCAAACCTTTTCCCTTACTCGACCATCCCCCCGTTTTCCCAAAAGGTTCCCTTGGATTGCAAAGAAGCCTTTTGAAATCTGGGGATATGATCTCATGCCGGACGCTTCCACGCAAGACGGGGGTTGGTTTGACGGTTACGGCACGCCAATGAACGGCGATGGCATCGCCGCCCTTGACATCCAGGCTCACTGGCGTTATATTGTAGACAAAACTGCATTAGGAAGAGCCGCTGCCTCCCTGAAAATATAATGCGCCGCTCGGCACAGCGTGCGGAGTTTACTCAGAACTAGGGATACGCCCTTTATTGGAGATAAATAATAATCCTTTAATCGAGAGGAACAGAGTATGGTATTTTCCAGTATTAGCTTTCTTATATTTTTTCTTCCCATACTATTTATAGTTTACTTTTCCGTACCCGTGCGTTTTCGCAAGATACGGAATGTTGTATTACTTGTTGCGAGCCTTGTGTTTTATGGCTGGGGCGGAGTAAGGTATTTACTGCTCCTTGTTTGCTCCATGGCGATAAACTACTTTGGCGGGCTTGCGGTATCAGCGAAAAACCGGAGAGTCAAAAAGCCTGTGCTTATCATTTCAATTGCCCTCAACATTGGCATATTGGGCTATTATAAATATGCTGCGTTCCTTATAAACTCGCTTAACGATCTTGGACTTTCCGTTACTGTTCCAAATGTAGTGCTTCCTATTGGCATATCATTTTTTACCTTTCAAGGGATGAGTTATGTTATTGACGTGTATAGGGGCGTTGCGGCGGTCCAAAAAAACCCTGTTAACGTGGCACTTTATGTGTCGCTTTTCCCACAGCTTGTTGCGGGACCTATTGTGAGGTACACGACCATCGCCAATGATATAGATGGGCGGCATGAGTCCTTTGAGGATTTTTCAGAGGGACTCGTACGGTTTTTCCTCGGCCTTGGCAAGAAGATGCTACTAGCGAATGCGATGGGTGAGATTGCGGACTGTGTTTTCGCCAAAACACCTGGAGATATGAGCGTACTTCTTGCATGGGTGGGAATTTTAAGCTATACGCTTCAAATTTACTTTGACTTTTCTGCGTACTCCGATATGGCAATTGGTCTAGGCAGGACGTTCGGGTTTAGATTCCTCGAAAACTTTAACTATCCGTATATTTCACGCTCCGTGACCGAATTCTGGCAGCGATGGCATATATCTCTGTCAAGCTGGTTCCGTGATTATGTGTACATTCCCTTAGGCGGAAGCCGCTGCTCTATCGGAAAGAATATCAGGAATCTCACTGTAGTGTGGCTCTTAACGGGACTTTGGCACGGCGCAAATTGGACGTTTGTTATATGGGGATTGTGGTTTTTGCTGTTTCTTATACTTGAAAAATTATTGTTAAAAAATGTAATCGAAAGGGTTCCGAGCCCTATCCGCCATATATACACGCTCCTTGTGGTAATGCTCAGTTGAGTGCTGTTCCACTCGAGCAACTTGACCGGCGCAGTTAAATATGTGGGCGTTATGTTCGGCATCGGCGGGACGGGGCTGGTCTCAGGCGAGGCCGTCTACTACTTAAAGATTTATCTTCCGCAGCTTATCATCGGCATTATAGCCACAATGCCGGTTAAAACTTGGCTGGAAAACAGGCTTAAAACAAAAGGCGCTGCGCCGCAGCTTATGCTGGAGTGGTTCCCAAAACTTTTTGCACTTGCCATGCTGGCACTGTCATACGTTGAACTTGTGACCGGAAGCTTCAATCCGTTTATTTATTTTCAGTTTTAAAGAGGTACACGCATGAAGAATAAAAAGCTGTCAAGTATTTTGTTTGTCCTATGTGCAGGTGTGTTTATACTTACCGCTATGCTTGCGTCTATATTTCTTCCTCACGGGGGATATTCCTATTACGAAAACAGAAACCTTGCCTCAATGCCGGAGGCTGACCGGGAAGCAATAATAAACGGAAATTATTTTTCCTCGGTCGAGACTTACTTAAGCGACAATGCTACGGCCCGCGCAACTCTCTTAAAGATTAAAACCAAGGCAGAACTTTTTATAAACGTACAGCTTCTCCACTGTCCTGTGGTGAATGACGTTGTAGTTTTAGACGATGTGCTCCTGCCGTATAATAACTACGAAGCTGTTTCTGAGGAATATATTGACGAACAAGCGGAAAAATGGTCAATAACCTTAAGGAAATATCTGACCTGACGGCAAGCTACGGGGGTAAGTATTTCTATGTGGCGGTACCGTGCCAGTATGTGGCGTATGAGGACGAGTACCCGTGGTACTTAAACAGCAGGACTGAGTACACGTTAAAGTCAAGAGCGGCTTTCATAAAAGCCATCGAAAGCTCGGACGTAAGATTTATCGATATGCTCGATGTTTTGACGGATGAGAGCGTACGAGATATGGCAAACTCAACAGTGGATAATCACTACAGCATATACGGCGCATATTTGACTTATCTTGCCGTTATGGAAGAGATAAATAAAACCGAAAACCTAAAGATTCTGTCCGAGGATGAGTTTACGATCACGTCCCTGCCGAACCACTATTTAGGATCAAGGTCAAGAAAGCTCTTTGACCTTAGCACCATCAGCGATACGATAGAAATTATCACGCCCCATGTTGAGGTGCCGTTTACCAGGTACGACAACGGAAACGAAAACACGTCATCTCTCTACGCAATGCCCGCAAATGATTATGACAGTGTGGCATATTCCCTATATATGGGTGGGGACATTGCGGAAACTTTAATCGACACGGGCAGGGACAATCTTCCCAGCATACTTGTTTACGGCGACAGCTTTACAAATGCATTCGAGACAATAATCTACTACGGCTTTAACGAAATGCGCTCGC
>CAYTWZ010000135.1:0-2868 GCA_964442035.1 uncultured Oscillospiraceae bacterium
CTCATCCATACAGCCATACGCCGGACAAAACAAACAAAAAACACTTGAATATCAGGTAACAATATGATATACTAATATTGAGAGTGATAAAGAATGGAGCGCCGCCGATGAAATCAAAAACCGTTTTTGTCTGTAAGGAATGTGGTTATGAAAATCCAAAGTGGATGGGAAAATGTCCGGGCTGCGGACTGTGGAACAGCTTTGTGGAGGAAAAAGTCGAAAGGACAAGCGAGGGATCAGCCTCGCCGGTCAAGCTACCATATAAGCGTACACCTACTAAGCCGAAAAGCCTTAACACAGTTTCTACCGAGGCTGAGGTGCGTTGCCCTTCCGGAAGTGCGGAGCTTGACCGGGTGCTCGGAGGCGGTTTGGTTGAAGGATCCCTTGTGCTTTGTGGAGGCGAACCGGGAATCGGTAAGTCAACACTCTTGCTTCAAGTCTGCCGATTTGTTGCGGAAAAGGATACAGCGCTGTATATATCCGGGGAGGAGTCGGAGCGTCAGATAAAAATCAGGGCTGACCGGCTTAAGGCTTCTATGGAAAAAATCCTCGTGGCCAATGAGACAGACCTCAACAATATTATTGATGCGGTCAATGAGGTAAGGCCGAAAATCGTTGTCATAGATTCCATTCAAACTATATATTCCTCAGAGCTGTCCTCAGCTCCCGGAAGCGTTTCTCAGGTAAGGGAGTGTACTTTAAGCTTTATGCGTACTGCAAAGGACTTGGGGATAACGTTTTTCATCGTCGGACATGTTACCAAGGAGGGCTCTATCGCCGGACCGAGGGTGCTGGAGCATATGGTGGACTGTGTGCTTTATTTTGAGGGTGAGCGGCATCAGAGCTATAGGATAGTCAGGGCTGTAAAGAACCGCTTTGGTTCAACAAACGAGATCGGAGTCTTTGAAATGTCGGACAAGGGGCTTGTGGATGTGCCTAATCCATCGCTTATGCTCCTTTCCGGACGGCCCGTGAACGCACCGGGCTCGGCAGTGGTCTGCTCCGTGGAGGGAACAAGGCCTATTCTGGCAGAAATTCAGGCTCTTATCACAAAAAGCGTATACCCAAACCCCAAGCGCATGGCGGCGGGAATTGATTTTTATCGCGCATCCCTGATCGTCACCATACTCGATAAACGAACAAAGCTGGATCTGTCAATGCAGGACTCATATATCAACGTTACCGGCGGGATCAAGCTGGATGAGCCGGCAGTGGATTTGGCCGTGGCAGCGGCTGTAGCCAGCAGCGCCATGAATGTACCCTTGCCCGAGGATATGGCTTTTTTTGGCGAACTGGGGCTTACAGGGGAAATAAGGACAGTCACTCAAGCGTCAAGGCGCATTGCGGAGATCGCTAAAATGGGATTTAAACGCTGTATGCTACCCTTTGACGCCCTTGGCGGTATAGACAAGGCTGATATTGAACTTGTGGCTGTGAAAAATTTGGGTGATGTTTTAGCATATATTACTAAGGGATGATAATATGTCAAAAACTGCTTTCATAACAGGAGGTAGCGGCGGTATTGGCCGTGAAATGGTTCGGGAGTTTTGTAATGCGGGCTTTAATGTGGCCTTTACCTATAAATCCAATGCTTCTGCGGCGGAAAAGCTGCATGATGATTACAGATACAGCCTTCCGCTGGGATGTGATGTGTCAAGCTTCACTGAGGTTAACAGCGCGGTGGATCGGGCTGTTGAACGCTTCGGAAAGATAGATATTCTTATTAACAATGCCGGAATAGCACAGCAGGCGATTTTTACGGACATAACTGAGGAACAGTGGGACGAAATGATAAACGTCAATCTTAAGAGCTGCTTTCTCACCTGTAAGGCAGTGCTACCGGAGATGATAAACCGAAAAAGCGGCGTAATAATAAATATCTCATCCATATGGGGAATATGTGGCGCCTCATGCGAGGTTCATTATAGCGCGGCTAAAAGCGGTGTGATTGGATTTACAAAGGCGTTGTCTAAAGAAGTGGGGCCTTCCGGTATAAGAGTAAACTGCATTGCTCCCGGAGTTATAGATACACCCATGAATTCTCATCTTTCCTTGGAGGATATGGATGCGCTGAAGGACGAGATACCTCTTGGAAGCATAGGCAGTCCGGCTTGTGTGGCAAAGACAGCATTGTTTTTGGCCGGCAGTGGGGGAGAGTATATTACCGGGCAGGTGTTGAGCCCCAACGGAGGAATGGTAATTTAGTAGCAAAAAGCGACAGCCTTCATAATATGTACTGTGGTTATTCCATAATAGTGTATATAGGAGGATTGTTACATGGAGGAAAGAATTTCAAGCTCTTTCGGCTGTAATGAAAAGGTCTGCATCCAAACCGATCAGATATATGACAGTTGCCGAAGCAAGGAGTGTATTGAATGCCTGCGGGTTTTCCTTACGGAAACAGGCCAGGAAATCGTTGATCGCGCTATTGACGTAAAATGCCGTAATGCAGAGGTTATCTGGATATTTCCCAATGTTGAGCCGCTGAGCTTTAACCGCGGTTACTATACTGTTGATCTGACATACTTTTTCAGGATAACCCTTGAGGTTTACACCGGCGTTTCCCGTCCGGTGACGGTTGAAGGCCTCAGCTCTTACAACAAAAAGGTCGTGCTTTTCGGAAGCGAGGGCAGCGCCAAGATATTCACGTCAAAGTACAAAGAGGACAGCTTTGACCCTCAGCTTTGGCAGAAAACAAACATGCCTAAGGCAGTAGTTGAGGTCAGTGCCACAAACAAACGAATAATTATTTAGTTCAATAAGGGCTGAAAGCCCGTCATGGGGCGTTTTCGGTGGGAGAAAGGATCTCCCAGCGAAAAACGAAAGGGTCGCCCGCCGCCTTAGAGGGTGCCCTCTGCCGGTGGCTGC
>CAYTWZ010000136.1:0-2772 GCA_964442035.1 uncultured Oscillospiraceae bacterium
GTTGAGACGGTTGTTTTGTTGTCGAGGGAAGAACGATAAATTCAGGAAAAAGGAGGATAATGCGGTGTTTTACTAAAGAAGCTATTTGAAAAAAGTAAAAAAGAAAATCAGGCCGCTGCACATACATCTGCGCAGGAGGAGTGGCCCGGAAAGAAAATCAGGCGCCGCACGGACGTCCCTGCAGGAGGAAATAGCCTGGATCTAGAAATTGTCGGTACCGGACTTGAGGAATAAGATCAGAGCAGAAGAGCGGCACAGAGAATCCGATCTCAAAGAAGAACAGCGGTCCTACTGCCGGACACTGCCCACATTTGTGAGGGCCGGTGTGGAACATCATTTGGGATTGAAGAGTCCAGAGGAAAATTTGCGGATTTTAAGGACATGGAGGCAGCGTGGCAGTATTTGGAATGTTTAGATTCCTTTAACCGTTTATTTACCTCCAGGAACATGGCGCCCAGCGAGTACTGGGTGGAGAAAATATGTACACCTCCGGGTCTCGGAAAAGCCCAACCTATTAGCAGATCACAGGATACTAAAATCCGAAACAGTTCTTACCTTTGGGTAGCTGTTTCGGATTTTCTCATTGTCTGGCTTTGTATTCTTCTCCCCAGTTCCACATGGCGTCCAGGACGGGCTTTAAGCTGTATCCCAGCTCAGTCAGCGTGTATTCCACACGGGGCGGTACCTCCGCATATACTTTGCGGCTTACCAGCCCTCTTGCCTCCATATCCCGAAGCTGTGCCGTCAGGACCTTTTGAGACACGCTGCCGATAGATTTTTTCAGTTCCCCAAAGCGCTTTGTACCGGGGAGCAGATCCCGTAAAATCAAAACCTTCCATTTGTCGCCTATCAGCATGAGGGTGGTTTCTACCGGGCAGGCCGGTAAGTCCTTCGCCGGCGCGGCGGCTATTGTATTGGTATCTTCCATGGCTTAACCTCCAACGCTCCATTAGTATCCTTTGGGTAACTACAGCACATCATTGTGCTTACTTTACGAATTGGCTGTACGGTGATATTATAATATCACCGAAAGGAAAAAGCAACCATTCCAAAGAAAACTTTCTGGAGGTAATCACCATGAAAAAAGTCGTAGAATTTTTGCAGGAAAACCCCGTCCAGTATCTCGCCACCGTCGGCCGTGACGGAAAGGCGAAGTGCCGCCCCTTCATGTTCTGCTTTGAGCAGGATGGCAAGCTCTGGTTCTGCACCAATAACACGAAGGACGTGTATCAGGATATGCAGGCCAACCCCTATGTAGAGGTGTCCGTATCCAGCCCCAGCTACGCCTGGATAAGACTGAATGGCAAGGCCGTATTCGAGAACAACATGGCCGTCAAGGAAGGCTGCATGAACAATCCGATTGTCAAAGGTCAGTATCAGACTGCCGACAACCCCATCTTTGAGGTATTTTATCTGGAAGAGCCCCACGGCGTGATCGCCGACTTCTCCGGCGATCCTCCCTACGAGTTTTGAGAAAAACCTTTTGAAATGGCAAGGCAAAATAGCTGACCGACAGCAATCAGTACGTTACTATGCCGGTCTATAAGCGGCTGCGCCCAGTGCTGAAGGACAGCGTTTAAATAGGAGAATTCAGAAATGGAGAGCAGAGATTATCTATCCTATCTTGTTCAAGAAATACACTCAACGGTCGTAGCGACGGTTGATGACACCGGTTTCC
This sequence comes from uncultured Oscillospiraceae bacterium, assembly GCA_964442035.1. Taxonomy (GTDB): domain Bacteria; phylum Bacillota; class Clostridia; order UMGS1883; family UMGS1883; genus JAFLUQ01. The sequence goes on from CAYTWZ010000136.1 coordinate 1,679, forward strand.
CGGTTACGGCGGCTATTGATATGATGGACGCCGACGAAGAGGGCATTTACTTTCTTACAGCAAAGGGAAAAGGCTTCTATGACCGTCTGAAAAAGCGAGGGGTTCTGGCCTTGACCGGCATAAAGGGTGAGGATACCATGCACTGTGCCGCCCTTTCCATACGTGGAAAAGTACGGGAACTGGGAAGCGAGCTTCTGCCCCGTCTGTTTGAAAAGAACACTTATATGAACGAGATATACCCCGATGCCGCGTCAAGGAGCGCCCTGACTGTATTTGTCATTTATGAGGGCAGCGGAGAATGGTTCGATCTCTCAAAAAAGCCGATCGAACGCGCCAGTTTTACCTTCGGTGGTGCAGAGGAAGTACAGGAGGGCTATTTTGTCACCGATAAGTGTATAGGCTGTAAACTCTGCTACTCCAAGTGTCCTCAAAAGTGCATCGACATTTCCAATAAACCAGTGGTCATTCAGCAGGAAAACTGCCTGCATTGCGGCAACTGCTTTGAAATCTGTCCGGCCAGAGCCATTGTGAAACGAGGGTAACGCCATGAATCATAGCCGATGAAAATCGTATATCCAGCATCGCCTTCTGTTGTATTTCCACGGGAGTATTTATGTTTCCAAATGACAAAGCCGCAGAGATCGCCGTGCGGACAGTACAGGAGTATAAGGCAAAAACCCGAAGTGAGATCGAGGTGATATTCAATGTTTTTAAGGAACAGGACGAAAGAATCTACAGAGAACTGCTCAGAACTGATCGAGAGGCTGAAACATGAACTGGAAACAGCTGATGCTGTTTTGATCGGAGCCGGTGCAGGACTTTCCGCCTCCGCCGGCCTGACCTACAGCGGTGAGCGTTTTGAACGGTACTTTTCAGACTTCCACAAGAAATACGGGATCACCGATATGTACTCCGGCGGGTTTTATCCCTATGATACTCTGGAGGAATATTGGGCCTGGTGGAGCCGTCATATTTTCTACAACCGCTATGTGGACGCGCCCAGGCCGGTTTATCCGGACCTATTGGAACTGGTAAAAGATAAGGACTACTTCGTGCTGACCACCAACGTTGACCACCAATTCCAACGCTCTGGC
>CAYTWZ010000137.1:0-2719 GCA_964442035.1 uncultured Oscillospiraceae bacterium
ACTTGTAAAAAGCGCCTTTGGAAATGCCCGCTTCCCGGGCAAGCTCGTCTACCGTAGTTTTCCGCACACCACGAGAAGCGGCATACCGTCGGGCAGCCGCCTTTAGATTCTGTAAAATAATGTCCGCTTCCTGCGCTGTAAACGCCTTTGCCACTTCTGTCATCACCGTTTGACCAATTTGTTATTTTGGTCATATTATAGCAAGAGGCATTCTCTGTGTCAAGCATACCGTGTACGTTTGATCAAAAACCTCCCGAGACCTCCACAATGTCTCCATCGCAAATCTTGCCGCACTTCTCCGCGGTGTACTTTGCCGAGGTCAGATCGTTGCAGCCCATATAGAGGGTCTGGTCGAAGGTGGCCGACTGATTTTCCCACTCCTTGTCCGGATACTTTTCCTGCCACTGGCTCAACGATTGCACCACCACCTGGCAGCTCATATTAAATCCACGGACGCTGTTAAGAACATCAGAGTCTTGTCCACAAGCGGATTTTGAAAGATAGCCAGCCGGTTACCAAGGCCGATGGCAATATTGCCCCAAAGATTTTCCCGCTCGTCCTTGAGGTTGCAGACATAGTGGATGAGGGCCAGCAGCAAAGTTAATTCCGCACGGTTCCAGAAGCCGTCGGCCTCCCGCGGGCCGGAGGTGTTCTGTATAATGGTGTTGTCCACCGTCTGGACCAACTGGGTCTCTTTGTCCAACCCATACAGCCTGTTCCTCCATCTGCATGATGAGCTTGATACGGCTGGAATCCAGAATACCCTTTCCGTACTTGCCGCCCTCCAGCCCGAACAGATCCTGCATCCCCTGGGCGGAATAGCCGCAGCCCGCAACATAGAGATAGGCATGAAAAACGCCGTCCACTACAATGTAGTCACGGCTTTTGGTGTCCACCGCGGTGGGGGACAGAATATCCAGAATGGTGGTAGAGCCGGCCTCCAATTCGGTAAGATCGGGCTTTTCCTCGCCAAATGGGTGGGGCAGCCAACCGCTTTTCAGCGATGGCCTTCAACTTACGCCATGCTGCAAAGATATCCTGTCTCTGTGCGGTAGGGGAGGGCTGGCTTGGACGATATACTTCACCGTGGCCTTGTTGAGAAGAATTCAAGGCGATGCTCCGGGGAGCTTTATTGCCCCTTATCGATAGGAATTAAATTGCTATAATATTCAGTTTTACCGGACAGAACATCGTCGTAAAACTGCTGCTTCCAGTCTATATAAGCGACGCATGCGTTCAAATCCTCGATGGCTTTCAGCAGTTCGCTCCGCTTCCGGACAAGGATCGCCTTTCGCTCCGGGATAGAGGACTGCCCTTCCATGCACAGGGCGAGGTACGTTTTCATTTCCTGAATACTCATGCCGCAGCCCTTCAGACAGGTCAGGCTGTTGATCCAGGCAATATCGCGGTCGTCAAAGATACGGCGGTTATTCTGATTCCGCTTCACATTAGGGACCAGTCCCTGATTGCAGTAAAACTTCAAGGTCTCATAGGTTAGTCCGGTTGCCTCGCAGGCTTGCTTCATGCTGTACATAAAAATTTCTCCAGAAAATTTATTTTTGGGCTTGACCGGTAGTAACTACCGGATGCTACTCTCTTATTGTACTAAGAAACAAGCCGATTTTCAAGGAGGAATCAAGAATGGAATATGTGACTTTGTATAATGGAGTCAAAATGCCCATCTTAGGATATGGCGTGTATCAGGTGACCCAGGAGGAATGTGAACGTTGTGTACTTGATGCACTCAGGACTGGATATCGTGCGATCGATACTGCGCAGAGCTATTTTAATGAGGAACAGGTTGGCAATGCGGTTTTTAAATCCGGCGTTCCGCGCAATGAAGTTTTCTTGACCACAAAGGTTTGGATCGAGCACTACGGATATGAGCAGGCAAAGGCATCTGTACTGGATTCTATGAAAAAGCTGCGGACGGATTATCTTGACCTGGTTTTGCTGCATCAGCCCTTTGCAGACTATTACGGCGCTTACCGCGCACTGGAGGAGTTGTATGACGAGGGACGGGTGCGGGCGATCGGCGTCTCTAATTTCTACGCCGACAGGATGGTGGACTTAGCGTCTTTTGCCAGGATCAGGCCAATGGTTAATCAGGTGGAAACTCATCCCCTCAATCAGCAGATCGAGGCGAGGAAATGGATGGACAAATACGGCGTGCAGATCGAAGCATGGGCGCCCTTCGGCGAAGGCCGGGGAGGTATGTTCACAAATCCCGTCATTACCGGGATCGGGGCCAGGCATCACAAGAGCGCCGCGCAGGTAATATTGCGGTGGCACATCCAAAATGACGTTGCCGTCATCCCGAAATCGACGCACATTGAGAGGATGGAAGAAAACCTCAATGTTTTTGACTTTGAATTGACCAGAGACGAAATGGAGGAAATGGCTGCTCTCGATAAAAAGCAAAGCGCTTTCTTTTCCCATTGCGATCCGGCCATGGTGGAGTGGTTCGTAAAAATGGTTGAGGAACGGAAAGAGCGGCACGACGGCTCCCCGAAAACGAAGAATTGGTGAAAATATCACATTATTGCCTGGACAAAATTTTGCTTGGGCGTATCCATCAGGCCGATGGCGCCGTATTCCGGCTTGACAAAGATCCCGAATGTGTCAGCATTCGGGATCTTTACTTATTTACATACCTGATTTGTCCTTTCGTGTATTTACGGATATCTTAGGGGCAAAAAGTCCGGTTAGGCGGAATCTG
>CAYTWZ010000138.1:0-2531 GCA_964442035.1 uncultured Oscillospiraceae bacterium
AGCCTTCGGGCCGGCCCCGTGAGAAAGGAGGTCGGCCATTTTGGAAAACCGAAAATGCAAAGCCTGTGAGTTTACCCAAGGCATACATCGGGAGGCTATAGAAAACGAAGTAAACCGACTCAGGGGAATGAAGGGCGTCAAAACCCTTGACGAGGAGGAACAGCTCCGCCGGCTCGGGATATGCGGCGAATGCGGGAGTTTAGACATGAACGGGGTATGTATGATGTGCGGGTGCTACGCTGTAATACGAACGCTGGTACGGGACAACAGATGTCCAATGGGAAGGTGGAAGTAGCGTCGGCGTCAGATTTTCTCCGGCGAGCTCTTTTTCACAGCTTCAAGGCGGCAGATGGGCACGCCCATTGACACAAAGCGCCGCTCGTATTCAGTCATTATGTTCCATTCCGGGTTTTCGGCGTGGAGGTCAAAGGTAACGTTTTTCAGGTCAAAGCCGTTTTCCGGGAAGGACGCGAGGGAAAAGTCAAACAGCCGGCGGTTATCCGTCTTAAAATGTATCTCTCCGCCTTTTGTGAGTATTCTTTTGTACAATTCCAAAAACCGCCCATGGGTAAGGCGGCGCTTGGCGTAGCCGCTTTTTGGCCACGGGTCGCTGAAGTTGAGATATACGCGCTCCACGCTTTCGTCGGGGAACAGCGGGGCTATGCGGGCAAAGTCGCCTATGATAAATCGCAGGTTTTTTAATTCGGCGGCCTTGGCCTTTTCCATGGCGAGAACCGCGACATTGGACACCTTCTCAACTGCTATATAATTTATGTCGGGGTAAAGGGACGCGGCTTTGGTAATGAAGTCACCCTTGCCGCAGCCTATCTCAATATGTAGCGGAGCGGGGGGCAGCGTAAGTCCCTCGTCCCATTTAAGCGTCAGGTCGCCGCAGCTCTCCAGTCGGGAGGAGAGATTGGCTCTTGTTCTCATTCTCATTTTTTGTCACCTCTGAGTTCGCTTTGTGCCCGCCGCAACCTCATTGCTTTACCCGGCGGGATCGTACGGAATTTATTATCTCTACCAGCTTGAATTTGATTTTTACGCCGGGGGAGGCGTTCTTGCCTGAGGTAATCAGCCTGTAATCCTCGGGACTGAGCATTTCCTTCAGGCTTTTTGCCGCGTCCTCCGAATTTACGCTACCCTTTACGTAGCACAGCGGGGGAAACAGCACGCACCACCAGTTTTGACCCTTGCCCTCGCCGATCACTATCCTTACAGCGTCATATTCCCCCGCCGGATAGGTGAGAGCCCCATACTCCTTGGTTGGAAAGTAATATTTGCCATACTCCGCGTGAACCGGACAGTCGCACCCGTTTTTTAGAAGCTCATCCCTCGCGATCGCCTCGTACCGCTCCACAAGGGAGCTTACGTCCTCCTTTGAGGCGGAGGCGGATGTGGCGGAGAGGACAGCGTCCCTGACCTTAAGCTTAAGAGCCTGATCCTCGGGCAGGTCGGAATTGGCGATAATATGCAGCCGCACAATGTCCCGGCTGAGCCGAGCGTTGGTTTCGGCGGAGTAGGACACGGCGCACATCAGAGCGCAGACGACGGACATAAGTATTGTTAAATGTTTTTTCATAGATCAACACCTCTTGTTTGAAGTATTGACCGGTTACGCAATAATTATACGGGCTTGCAAAGATAAACCGTTTTATATTTTCCGAGAAGCTCGTCCTTGGCGTTACGGGCCTTTGCTTCGTCCGTAAAAATGCCGAACACTGTGGGGCCGCTGCCGCTCATCTGGGCCGCTATCGCTCCGAGATCTATCAGGCGCGCTTTCAGCTCCTTAAGCACCGGGTAGTCGTTTACGCACACCTCTTCAAGCACGTTGCCCATGCTCCTGACGATCGCGTCGAGGCTACGCTCCTTAAGAGCGGCGATAATGCCTTCGGTATCCGGGCGGCGGAAGCCGCCTACGCTGTCGATCCTTTCATATACGGTCTTTGTACTGATGGAAAACGCGGGCTTTACCAAAAGAATGTGACAATCGGGCATCGGGGGCAGGGGGGACAGCTTTTCTCCGATGCCTTGGGCCAGTCTTGTGCCGCCAAGCAGACAGTAGGGCACATCCGCGCCAAGGGTCGCGCCTATTTCGCACAGCTTTCTCACAGACAGGCGGGCGCCATACAGCCTGTTCAGAATCCGGAGCACCGCGGCGCAGTCGCTGCTGCCTCCCGCAAGGCCGGCTCCCACCGGGATGTGCTTCCTTAGCCGGATATCGGCTCCGCCTTTGACACCCGCCGCGGCAAAGAATTTTTCCGCCGCCTTATAGGCGAGGTTGTCACTGCCGGTGGGGAGAAATGACAAATTTGAGGAAAGAGTTATGCCTTCGGGCGTCGTTTCCACGCTCACAACGTCATACAGGGACACGGTCTGCATCACCATTTTAACGCTGTGGTAGCCGTTCTCAAGTCTGCCGAGGACGTCCAGGGACAAATTTATTTTTGCGAAGGCGCGGTATGTAGCTTTTCTGGATATGTTAGTCATAAGATCAGCCCTTTTTCTTTTGTTAGCTATTATGATTAATT
>CAYTWZ010000139.1:0-2435 GCA_964442035.1 uncultured Oscillospiraceae bacterium
AATTTTGCGTAAAGACCCATAAGATTTTTTTCACCCACGCTGGAAAAATTGATCTTATAGTGTACATCGTTGCCCACAGCCTGAGCTGATATGATTACGCCGTCGCCAAATTTGGGATGATGCACCTCGTCCCCCGCCTTAAAACTTAAGTTGCCGGAAGGCTTTGGCCTTTCGCCGCTTTCCACCACTGTAGCCGCCGGCATCTGAGCGTGCTGACGCCTAAACTTGGGCAGCTGCTGACGAAGCTGCTCCCGCTTAGCCAAAAGCTCCTCCCGGGCGTCCTTTATATCATAAAGCTCCTCCGGTATTTCTCCAAGGAAGCGGGAGGGCCGGTAGTTGGAGGTCTTACCAAAAACCATGCGGCTGTGGGCGCCTGTCATGTACAGCTTCTGTCTGGCGCGGGTGATGGCAACGTAGCAAAGCCTGCGCTCCTCCTGAATTTCGTCCGGGTCATAAATCGCCTTTACACTTGGGAACATTCCATCGTCAAAGCCACATATAATGACCACCGGGAATTCCAGTCCCTTGGCGGCATGCATGGTCATCATGACCACCGCGTCCAGATCCTCGTCATAGTTGTCGATATCGCTGACCAAAACCAGATTGTCCATATAGTCATCAAAGCTGGGTTCATCCACGGTCTCTATATAGTGAGCGGCGCCGCTCACAAGTTCGCCGATGTTTTCGGCTCGTTCCACGCCCTTTTCGTCCTTTTCCAAGTATTCGGCGTAGCCGCTTTCGTTGTAAACAGTCTCCACAAACTCGTCAATTGGCATTGTCGGCAACATATTCCTCAGCTTTTCTATTACCTGATAAAACTCGACCACTCCGCCCTTGAACTCATTGAGGTGTCCCTCAATGGTTCTGAACAGGCTTATCCCTTCCCTTTGGGCGATTGACAAAATAGTGTCCATGGTCACCTTACCTATCTTGCGGGATGGAACATTTATGATACGCCTTAAGCTGATATCATCATCAGGATTTTTGATTAGCCTGAGATAAGCTATCATATCCCTAATCTCCTTGCGGTCATAAAATCTCAATCCGGACAGCACCCTGTAGGGCACAGCGTTGCGCATAAAAACATCTTCAATCAGTTTGGAAGAGGATCTTGCCCGAAAAAGCACAGCTATATCCCCGTAACGGTAACCGTCCCGTTCAAGGCACCTGATCGTATCGACTATATAATCAGCCTCGTCAAAGTCATTGTTTGCCCTGTAAACCTGTATCTTGTCGCCGGAGCCGCTATCGGTCCAAAGGTTTTTGCCCTTGCGCCCGTCATTGTTTTTTATGACGCTGTTGGCGGCGTCAAGTATATTCTGGGTGGAGCGGTAATTCTGCTCCAGACGTATGGTTTTGGTTTCGGGGAATGCGTGCTCAAACTCTAATATGTTAGTAATGTCCGCCCCTCTGAAGCGGTAAATACTCTGGTCATCGTCGCCAACGACGCATATGTTTTTGTGCTCCCCGGCCAGCATCAATATCAGCTCATTTTGGGCCTTGTTTGTGTCCTGATACTCATCCACAAGGATGTAGCGGAATTTTTTCCGGTAATAATCCAGCACCTGCGGGCATGACTGAAACAGCTTTACCGTAAGCATGATAAGATCGTCAAAATCAAGGTCATTGGCGCTTTTAAGCCTTGCCTGATAAAGGCGATAGATCTTCCCTATTTGTGCAAGGCGGAATTCCGATCCATACTCGCGGCAGTATTGCTCAGGAGTGAGAAGGTGATCTTTGGCACCGGATATTTCGGCAAGTACGGCCTTTGGAGGAAATTCATCCTCGCTCATCCTAAGCTCCTTGATACATTCCTTTACAAGGCTCTTCTGATCGTCCGCATCAACGATATTAAAGTTTGAGCCATAGCCAAGGTTTTCAATATCCCGACGCAATATCCTGACGCAGGCGGAATGAAAGGTTCTGACCCACATATCCGAAGCCACTTCACCTACAAGAGCCTCCACACGCTCGGCCATCTCTCCGGCCGCCTTATTGGTAAAGGTAATCGCCAGAATATTCCATGGGGCCACATTGCAGTCCTCTATCATATGGGCTATGCGGTATGTGAGGACGCGGGTCTTTCCGCTTCCGGCTCCTGCCAGCACAAGGACAGGCCCCTCGGTTGCAAGGACTGCCTCCCTCTGCTGGGGATTAAGTTGATTTAACAGTTCGTTCATATATACAAACACAGCGCTACCGCCAAAGCGGACGCACTACCCTTTCTGAATAATTTTCTATAGCTGAAAACCACCAAATGGGGGAACCCAATCGGTTCCCCCATAGGTATCCTCCGCAAGCTACGGAAAATACAGTTTATCAGTTTTCTTATTTACCAATAGTTATTGAGCTTTTGTCAAAAGTTATTTTTCCACTGTTGTTTCAATAAGGGCTGAAAGCCCGTCATGGGGCGTTCTCGGTGGGAGATTGATCTC
>CAYTWZ010000140.1:0-2328 GCA_964442035.1 uncultured Oscillospiraceae bacterium
CGGGACTGTCCGTCATTCGTCCGGAGGACACCACCGTACTGCTGGGAGACTTAAGCTGGTCAATGGATCTGGAAAACGCGACTCAGGATTTCGCCTTCATTTCCGCCATCCCCGGCAGGAAAATCATTATCAAGGGCAACCATGATTACTGGTGGACCACCGCCAACAAATTTTACACCTTTTGCAGAGAAAAAGGCTTTGAAAATCTCTGGGTGCTGAATAATAACTGCTATTTCTATGGTGACATCGCCCTGTGCGGTACGCGCGGCTGGTTTTTTGATGAAAACCGGCAGGGCGCCCACGACGAGAAGGTATTCAACCGGGAGCTGCTGCGGCTGGAGGCCTCGCTCAAGGCGGCAGGCTCCGGTCAAAAAATTTGCTTTTTGCACTATCCGCCCGTCTACAGGGGCTATCGCTGCGCACAGATCATAGACCTGATGCGGCAATACGGCGTCACCGACTGTATCTACGGTCATCTTCACTCTGAAAGCCACAGGCTGGCCGTTACGGGGCAGCACGAGGGAATATTCTATCGTCTGGCGTCGGCGGATTATACCGGTTTTCAGCCCATTTTATTGAAATAGTCGGAAAAAGCAAAAAATAATGCTTGGAATTTGACAGGATATCTGCTAGAATATACTGGATTTATTAAGCGGTGGATTACGGCTTTTGCCGTCACCATACAGGAGGAACAAACGAATGAATGTAAAAAGCGCGACAAAAGAAAACAACAGCGTGAAGGTTGTCGTGGAAGTCGACAGCGCCAAGTTTGAGGAAGGTCTGAACAAGGCATATCTGAAAAACCGCAAGTATATCAGCGTTCCTGGCTTCCGCAAGGGCAAAGCGCCCCGGAAGATGATTGAGAACCTGTACGGCGCAGAGGTTTTCTATGAAGACGGCGTAAACGAGATTTTCCCTGATGTCTATAAGGAAGCAGTTTTAGATCAGGGCTGGAAAGCCGTGGGTCAGCCCTCTGTCTCCGGTCTGGAATTTGGCGAGGATAAAACTGTGGAATTGACCATCGAGTCCGCGTTGTATCCTGAGGTCACTCTGGGCGACTACAAGGGTCTGGAAATTCCCAAGGCCGAGGCGGCTGTCACAGACGAAGAGGTGGAGGCCGAGGTGGATCGCAAGGCAAACGACGCCGCAAGAATCATCACTGTTGACCGCGCGGCGCAAAACGGCGACACCGCAGTCATCGACTTTGAAGGCTTTCTCAACGGCGTTCCCTTTAAGGGCGGCAAGAAAGAAGGCTATGAGCTGAAGCTGGGCAGCAACAGCTTTGTCCCCGGCTTTGAGGAACAGCTTGTCGGCATGGCAGCCGGCGAAGAGAAGGATATCAACGTCACCTTCCCCGAGGACTACCATGACGGATTGGCAGGCAAAGCTGTTGTGTTCAAGGTCAAGGTGCATGATGTCAAGGAGACAGCCGTTCCCGCGAAGGATGACGAGCTTGCCAGAGATGTCTCCGAGTTTGACACTCTGGAGGAGCTGCGAGCCGATATCCGTGCCAGCCTTCTGAAAGAAAAGGAAGAGGGTAACAACAATGCCTTTGAAAACGCCGCCGTTGAAAAGGCCTCCAAGAGCATGACCGCGGACATTCCCGCCTGTATGATCGACGATCAGGTGGAAGACGAGATGAATCGCTTTGACTACCGGCTCCGCTCTCAGGGTACTTCCCTGCAAAAGTATGCCCAAATGATGGGCGGCGATCTGTCCGGCTTTAAGTCCAGCATTCGGCCCTTTGCGGAGGTGCAGCTGAGAGAAAACATTATGCTCAACGCCGTTGTGGACGCGGAAAAGCTGGAAGTCTCTGAGGAAGAGCTTGCGGAAGAATACAGGCAGCTTGCAGAAAGCTATCAGATGGAGGAAGAAAAGGCTAAGAGCCTGATCAGCGCCGAGGAGCTAAAGGGCGAGCTGGCCATCCGCAAGGCGCGCAAGCTGATTGCCGACAGCGCAAAGCCGGTCGCCGTCCCTGCGGAGAATGTGTCGGAGGAAGCGGAAAACGCCGAAGAAGCCGCCGAGGCAAAGACTGAGGAATAATTTGTCTCCAAGCGGGTTAGAATGAACAGCGACATCACAAGTGTTTTATCCAAGAAAGGAGAAGCAACCATGAGTTTAGTCCCTTACGTTGTGGAGCAAACCAGCAGAGTAGAACGCTCCTACGATATTTTTTCCCGCCTGCTGAATGACCGCATTGTGTTCCTGTCCGAGGAAGTCAATGACACAACCGCAAGCCTGGTTATCGCCCAGATGCTGTATCTGGAGGCACAGGATCCGGACAAGGATATCCAGTTTTACATCAACAGCCCCGGCGGTGTCGTTACC
>CAYTWZ010000141.1:0-2289 GCA_964442035.1 uncultured Oscillospiraceae bacterium
TGCTTGAAACATGGGAAAGCATGAACAAAACTGCGACATGCTCCTTGATATCAAAATTTGTGAAAGTTGCCCATTGCTTTCTTTAATAAATTTTGGTAAGCTATTTATTGTCAATTCAAGATAGACATTTAACGACACACGCAGTGCATTGCACGTAAGCCTGATTACGGTACGGTAATGCTTTGCGGGTGCTTTTTTGCTTTGAAGGCACACGCATCGGCGTGTGCCTTTTTTTGTCCTGACAACTGTTGAAGGAGGCTTTATTTATGCAAAAATCAAATTATTTGGGGACTGAGAAAATCGGGAAGCTGTTGCGTAAATTCGCAGTCCCGTGCATTTTCTCACTCATCATTTCCTGCCTGTATAATATTGTTGACCAAATATTTGTAGGCAACGGAGTAGGCTATCTGGGCAATGCCGCCACCGGAGTAATCTTCCCTATTACTGTGATCGGCTGGGGCGTATCGTTGCTCTTCGGTGATGGCGCCGCCGCGTCTCTCAGCGTATCCCTTGGGCGCGGCGAGACGGAAAATATTCACCGGAGCGTAGGCAACAGCATTTTGTGTTCTTTTCTCGGCGGTGTGGTGATCATACTTATCAGCTACTGCTGGGGAGACGGACTTTTGCGACTTATCGGTGCAACGGACGCTAACCTGACCCTTGCCCATGATTACGGCTTTATTATCTATGCCATGATTCCTCTGGCATTGGTTCAGAACACCCTTGCCTCTATTATTCGCGCTGATGGCAGCCCGAAGTATGCTATGGGAGCAATGCTGGTAGGCGCTGTGCTGAATATTATCGGCGATCCGGTAGCCATTTTTGTACTGGATATGGGAATCAAGGGTGCGGCATATGCAACTATTCTTGGGCAGTTTGTCAGCTTTTTGATTTGTGCCGCTTATTTAGCTAAGAGCAAGTCTTTCCACATTTCTGTTTCCAGCTTCCGTCCGTCCCCTGTGTTGCTAAAACAGGTGATGGCTTTGGGAACATCCAGCTTTTTGACCCAGCTTTCCATTGTAGTCATCACTGTTATCAATAACGTGTTGCTGGTGAAGTATGGCGCGGCTTCTGTTTACGGTGCAGACATACCTTTGGCGGCGTTTGTGGTAATCATGAAGCTCTTTCAGATCGTGCTTAACATCGCTATCGGCATTGCTGCCGGTGCGCAGCCAATCGTAGGCTACAACTATGGAGCAAGAAAATTCGAACGAGTGAGGGAGCTACTGGGTTTAATTATCAAGTGGACAGCTATCGTCTGCCTGATTTGTACTGTCATGTTTGAGGTCTTCCCGCTGTTTTTCATTAGAATGTTCGGCGCTGACGGGGAGATGTACACTCAGTTTGCAGTATTGTGTCTGAGAATATATTTGTCTCTCATTATGTTTACCTGTGTTCAGAAGGTGTGCGCTATTTTTCTGCAGTCTATCGGTCATGCTAAGGCCGCCGCTCCGCTGTCCATTCTGCGGGATATGTTATTGATAGTATTTTCTATAGCAGCTCCTGTGGTATGGGGCGTGACAGGTATTTTCTGGGCTGCTCCTATTGCGGACGTCATCGCAAGCGCGCTGACTGCGGTTGTAATGGTTCGTTTGTGGAAGCAGCTGAAGACTGAGGACATTCAGCCTGCAGCAGAAAAACCTATCCTGCAAAAATCCCGTCCCGGCGTTGTCATCACTATCGCCCGGGAACACGGCACAGCCGGAAAACGCATTGGTCAGATGGTTGCTCAAAAGCTGGGTATCCCATGCTATTATAAGGAAATGATAGCCTTGGCAGCACAGGAGAGCGGACTCTCCAAGGATTTTATTTCGAATATAAACTCAGATGAAAATTCCGTCATGCGTGAGCTCTACCTCAGCACCAGTGCCGTCCAGCAGGCTGTCACAGCTCAGGACAAGGCCATTAACATGATCGCGGATATGGGGTCTTGCGTTATTATAGGCCGGGCCGCGGACTATGTTCTGCGTAACCGGGACAATGTTATAAGGATCTTTATTCACGCACCCAAGGATTACCGGGTGAAAAAAATCATGGAAGTATACGGTGATACCGAGCAAGAAAGCAGGAACAGCATTGCCCGCTCCGACATGGCCAGAGGATCTTACTACAAGAGTATTTCCGGCTGCGCATGGGGCGATTATCGCCAATACGAATTGAGCGTAGACAGTTCCATTGGCCCGGAGAGGACCGCGGAGCTGATCTGTGATTCGATAAAGCATATGACATCGTCACCCGATGTTTCGGCGGGGAAATAACTAAACGAAAGATGTCCCCCGGGTCTCGTCT
>CAYTWZ010000142.1:0-2271 GCA_964442035.1 uncultured Oscillospiraceae bacterium
ATTCCCACTCGATCGTAGCCGGTGGTTTACTCGTCACATCATATACAATTCTGTTCACGTGCTTGACCTCATTAACGATCCTCGTGCTGACCTTTTCCAGCACATCATAAGGAATTCTCGCCCAGTCGGCCGTCATGAAGTCGGTAGTGGTGACCGCTCGAAGTGCAATAGTATAGTCGTAGGTTCTTTCGTCACCCATTACGCCCACGCTCTTCATACCGGTTATCACGGCAAAGTATTGGTTTATGCTTCTGTCCATACCGCAGGCGGCAATTTCCTCCCGGAAAATTGCGTCCGCATCCCGGAGTATATCAAGACGGTCCTTTGTTATTTCACCGATCACACGGACGGCAAGGCCCGGGCCTGGGAAGGGCTGACGCCATACAAGATTGTCGGGGATACCAAGGGCTGTGCCCAGCTTACGCACCTCATCCTTAAACAGCATCCTTAAAGGCTCTACGATCTCCTTGAACTTGATCACATCGGGGAGAGCGCCTACATTATGGTGGCTTTTTATTGTGGCGCTTTTGCCGCTGCCGCTTTCAACTACGTCAGGGTAAATCGTGCCCTGAACAAGATAGTCAACTTCACCTATCTTGTTGGCTTCGTCTTCAAATACACGAATAAATTCCTCACCTATGATCTTACGTTTCTTTTCAGGCTCAGTAACTCCCGCAAGCTTTGTCAGGAAGCGGTCCTCGCAGTTTACACGGATAAGATTGATGTCAAATTGCTTGGTGAAAATTTTCTCAACCTCGTCACCCTCGTTTTTGCGCAGCAGTCCGTGGTCAACAAAAATACAGGTGAGATTTTTGCCTACTGCCTTTGAAAGCAGTACGGCCGCTACAGAACTGTCAACCCCTCCGCTGAGAGCGCATAGAACCTTTTTCCCGGCATACTTTCCCTTTGCCATGGCGATATATTCGTTGGCGTAGTCATTCATTTCCCAGTCGCCGCTACAGCCGCAGACATTGTAAAGAAAGTTGCGTAGCATCCTTTCACCGAACAGTGTGTGGTTTACTTCCGGGTGAAACTGTACGCCGTAAAGCTTCTTCTCGGCATTTTCATATGCGGCTACAGGACATGTATCACTGACAGCGGTGATCTTGAATCCGTCCGGAACCTGACTGATATAGTCAGTGTGGCTCATCCAGCATATGCCCTTGCCCTCAATACCATCAAAAATAAGGCTGGGGGAGAGGGTGACTTCAATTTTGCCGTATTCCCTTGTTTCGGCGCTACTTACCTTGCCCCCCAAGATGTGGCTCATAAGCTGGGCTCCGTAGCAGATGCCGAGGATGGGTACACCGATCTCGAAAAGATCTTTTGATACCATAGGCGCACCTTCGCCGTATACGCTGTTTGGTCCGCCGGTGAAGATAATGCCAACAGGATTTTTTGCTTTGATCTCCTCAACGCTCCTTGTGTAGGCCATGACCTCACAGTAGACGTTGTGTTCCCTTACACGGCGGGCGATAAGCTGGTTGTACTGGCCGCCAAAGTCGATTACCAATACAGTTTGTTTGTCCATGATTTTTCCTCCGTCATAATTTTACTTTTTAAGCCTGTTGTTGAATTTCGTGTTTTTTTTGAGCGTCCCGGAAGAAAGCTCAAAAATTATAAACCAAACGGTGAGAAGCAAAAACGAAATTACAAGATACTTCATCGCTCCGACAAATGCGCTGCCGCCTGCCTTAAGTCCGGAGCTGGCGGAAACGAAAAAGAAAAGAATACCCCTGACGAGGCCTATGGCTCCGATAGTGGATGCGCATTGAGGATAAAGCTTAATTACTCTCAGGTTCTCGTCACGCATTGAGCACATAAGCGCCATGAGTGACAGCGCTATGGGACACAAAACAGCGCCCACAATGTCAAGGGCAAAAGCCAGACCAATCATTAAACCGTTTTTGAAGGCGCTGCCTGCCAGCATGAGCGCATAGCACAAAACATGGAATGCGCTTACAATGGTTATAGCTTTTTTCATTGTCATACCTCCAATAAATTTAGATGATATTTTAGGGAAGCCCTGACTAATTCTAAAATATTGATCGGAGATAAATTCTTTTTTCGCAACAAGACAAAAAGCGCGTGAGTACTTGTTGTATCAAACATTTAACCAAACTGTGAAAACTCTCCGTCAAGTAGATTCTTAAGCGTAGACGTGAATTAATCGGCGCTTCTTTAAGTTGATCATAAGTATTATAGCACATTTTGTCATGGGTTGCAAGCGCTGTAAGAAAATAATTGCGGTAAACATGCAGTATTATTTTC
>CAYTWZ010000143.1:0-2211 GCA_964442035.1 uncultured Oscillospiraceae bacterium
TTATTCTCAAACAGATTTATATAATCGGAAATTTTCATGTGTTTGTCCTCCTCCCGGCCTTGTCAATTGCCTGTCTCCGCCTTAAGCCTTGCCCCGCAAAGGGTTATACACTTTTTGACCAGTATTTCCATAGCGTCCACATAGAAGCTGTCTAACTCATGGTTGGCCCGGAAAACACTCAGTTCCGTACAGCCCAGCACAGCAGCGTCACAGTCGTTTTTCTTAAGGAAGCGGTCTACCTTGGCAAAATCCTCCAGGCTGCCCTTATCCCCGGCCTTTATCTGGTCATAAATTATACGCATTACGATTTTTTGGGTATCCTCGTCCGGCTCAAAGGGCTCAAGACCCATATCCGCTAACGCGCGGCGGTAAAGCCCTGATTTTAGAGTTCCGTCAGTGGCCAGTATGCCCACCTTTTTTACCCACGGGCGGCTTTCACCTATGTACCGGGCTGTCTCCCTGATCATATTTATGACCGGAATGTCCACCGATGACTGTATAATGTCAATAAAGCTATGACTGGTGTTACAGGGAATGGCAATAGCCCCCGCGCCGCAGCGCTGCAGCATTCTGGCGTCCTCCGAAAGGAGCCCGGCCACCTCGCCGCCCCGACCGCTTTTTATGGCGCCGGTACGGTCAGGCATGGACGCGTGACTGTAGATGATAATATCAAGATGATCCTGATCCCGTTTTGCATCGGTGAAGCGGATTATCCGGTCATACATCATTGCGGTTGCTTCCGGACCCATTCCGCCGATTATACCCAATTTAAGCATAGCGTTCCTCCCGAAGAGTAATTTATTTCCCCAGGTATTTTTTATATTTCTCAAAATGGGAGACGTGCTGCTTTACAAGCCTCAGCACGCGTCCAACATTATTATCCCCTTTAAAGAACAGGGGGTTGACAAATTTTCCGGCCCGGATAAGGGACTTCATGCGGGTTTTGTACTCCCGGGGACGGATATAGTCAAAGGCCACCTTACGGGGTACCACAAGCCACAGGTTTTCGTTGTCGGCGTAAACCGTTTCCCCAAGCTGTTCATTCAATATATGGTCCTTCACCACATATTCCGCTATATTATAACCCGCCCCCGTGACATAGAAATTGCTGCGTCCCTGACGGACATTGATCTCAAACACCTTAAATTTTTTGTCCCGGCTGTCATACTTGATGTCAAAGTTGGAAAATCCGGTATAGCCTATGTCCTCAAGCAGCGCCTGAAATTTTTCCATAAGCTCCCGATCATATTCATTTATGATAACGGCGTGGTTGCCTATTCCGTAGGGGGTGTGCTCCTCAAGGAGCACATGCCCCAGACACATAAGCTTTACCTTGCCTGTTTTGTCCGAATAGTTTGTCAGCACCCTCATAAAGGTGTCGTCCCCGGGAATAAATTCCTGTACAATAAGGTTGTCCTTATATCCGCTGTTATATATATCGGCCACAGTCTTACGAAGCTCTTCAAGAGTGTCCAGCTTAAACACCTTTTTTTGGCCTTCAAAGGGATGGGCAAAATACTCCGGCCCGTTACAGGGCTTAAGTATATAGGGAGCGCCAAACTCAGGGCAGACCTCCATGGTTTTGGGAGTGCACACATAGGTAGCCGGGTAGTCAATGCCGTGCTTGTCGCAAAGCTCATAAAAGCGCTGCTTGTCCATGAGGTAATTCAGCATTTCCGCGCTCTGGTAAGGGGCTACCACATTTTCGGCAAGGCGATTCTTGTTTTCCGCAATAAGCCGCACATAATTGTCTCCGCAGCCAATAAGCAGCACCCGCTTAGTCTGCTTTGCCGCAAAGCTGTTGACCCTTTTTACAAAGGTGTCGGGATTGTTTATATCAGGCTCCACCGTCTGGTCAATTATCTTGCTTGCCGCACAAGGGGCGCCGCCCTTTTTGCCGATAGAGGTGGATTTTATCCCATAGGCCTCGTAAAACGCCCGCGCCACGCTGTAAACATTGATGTCATTGCCAAGGAGAAGAGTCACAAAATCCTGTTCTTTGAAGTCCATTGAAAGCATCCCTTTCAAAATAATAATTTACTACAACATAATATTTTAACACACTATTTTTGATAATGCAAGCTATAATGTGAGATTTTTTATTGGGCTGAAAATAAAATAGCCACAGATTACTGGCATTGACTTTGTGAGAAGTCTGAATGGGGTGCGGATATGTTGTCCGCTCCCCATTTTTACTGTGTGTCGTTTGCA
>CAYTWZ010000144.1:0-2119 GCA_964442035.1 uncultured Oscillospiraceae bacterium
TGACGAAAAAGGCACACCGGATGTTGAAGCGGCCAGCGCCGGGGATAAGCTTTATGTGATAACAAGCGTAAACCTTCGCAGCGATCCCAATACCGACTGTGAAGTAATCGATATTATTCCCGCCGGTTCGGAGGTGACATATCTTGGTGAAACGGAGCACGGCTTCTACAAGGTAAAATACAACGGCGAAACCGGCTATGCCTACTGCGACTATCTTCAGAAATAGGCATAATAGGTAACAAATCCGGCAAAAATATTAAAGGGAAGCTTGACTTTCCATAAGAAAGGGATGTCTGAATTGCGTAAAACCAAAATAATCTGTACCTTGGGGCCTTCCACCGATGACAGAGACGTTCTGCTCAAAATGATGCAAAACGGAATGAACGTGGCAAGGTTGAATTTCTCCCACGGGGACCACAATGACCACCTTAAGCGTATGAACACCGTCAAAGAATTGCGAGACCGGCTGGATCTTCCCATACCGATAATGTTGGATACCAGAGGCCCCGAGATCCGCATCAAAACCTTCAAGGGCGCAAGCGCCGCCGTAAAAGCCGGAGACACCTTTACCCTCACCTCGCGGGATGTGGAAGGCGACAGCTCTTGCGTAAGCATAACCTATCCCCGTCTGCCTCAGGAGCTGGAAAAGGGCAGCAGAATTCTCATTGATGACGGACTTATCGAACTTAAGGCCATCGAATTTACGGATACGGACATAATATGCGAGGTCATCAACGGAGGTGTCCTCCGCAACCGCAAAAGCATAAACCTTCCCGGCACCCACATTGAAATGCCCTACATGAACGAGCAGGACAGGACGGATCTGATCTTCGGAGCGGGGCAGGACGTTGATTTTGTGGCCGCGTCCTTTGTACGGACAGCCTTTGACGTGCTTGAGGTGAAAAAAATTCTTGAAAGCTGCGGCGGCGATGACATAAAAATAATCGCAAAAATCGAGAACCGCGAAGGCGTAAACAACATAGACGAAATACTCAATGTCGCGGACGGCATAATGGTAGCGCGCGGAGATATGGGCGTGGAAATTGCCATTGAAGAGCTTCCCCGTATTCAAAAAATGCTTATACAGAAATGCTACGCCGCCGGCAAGATTGCCATAACGGCCACCCAAATGCTGGAATCCATGATCAAGAACCCCCGTCCCACCCGGGCGGAGGTCACGGATATTGCCAATGCCATCTACGACGGAACCAGCGCGATAATGCTTTCCGGCGAGACAGCTGCCGGCCTTCATCCCGTGGAGTCCGTGGCAACAATGGAAAAGATCGCCGAAACCACCGAAAAATCCATCAACTACCGCAAGCAGTTTGACAACGAATCCCTTATCAATGAAATATCCATCACAAACGCTATCAGCCATGCTACCTGCACCACAGCCCTTGATCTTGGCGCTACGGCAATAATTACGGTGACACAGTCGGGGTATACCGCCCGTATGATAAGCAAATTCCGGCCCGACTGTCCCATTATAGCCCCAACCACAAGCGAAAAAAATTACCGTCAGCTGGCGCTGTCCTGGGGCATCATCCCTGCCCGGAGCAAGATGTGCGACACTACCGACGCCCTCTTTGACAGCGCTGTAGATATCGCCAAGGAGACCGGCATAGTGAACGACGGTGATGTTGTGGTAATAACAGGCGGCGCTCCGGTCGGAGTAAGCGGAACCACAAATATTCTCAAGGTTCACCTTGTGGGCAACATACTTGTGCAGGGGACAAGCGTCAGCAGACTCAGCTGTAGCGGCGAGCTATGTGTTTCCGACACAATGGACAATATTATCCCCGCGTTCCGTGACGGAATGATACTTTGCGTACCTAAGACCACCAACGCCATGCTGCCCATACTTAGGCGCTGCAAGGGAATAATCTGCGAGGAGGACGGCATCGGGAGCCACGCGGGCATTGTCGGCCTTACCCTTGATATCCCGGTCATAGTCGGAGCCAAAAACGCCACGAAGCTGCTTAAAAGCGGTACCGTGGTCACCATTGACGGCGCCCAAGGCACGGTGTACGGCGGGACGACAAAGCTGATATAAATTCATATAACTTATATAAAAATCTTATATAAAATATATAGTTGTTCTATTTTCACATGGCAAATT
>CAYTWZ010000145.1:0-2080 GCA_964442035.1 uncultured Oscillospiraceae bacterium
TGCAACTAAAAAGGAGCTGTTTTTTTACAGCTCCTTTTTAAAACTTGTCAACGCTTACTTTGTTGTTTTTGTAAGGGGACTCTTTTCAAGATACCGCTTAAAAACTACCTCGAGTATTTCGTCCCGCTCCACCTTGGTGATAAGGCTCCGAGCGCCCTTGTGGCTGGTGATATAGGTTGGGTCACCGGACATTATATAGCCCACCATCTGACTGATGGGGTTATATCCCTTTTCTACCAAGGCTGCGTGCACCCGGTCTATTATTGACTCTATTTCCGCATCCCGGGAACGGTTTATTTCGATTTGAGTTGTTTGATTATTGGCCATTGCAAACCCTCCCTGAAGTTAGCTTACGAATTTTTGATATACATATAGCATACACTATTTTTCTTGATTTTGCAATAGCTATTTTAAAAATTTAAAAATTTTTCACATTATTAAAAAAATGTTGAAATTCGCAATGAAATGTGATATAATTTTATATAAATAATTGTTTGTAATACAATGAAAAGGAGGGGAGGATATGGTTATCCAGGAATCTGCGGAAAACTATTTGGAAGCGATACTTATGATAAAGCAGCGCAATGGAGAGGTACATTCCGTTGACATCGCGTCGGAGCTTGGGTTCAGCAAGCCAAGTGTCAGCGTTGCCATGAAAAAGTTTCGGGAAAACGGCTATATTACGGTGGATGAGCACGGGCATATTGAGCTTACGCCGTCAGGTATGGATATCGCGGAAAGGATATATGAGCGACATCTTATCATAACCGGACTGCTGATGAAGCTTGGCGTAAACGAAAAGACCGCGCGGGAAGATGCCTGCCGTATCGAGCATGATGTGAGCGGCGAAACCTTTGACGCGATAAAAAGATGGTACAACTCAATTGAGTAAAGGGGCGCATGGAAATGAAAAGAGTCTGTCTGCTGTTGACCTTGGTCATGCTGTTTTTTGCTTCCTGTCAGGTCGGGGAGCAGGCGGAAACATCGGGAAATATTTCCGCGCAAAGCACCGCGGAAACGGAAAATGAAGCTAAAGAACCCCGAACAGTGACGGACGGCGAAAAAGATCCGGCGGATGAAATCCTCGGCTCTATGACGCTGGAACAAAAAATTATGCAGCTGTTTTTTGTTACTCCTGAGGCTGTAGGCCGCGGAGGAGAAGTTAAAACAATAGACGCAGACTTCCGGGCAAAGGCAAAAAATACATGTGTTGGAGGAATTATACTTTTTGCCAAAAACGTTACGGACAGGCAGCAGGTAACGGACTTGACGGCGGAGCTTGCGGCGGATTTTGACATCCCGGTGTTTATCGGAGTTGACGAGGAGGGCGGTTCGGTCAGTCGCCTTTCAAAAAAATGCGGCGTTACCGACGCGGGCAATATGGCGGACGTGGAAACCGCCGATCAGGCCGGGAGCATTGGAGAACGTCTGGGGCTTGAACTGAGGGAGCTGGGCTTTAATGTGGATTTCGCTCCCGTGGCCGATGTAATCATCAACAAAAATAATACAGAAATAGGAAAACGCTCCTTTGGTACAGATCCGCGGGATGTGGCCGGGAAGGTTGCCGCGTTGACAGAGGGTATGCAAAGCGAGGGCGTCAGCTCCGTTCTTAAGCATTTTCCCGGACATGGCAGTACCGTAAACAATTCTCATAACGGTACAAGTGTCAGCCTCCGAACCTTGGATGAGCTTCGGGCGGAGGAGCTTGTTCCGTTTGCCGCCGGGATAGAAGCCGGAGCGGATTTTGTGATGGCGTCGCACATGTCGCTGCCAAATGTGACAGGGGATGAAACTCCCTGCAGCCTGTCCCCGTCGATAATAACATCGCTCTTAAGGGACGAGCTTGGCTATGACGGCGTAGTGATAACGGACGGACTCAATATGGGCGCGGTGAAAGGCTATGGCGGCGAGGCTTGCGTCTTTGCGATAGAGGCCGGCTGTGATATGCTGCTTATGCCGGAGGATCTTGATATCGCTTACAGCGCTGTATTTGAAGCGGTGGAGAATGGACGGATAACAGAGGAACGTATCAATGAGAGCGTAATACGTATATTGAAGCTTAAGGAAAAGCATGGTTTAA
>CAYTWZ010000146.1:0-2048 GCA_964442035.1 uncultured Oscillospiraceae bacterium
ATTTTTTGTATTGACATTGTCGCTAATACAACGTATAATAAACGTATAGATGCATTTTTAACAAGGCATAAGTCCTATCATATTACCAAGGAGATAACCAACATGACTAATTCATCTGCAATGATCCCCACAGTAGCGGAAAAGCGTATGTACATAGAAAAGCTCACATCACAGCTGACACTTCTTCGTACCAAAGCCGATGTATCTCAGGAGGATCTGGCCGGTGTGATCGGCGTATCCCGTCAGACCTACGGCGCAATTGAGCGCCGTAGCCGGAAAATGACATGGAATATGTATCTTTCGCTGATACTGTTCTTTGACTACAACTCCAAGACCCACAACATGATACGTTCTATAGCTGTTTTTCCTACCGACTTCATAAAGCGCATCACTAACGACAGCTCCCCCTTAGGCTATGAGCTGGATTCGTTTTTCAGTAGCTCCAACACGAATATTATCGGGAGTCTCGACGATCAGGCGCTTCAGGCCATACGCACCATGATAATGGTGGAATACGCCCGCTGCACAGGCATGTCCGCGGAAGCGGTGATAAAGGCCTTTGACGGAATAAATTTTGTGAAAGGGAAAATAACTCCCCGGGACGAAGTAGCCGCAAGAGCGCTAAGATCCATCAGGGAGACAAGATAAAATGGGAAACGACCCTCGGGCGCTGGCAAGGCAATTTTTCAGGGAATACAAGCTACACAGACTTACGCTTGAAGGCCTGTGCCGTGTCATAACACGACAGGGCTATACGATCATTGAGTTCAGCCAGATATACAACACGGGCAACGAAGCGTCACTGATCCAAGCACTGGATCTGACAGACTACATAGGCCAGAGCCGGGGTTTTACATATGTTGACAAGAACTACAGACTTGTATTTGTCAGCGAAGATCTGTCGGAGGCTGAAAAGCTAATCGTATTGTCACACGAGGAAGGTCACATTTTCTGCGGCCATACCGCTCCCATATCCGTTGTGGGCAGAGATGTTACGGAGGAATTTGAGGCAAACGAGTTTGCCCATTACCTTTTGAAAAAAAGCGACGTCCGGGGGAGCAGCCTTTTATGCAGGTTCAAGGCGCCGATGCTTGCCGTTGCGGCGCTTATTATTACGGTAGTGCTGTCCGTGGGCACAATGAGCCTGCTTGAAAGTGAGAAGCATAACACCGGCGAAAGGCACAGTGCAACGGATTACAGCAATTACTACGTTACCCCCTCAGGCGAGAAATACCACGAGGCCGGATGCAAGCACATAAAAAACAAAAGCAATATACGCCAGCTTACATATGAGGAGCTGGAAAATGGCGCTTATGAGCCTTGCGGAGACTGCTGCCCCGATGATTGACCGGGTACGGCAAAGCCGCCCACGTTGCCGTTTACCATTGCGGTAAAGGCACGCTTTTTAAAGCCGGGATTTTCCCTTTCCAGTCGTAGGATCAGTTCCTTTATATACTGGCGCTTGGTCTTGCCGTCGGCAGGGCAAGAGTTTTTCACGATAGGGAGCTCCATGCGGCGGGCGAGGCCGGAGGAGTAGCTTTCGGGCATATAGATCATGGGGCGGATAAGGGTGATGCCCTTTCGGTCTAAGTACGAGACCGGTGAAAAGCAACCCACTCTCCCCTCAAAAATAAGACTCATCATGAAGGTTTCCACTGCATCGTCATTGTGATGTCCAAGGGCGACAGTGTGGCTTCCGATTTCAAGTGCGGCGTCGTGGAGAGCTCCACGGCGCATTTTTGCACACAGGGAGCAAGGATTCGCTTCCTTGCGTATATCAAAAACGATCTCCCGTATGTTAGTCTTTTTTATATAATAGTCCACATCCAGCTTCTCACACAGCCGAGCAATGGGGCTGTAATCCATGTCCGCATAGCCAAGATCCAGCGTCACCGCCGACAGCTTAAATTCCGCCGGGTAAAACCGGCGAAGGCCGGCAAGAGTGACAAGGAGTACAAGGCTGTCCTTTCCACCTGATACCCCTACGGTAATGTGATCGTTTTTGTTTATCATATGATAGGTGTCCACCCCGCGGCGGACATAGCTCA
>CAYTWZ010000147.1:0-2021 GCA_964442035.1 uncultured Oscillospiraceae bacterium
ACAGCGCTCAATGTTGACGGGGACAACAAAAAACGAATTACAGACGACATATTCCGCAGTCTGAATGTGGAAGAAGACAGCTTTTTTAAGGAGTGGTCACCTGAATTCCGCAATGAGGCCATACAATCCGGGCTTAATGTGCTGCTCAGGCGTATCGAGTTTATAACAGGCCTTGCCTACGGCACCTTGTCGGAAATAAACGAGGTGGACAAAACCGCCGAGGAAATACGCGCCAGCAAGCAGCGGAGCTACGCAAACGTATGCGACCTCCAGCGGGAATTAAAATCAGCGCTTAATGATACGCTCTACGCCATGGATGTATGGACATCTGTTTACAGCCTTGCACCGTCAGGCAAATACAGTCTTACAACGGAATTTGATGACAGCATTGTCGCTGACCGCAAGACTGAATTTGCCGAAAAAATGCAGCTTGTAACAGCCGGGATAATGTCTATGTGGGAGTTCCGGATGTGGTATTTCGGGGAGGACGAAAGGACGGCAAAGGAGGCAACCCTGCTTGGTACGGATATATCACCTTAATGACGACAAGCAAAGCTATACATATTCCGATCATGAGGCTACGGTTTTCAGGCGGCGGAGCATATTTGCCCAGGGAGCCGGTTTTGTCGGAGCCAGCGAGTTCAGCGTCAGGATATTCACAGATGACAATATAACCGTTTCCGAGGGGGATTATATTGCTCTTGAAGGCAGTATAGAGGATGAACCCGACGGAAGTGTATGCAGCGTTATAACCGAGGTTACGGACAATCGCCGCGGGACACGTCCCCATTGGCGATTAGTGTGCGGAGGTGATCAACACGGCTAATTTCAAGGTACAGCTTAAGGAAATACAGCAGCTGCTGAAAGACCACGGCATGGAGGACGGCGGCCCGGTGCAGACTTATGTTGACAATGAGGTCATACGCCTTGGAGATCCGTATGTACCTTTCAGAACCGGTACAATGAAAAACAGTGCCAAAACCGCGAGCGACATTGGCAGCGGCGTTGTACGATACCAAACACCGTATGTCCGTTATCAGTATTACGGCAACAACAGTAGCAACGGTCTTAGAGGCCCCAAATGGTTTGAGCGCATGAAGGCCGATCATTTGGGTGACATAATCGACGGGGCTAAAAAGCAAATAAAATAAGCAAAAAGGAGAAGTAAATTATGAAGTTCAAATTTAACGATTTTGAAATTGAGCTTGACAACACGGACGTTGACTTTTTGGAGAAGTATTCAAAGGAAGCGCAAAAGTTCGGAGAAGCTGCAGCAACTATGAAGAGCCTTCTGGAAAGCGGCGACGCTGTCGGTGTTCTCAAAGCAGGCTGTAAAGCTGTAGACACTTTCTTTAATTCCCTTTTCGGCAAAAACACATCAGAAAAAATGTTTCGCGGCAGAAGGAGCTACAAGGAACGCTTTAGGGCTGTGATAGAACTGAACAGAGCCATAAACGATCCGTCCGAGCTTGATGAAATGAACGCCGAGCTTATAGCCCTTATCGCCCCGCCTAAATCAGAAGCATGAACCTCTACGAGCCTCTTCCCGATCGAGTTGGCGAATGGGAAGTAAAAACCGATTTTCGTGTGTGGCTGGACTTTGACAAGGCATATCAAAAGAATGATTTGATAGGCGTACTCAAGGTATACAAGCGCCTTCCTCCCAAGCTGGAAACAGCGATCATGCTGGCTATTCAGTTCTTCTGCGCGGCCGCCCTGCCATACAACAATAAGTCCGCAAATAAAAAATCCACCCAAAACGCAGCGGTGGATTTTTTATTTGACAATCAGCTTATTTACGCCGGGTTTATGGCCCAGTACGGTATCAACTTAAACACTGCGCAGCTGCATTGGTATGAGTTCTGCGCTCTGTTTTACGGGCTCAACGGTCAGGTAATAAACGACGTCATGGGCTGCCGCAGCGCCGACGTTGATAAAATCAACGACAAGAACCGCCGCCGTGAGGCGAAGCGGCTTAAGCGGATCTACGCCTTGCCGGACAACCGCACGCCGCAGCAGCG
>CAYTWZ010000148.1:0-2010 GCA_964442035.1 uncultured Oscillospiraceae bacterium
AGCCCATTTTATTCAACACCGAGATGGTCCGGGCCATCCTGGACGGGCGCAAGACGGTAACAAGGCGGGTGATGAAGCCGCCAGCGCTTTACGGTATTGTGGAAGACGAAAAAGGGCGGTGCATTTGCAGTTGGTACGAAGATGAACACGGCGGCTATTGTTATCCAACCGTGGACGATTGCCCCTATCAACCCGGCGACACCCTGTATGCGTGTGAGACGTTTGCAAGAGTTAGCGATTGGACAACAGTTGACACGGAAGTTGGACTGCCAGATGGTTATATTTACAAGGCTGATTGGCCAGATGATGCAGAGCATCCTAAATGGCGTCCCTCCATCCATATGCCGAAGGAGGCCGCAAGGATTTTCCTGCGGGTGGTGAATGTGAGCGTGGAGCGGCTGCAGGACATGAAGATAGAAGATTTTCTGGCAGAGGGAATCCCGGGTGCAGAATGGGATATTGAGACAAAAAACCGCTTTATAAAATTATGGAACAGCACCATCAAGAAAGCCGACCTGGACAAGTACGGCTGGGCAGCAAACCCCTGGTGCTGGGTTATCTCGTTCGAGAAAATCAGCAAGGAGGACGCTCTTTCGGATGGAAAAGAAAATTCTTGATGTGACCTGCGGCTCACGAACGATTTGGTTTAATAAGCACCACCCCGCTGCTGTGTACTGCGACAATCGGAGAGAGACATACCAACATATCTGGGAGAACGCCGAGAACTGCACTTTGGAGATAGACCCGGATGTAATTTGCGACTTTACGGCATTGCCATTCCCGGACAACTCTTTTTCACTGGTGGTATTCGACCCGCCCCCACCTGACCGGGGCGAAGGAAACAGCGTGGCTGGTCAAGAAATACGGAAAACTGTATGAAAACTGGCCGCAAATGCTTCATGATGGCTTTGCCGAGTGTATGAGGGTACTGAAGCCTGACGGCGTGCTCATTTTCAAATGGAGCGAGCACGACATCCCCGCTGAAAAAGTGTGGAAAGCCATCGGACAAAAGCCGCTGTTTGGACACCACAGCGGAAAACAGTCCAGAACGTTCTGGGGCTGCTTTATGAAATTTGAGGGAGTTGAAGAGCATGGCGATACCCACTGGATGACGCTGCCAAAGCCGCCGGAGCGGGATGGAGCTTGACGCGGGGTTCTCTGCGGTGGCGAAGAAGCGTAGGAAGAAGTCTTAATTAGAAAAATAAGGAGGAATAATCCGTGAGTAAAAACATCGAGGTCTGGAGCGATTACGACAAAAACAAGCAATGGCGGCTGAACATCCGCAAGAAGCGGGGAACGTTGACACTGGAGGAAATCCGGCAGGCCTGCGAGGACTACAAGCAGGACGAATATCTGCTGGTAATCTGCGCCAAGGACAAGGAAAACGGCCAGGATTACGAAACCGATGATCTGACCGGCGATTATGTGCAGCTCTACCGGGCAGACGATTTTTACCAATGGAAGCGACTATTGATCCAACTGTGGGGCTTTCATGTGGGAAGGGAATATGACGACCATGACAAGTGAGCAACTGAAAGATGATATCTTACGCAAGGTTCGCTTGGCTTGCGCGGGTTGGGCCTCCCCAGGGGTGACCCGCGAGCAATGGCATACAATAATCAACTTCGGGAAAACCCCAATACAAAATGAACATGGAGGAAATCATCATGGCGGAAATTATGAACATTAACGTTACCAAGCTACTCCCACATCCGGCCAACCCCCGGAAGGAGATCGGCGACATCCAAGAGCTGACCGAAAGCGTCAAGGCCAACGGCATCCTACAGAATTTGACGGTTGTTCCCAAGCTGGGGGAAATCAGCGGCGAGCCAAGCGGCTGCTACACCGTCATCATTGGCCACCGGCGGCTGGCAGCGGCCAAGGCGGCGGGGCTCAAAACCGTTCCCTGTGTGGTTACGGAAATGACGCTGCAGGAGCAGGTCGGCGCTATGCTACTGGAAAATATGCAGCGCAGCGATCTGACGGTATACGAACAGGCCCAGGGATTCC
>CAYTWZ010000149.1:0-1994 GCA_964442035.1 uncultured Oscillospiraceae bacterium
AGATTGATCTCCCACCGAAAACGCCCCATGACGGGCTTTCAGCCCTTATTGAAATTCGCGACTTTTTTAATACCCTGATCAAATCTCAGCCACAAGGCTCTGCATATCGTACAGCCCGGCGGGTTTTCCTATCATAAACTTGGCAGCCTTTACAGCGCCTACCGCAAAGACCTCCTTGCTGGTGGCCTGATGCTTTATCTCCACTATCTCATCTTGACCGGCGAAGATCACGCTGTGTTCCCCGACAATGGTGCCTCCGCGGATGCTGTGGATACCGATCTCATGCTTGCCGCGCTTCTTCCGCACGTTGTGTCTGTCATAAATGTATTCGTTGTCCGCTTCGCACACCTGATTTATGGCGTCGGCGATGGCTAAGGCCGTACCGCTTGGGGCGTCGATCTTCTGGTTGTGATGCTTTTCGATTATCTCAATGTCAAAATTGTCCTCAAGCAGCTGCGCCGCGCGGCTGGCAAGCTGTATTATCAGGTTTACACCAAGACTCATATTTGCCGAGAAAAATATTGGAGTCTCCTTTGACGTTTCGGTAAGCTCCTGCTTTTGCTCCCGTGAAAGACCTGTAGTTGCGATTATTGCCGGAGCTTTTGTCCTTTTGGAGTATTCAAGAGTCCCCGTAAGGGCGGAAGGGTGGGAAAAATCTATTATTACATCACCCTTGACCTGATCGTTGAATTCGGTATATACGGGGAAATCATTCTTTTTTTCACCGCTGATATCTATACCGCAACTGATGCGAACCTGCGGATCGTCCCGCGCTATGCGGCATATAACCTGACCCATTTTGCCGTTGCAGCCAACAAGAATTATATTGATCATGATCGTTGCTCCTTAGTATATTGTCTTTATCAGATAATGCCGTAATCCTTCATTGCTGACCGGAGAACCTCAAGGTGAGCCTCGCTTATCTCGGAAAGAGGAAGACGGAGCGGGCCGACATCGTAGCCCATAAGACGCATTGCGGCCTTTACGGGAATAGGGTTGACCTCGCAGAACAAAGCGTCAATAAGCCTGAGAGCCTCAAGCTGTATCTTCCCTGCGGCGGGGTAGTCACCCTCCAAGCACTTCATTATCATATCATGGCTAACCTTGGGAGCCACATTTGCCAGTACGGAAATCGTTCCCTTGGCGCCAAGGGAACACATGGCCACATTCATATCGTCATTTCCGCTGTAAAAATCAATCTTGTCAATGCACAGTGACATCATCTTAGCAGCAAGGGCAATATTGCCGCTGGCTTCCTTCATGGCGGTGATGTTGGGATGCTCGGACAGCTTAAGGAGTGTTTCGGGCGCTATGGAGCAGCCGGTTCTTGAAGGAACATTGTAAAGAATAATGGGGATATCAACGCTGTCGGCCATAAGAGTAAAATGTCTGATCAAGCCGTCCTGCGTTGCTTTGTTGTAGTAAGGGGTAACATGAAGCAGTGCGTCGGCTCCAAGGGACTGGGCGTTTTTACTCAGTTCCTTGCCGTGTCGGCTGTCATTGCTGCCTGTACCGGCAATTACAGGCACACGGCCGTCAACGGCTTTGACCACATGTTCAATAACGCTGAGATGCTCGCGGTCATCCATGGTGGAGGCCTCGCCTGTAGTGCCGCAGGCAATGATCGCGTCCGTGCCTCCGGCTATTTGAAACTCAATAAGCTCGTCAAGCACCTTGTAATTTACGCCGGTGTTGGTAAAAGGAGTGACCAGCGCACAGCCCGAACCGGTATATATAGTTCTCTTTAAAGCTGACATATAAAAACCTTCCTTTTTTTTAATTCCTATATCATAGTATGTTTTATGTTGTTTAAATGTATATGAATGCATAATATATATTATTATAGCATTATCCGGGAATGATGTCAAATTCTTTTTTTACAAAACAGCCCGTTTTTTCAAAGGAATTTTGTAAACTGTGTCGAACATAAATATACATGGGGACAAGAAAAACCTCATGGAAAGGAAAATTAATATGAAAAAATTGCTTTGCGC
>CAYTWZ010000150.1:0-1975 GCA_964442035.1 uncultured Oscillospiraceae bacterium
TCGAGTTCACGAACCGAGAAAAGCCCGGCCCACATAGCGCAGGAAATCCCAAAAAAGTAATTCGTATTCGCCAGCCATTCGGAGATACCGTTTCCTAAATCGGAAGCTCCGGGGGCTGTGGCCCCCGGTCCCCCCCCATTAGGGAATATGCAACACGATACAACACGATGCTCTCATTTGCTGGCACTGAGATAATTATAACACCGTTGCCTGATGCTGGCCTCCGTTGCCCATCGGCCAATGACAGCCGCGACTTCCTTCCAAGAAAGCCCCCGGACGAACCGCAGCCGGATGGCCGTTCGTGTCTGGTCATCATCAATCGTTGCTATAAACTCCAGGACGGATCGTTCTTCTTTTGAGATTTGTTCCTGGAGGGAGGCAACCCGGTCTTCCAGATCGGCGATTTCCTCCGCCAACTCTCCGACGCGGTCCAGAACCCCTGTTGTGTGCGGCATACCGGTTAATGCTTGCGCCCCTGGGTGAGCTTTGTCCCATAAGGCATTCAGGAGTTCCTGCGCCTTCGCTAGCTTCTCTCGAAGGTCCAGATGCTCATTCAATTCTTGAAGCGTCATTCCCTCTCACCCCATTCCGTTTCTAATGGCCTCCGTTACCCACGAAGGTTATCTCCACTCCTTGCCGGTTGTCTTGTCTTTCAGAACGATCCGCCCGACTATCTGAAACCCGGCGAAATCCGCAACCTGTTTCATAATTGAAATGAGATGGTTTATGCTTTCCATTGTCTTCGAATCTCTTTCCAATTCTTCCTTGCGGATATTTTCAAATGCCTTTGTTGCTGTCGGGTCTGAATAGCCCTCTGAATTTCTGCCGTATTGATAGTTGCTTGTCATTGCCGTGCCTCCTGATTTCATTATAGTTTTTTCTATTACTTGTCAAATAGGCTCATTTGTGCTGTGTGTTGTGCGAAGACGTTCTTCAGTCGGCGCAGCTGAAAATGCCCGTGTCGCTGGTCGCAGTTGATGGAAGGTAGCTTTCTCGTCTTTATTTCCTCACTTTACTTAATTTTGTGTATTGTCCTCTTGACTTTTGCGCAAAATTGTGTATAATATAACAACAGAGGGGGTGCGATATGACGCCAAGAGACCAGGCAATCAAAGAACTTGAGTCGGATGGGTATCAATTCCAGCGGCACGGAGGAAACCATGACATTTACTACAATTCCGATTTGAAGTGTTCCATTCCCGTAAAGCGCCATCAGTTCACAGAAAATGCGCTTCGATACATACGGAAAGAAATCAAACGAAATCGAATGGGCAGGGGCAAATAAGCCCCTCGCCATTCCCACTATAAAGGAGGCCATTATGAAATACACCTATACAGCAGTCTTTACCCCGACCGAGGATGGGACTGAGTTTTATGCCTGCGTCCCCGATTTGCCCGGATGTGTGACAACTGGTGATAGCCTGGAGGATGCCATTCAGCAAATCACAGATGCAGCCAGCGGGTGGCTGGTCGTTGCCGAGGATCAGAATTTGAACATTGCTCCTGCCACCCCGCAGGCAGATATTCCCCATGAACCCGGAGACGCTCTGTCTCTAATCTGTGTGGATACCATAGCGTATCGTGCATTGACCGATGTCCGCGCGGTTCGGAAAAACGTTTCGCTCCCTGCCTGGATGTCTGAGCTGGCGGATCGGCGCGGCATTAACTGTTCTCAAGTGCTCCAGGAGGGGCTTCGCGCCCGCCTGGAAGCAGGCTGATTTACGCTTCCGCCCCTTCCGGGGCGGTTTTTTAGCTTTCTCCCGCCGCTGGCCCCGCCTGCCGTTCGGAGGCGCGGCTTTCCGTCCTCGCCCCACTCGATCCAAAATTGCAGACCGTCCACTGTCTGCATTTTCCTATGCCGCATACAAAGCGGGCACGGTATCGGTTTTGCGTCCTCGCTCATGCTATTTTGCCTCCTTTGCCAGCTCCCGCCAGCGTTTTATTTCGTCCCGGCTGTCCGCCGTGATGATCTCCC
>CAYTWZ010000151.1:0-1920 GCA_964442035.1 uncultured Oscillospiraceae bacterium
TAGTTATATACAAAGGAGCAGAAGATCATGAAAAAAATTCTAACAGTTGAAGGTATGCAGTGCGAGCATTGTATGGCAAGCGTGGAAAATGCCCTCACCGCACTCGATGGGGTCATTTCCGCCAAAGTTGACCTGAAAAAGAAAACCGCCGCGGTTTCGCTGGCGGGGGATGTTTCCGATGATGTGTTGGTAAAGGCCGTCACAGACGCAGGCTTTCAGGTAAAGGATATATCCGAAAAAAAGGGGTTATTTAACAGATGATTTGTGACGGGATAAAGAAAAAGGCCGCTTCTCTTCTTTCCGAGGAGGACAGTCTTGTGACAAATCTTTCCAACGCGTCGGCGCTTTTGAGGGAATATCTAACAGATGTCAACTGGGTGGGCTTTTATTATATCGACGGGGACAAGCTCCGTCTCGGACCGTTTCAGGGAAAGACCGCCTGTGTGACTATACCCATTGGCCGCGGTGTGTGCGGAACAGCTGTTGCGGAAAATAAGACGGTCAGGGTTGAGGATGTGCATGCTTTCCCCGGCCATATTGCCTGTGACTGTGCCAGTAACAGCGAGATCGTTGTTCCAATCCGTGCAGGCAACCGCATTGTAGGCGTACTTGACATTGACAGCCCATCGATTGGCCGTTTCAGCCATGAGGATCAGGAGAGCCTTGAAGCCGTTGCGGAGGTTATAGGTCAAATATGGAGTGAAACGGAGAAAAAACTTTTCTGAAAATCATATTATTGCTAAAAAAGCGTACCATGTTATATAGGAGGTGCGCTTTTTTGCGTCTTGCAGCTTATTGCAGAGTTTCTACCGATAAGGCCGAGCAGAAGCTTTCCCTTGAAAATCAGCAAAGCTTTTATGTGAATTATGCCCGGGAGAATAACTTTGTGCTTACGAGGATTTACACGGATGTGTAAATCCCGTAATTAGTACAGATTGGGTTGATATTTTCCGCCTTCAGAGCATAAAAATGTTCTTCTTAAATATTTACAGATTATCTATTGAAAACCGGGCTTGGCTGTGCTATACTATATATATGGATATTTGTATTCAATGATATTCACGGGATAGTTTAAAGTAGGATATGAAAAAAGTGTGAAAGAGGAAACAGACCCCACACCCTTGACCGCAATATTGAATTAAAATTTATTTTATAGGAGGCTATACTATGAAAAAGCAAATTTTGTCAATGGGTCTTGCGGCGGCTTTATTACTAGGTATCAGCGGGTGCGCGGACAAAAGCAAAACAGAAAGCATTGATACGGCGGCAACAAATGTTTTAACTGAAGCTAAGACGACGCAGTATTTCACAGATGAAGCGGTAACAGAGGCGGATATGCAAGCAATTCTTGAAGCCGGCGTGAACGCGCCGAGCGGAATGAATAAGCAACCATGGCACTTTACTGCGGTTACGGACAAGGATACGGTTCAACAGATAGCGGACGCTATGAGCGCTATGATGCCGCAGGGCGCAAAAGCGGGATCGGAAAACGTAAGAGCAAAAGCGGGTGTTGGCGACGCGCCGCTGACGATCTTTATTTCCTGCGAGGACGGCTCGGAGCTTGATGCGGGATTGGCGTGTCAAAATATGTCGGCACAGGCGCAGCTTTTGGGTTACGGAACGAAAATATTGACCTCGCCGACTGTCGCGCTGAGCGGCGAGAATAAAAGCGAATACGATGAGCTTTTGGATATTCCCGAAGGTCAGAGCGTTGCGGCAGTGCTTATAATAGGCGTTCCGGATACATCGGTAGATGAAAGCGTAGACGGGGTCACCGGCGCGTCGGTAAGAAATGCCTTTGATGAAATGGTAACGATTAAATAACTAAACGAAAGATGTCCCCCGGGTCTCGTCTACCGACTCGGTCGGTGCTTCTGCTTCGCAGAGACTGCCATCGGCAGAGGGCACCCTCCGCCGGGG
>CAYTWZ010000152.1:0-1919 GCA_964442035.1 uncultured Oscillospiraceae bacterium
TCGACGATTTTAATAAACATCGGGTAGTTGACAATATTTAAGATTTTGGATTTTTACGGATTTTATTCGTCGGGCCTCGGATTATTGATTGCCGAAATCCCTTTATTTCATGGGTTTTTAAACGTTTTCGTCATTTTAAAAATCTTTTATTGTATAAACATCGCGTCGCCGAAGGAAAAGAAGCGGAAGCGATTATCCACCGCATATTTGTACGCCCGAAGCACGTTTTCCTTCCCGGCCAGAGCGCTGACAAGCATGATAAGTGTAGACTTTGGCAGATGAAAGTTGGTGATAAGACAATCGGTCATCTTAAATTTATATCCAGGATAAATGAAAATATCAGTTTCTCCGCTGCAAGGGTGGACAATTCCGTCCCATGATGCGCTTTCAAGTGTACGGCAGCTGGTAGTTCCCACACAGATTACTCTGCCGCCGGCTTGTCTTGTTTCGTTGATCGCATCGGCAGCTTCCCGGGAAACACTGTAAAATTCGGAATGCATATGGTGCTGGGTCACGTCCTCCACCTTTACGGGACGGAAGGTTCCAAGCCCCACATGGAGGGTCACAAACACGGTTTTGACCCCGTGGGCGCGTATTTCGTCCAAAAGTTCATTGGTAAAATGAAGTCCGGCAGTAGGAGCGGCTGCACTTCCTTTGTTGACGGAATAGACTGTCTGATAACGTTCGCTGTCCTCAAGCTTTTCGGTTATATATGGAGGGAGTGGCATTTCCCCAAGCTCGTCGAGCAAGTTTTCAAAAAGCCCCTCATATTCAAAGCGGACACGTCGGTTCCCACCATCCAATACTTCCAGTATCTGAGCCCGAAGCCTCCCATCCCCAAATTCAAACCTTGCCCCAGGAAGCGCCTTCCTGCCGGGGCGAAGGATTACCTCCCATTCGTCAGTGGAAAGGCGTTTTAACAGCAAAAACTCAATGAACCCACCCGTAACCTCCTTTTTGCCATAAAGCCGAGCCGGGATAACACGGGTATCATTAAGCACTAAGCAGTCACCCTTTTTTAACTGTTCCTTTATGTTCCGGAATACTGTTTCGCTGGATTCGCCGGTATTCTTGTTCAAAAGCAAAAGCCTTGATGCCGTCCTGTCCGCAAGAGGATGCTGAGCTATAAGATCTTCAGGCAAATAGTAATCAAATTCATCTGTATTCATCGATATGATCAGTCCCTGTTTATTTTGTTGCTGTATTCATCTTGCATATTTCGCCGAGCACTGGTGCGGATATGATCTTGCCGAAGTCCTCTGTACTCTTAAGTTTAGTATCAAGGAGTTCCCTAACTACCACAAATACAAGCATTGCTCCGCCGCCTATGATGAACCACAAAACCGTATTTTTGGTTTTAGACGGATAAAATGGATATTTGGGAACCTCAGCGTCGTCAAGTGTGCGGGCAGAGCTTCCCGGAGACACGTTGGTAATCTCTTTTATGCCTGTTTCTGCTACAGCATTGGCAATTACCGCACAATGAATCGGATTTGGGTTAGTCACAGTAACATACATAATTGAGGCGTTTTCTTTTTGGGAGGTTGATATCATGCCTGAAAGAGCGGCTGCGGAATATGATATTCCGTTTTGGGTGAGCTCGGTAGATTCGGCCACCTTGTCAAGCACCATATTTGTACGAACAAGATAAGAGTAAACCGATACAAGGGCGTTTGAGGCCTCAACGTCACCGGGATCTACCGAGTCGATGTTCATTTCGTCGCTATTGCTGATAAATATCGACACTGTTGATCTGTAAAGCGGCGTAACAAAGAATTTGCTGTACGCAAAGGCAGCCGCACCGCATATAACAGCAGTAAGCAAAATCAAAAGCCAATGGCTAAGTGCGGCACGCACCAGCCTTGATATATCAATATCCTTTTCATCATTCATAATTTAAGTACCTCCTGATACCTGAT
>CAYTWZ010000153.1:0-1608 GCA_964442035.1 uncultured Oscillospiraceae bacterium
GAAAGAAAAACGCCCATATACAGGATATGAGCGTTTCTTGATATAGTCCTTCTCAGAATAAAATGTCATAAAAAGTCCCCTATAGCAGCAACGTTGTTGCCACAGGGGACTGATTTGTTTGTTCTGTCAACAGTGTTGGCACAGATTTACCAGCTTATTATCCAGTCGTAAAGATCCTTGTATCTTTCAGTGCTCGCTTTCCAGGAATAGTCCGTGGTCATGCCGCGCTTGACCATATCCTGCCACCTTGAGGGCTGCTCAAAGTAAACCTTTTTGGAATAGTTGATAGTGTTGAGCATCTCGTGAGCATTGTAATTGGCAAAGGAAAATCCAAGACCTGTGTTGTTGTACTCGTTGTACGGCGGAACGGTGTCCTTAAGGCCGCCGGTTTCACGGACAATTGGCACAGCGCCGTAGCGCAGGGCCATAAGCTGAGTAAGGCCGCAGGGCTCAAAGCGCGAGGGCACAAGTATAGCATCGGCCGCGGCGTAAAGCTTGTGGCTCAGCTCGTCGCTGTAAAGTATATTGGCGCTGATCTTGCCCTGATGGTGCCAGGCAGCGCCCTTGAACATGTCCTCATAACGGCGTTCGCCTGTACCGATGATCACAAACTGGGTGTTGTCATCCACAATGCCGTTGATAACAGCTTCAATAAGGTCAAGCCCCTTTTGATCTGTAAGACGGGAGATAAGGCCGATCATATATTTGTCCCTGTCCACAGGAAGCCCAAGCTGTTCCTGAAGGGCGGTCTTGTTCTGCCACTTTTTGGCCCAGAAGTTTTCGCTGTTGTAATTGGACTTTATTCCGGAATCAGTATCCGGGTCAAAAATATCGTAATCGATACCGTTCAAAATTCCACACAGAGACGCTCCCCTTGCCCTGAGCAGACCGTCAAGGCCTTCACCGTAATTTGGCGACTGTATCTCCCGTGCATAGGTTTCACTGACAGTGGTAATAAAGTCGGCGTAAACAAGCCCGCCCTTGAGCATATTGGCGTCCTTGTTGAATTCCAGCTTGTCAGGAGTAAACAGATAATCTCCAAAGCCCGTAAGTCCCTTCATGGTCTTAACATCCCAGCAGCCCTGGAACTTAAGATTATGAATGGTCATTATTGTGCGGATGCCCCTGAAAAACTCTCCCCCGGCAAACTCGTTTTTAAGGAAAACAGGAATTACACCCGTCTGCCAGTCATGGCAGTGGATTATGTCGGGACGGAAGTCTATGACCGGAAGTATGGACAGCACCGCCTTAGAGAAAAAGCAGAATTTTTCGATATCCTCACGTATATCGCCATAGGGCTTGGCTCCGCTGAAATAACGCTTGTTATCAATAAAGTAGTATTTTATGCCGCCAAACTCATAGGCCATGATACCCACATACTCATTCCTTATGTATTCCCCGCAATCCATATAGAAATGAGCTACATACTTAAAATCCTTGCTGAACCTGTTAGGTATACAGGCATAGCATGGAAGGACCACCCTCACGTCATATTCTTCCTTATCAAAGCATTTGGGAAGAGCCCCCACAACATCAGCAAGCCCGCCGGTTTTTATAAAAGGGACACATTCCGAGGCAGCGAACAAAATTTTTTTCATAATCTTACCT